>NZ_RDBW01000019.1:0-196102 GCF_003934235.1 Pseudoalteromonas sp. J010 | reverse complement strand
TGCTTGCATCTTGGCGACTTATCAACATTAAACGTCAGTTATTATAAATGACGCCATGATAATTTGATATAACATCTATAGCTTACATTAATCGAAAGGTTGAAAGATGAATATTCACTTTATCATCCATGAACATTTTGAAGCGCCCGGTGCCTATGAAGTATGGGCTGAAAAACGCGGCCACACCATCACCTACTCACGAGTTTATCAAGCCGAACCACTTCCAAAAAGTATCGAAGACATAGATTTTTTAATAGTAATGGGCGGCCCTCAAGATCCGTCAACAACGATTGAACAATGCCCACATTTCGATGCTAAAAGTGAGCAAGCTATCATTTTAAGCTCCATTACAGCAGGAAAAGTTGTGCTTGGTATATGCTTAGGAGCCCAGCTTATTGGTGAAGCACTAGGAGCAACATTTGAACCTAGCCCTGAACGTGAAATCGGAAAATACCCGATAACCTTGACAGAAGCCGGGATGCAACACCCGCTATTTAGTCATTTTGGGCAAGTATTGGATGTGGGTCATTGGCATAATGATATGCCAGGGCTTACCAATGGAGCACAAGTAATTGCATATAGCGAGGGGTGCCCAAGGCAAATTGTCGCCTATCAAGAGTTGGTATATGGCTTTCAGTGCCATATGGAGTTAACGAAAGAAGTCGTCGCATTACTTATGGCAAATGAGGACTTAACTAAAGCGTCTCACTATCGATTTGTCGACGAACCAGAGGTATTACTTAATCATGACTACCAAGAAATGAATCAAAAGCTGCATGATTTTTTAGATAAGTTAGAGCGCTTTTATAGCAATTCGCTTAATTAAGTGATCCGCAACAGTTAGCATTTTAACAATATAGCGTGATATGAAAGCGTTTAAGTACTACGGTTGCCCATACCTGAATAAAGCGTAGTGCTTTTTAATTTGTTTGTTTAGTAGAGGTAACACTATTGCAACCACTGAATAAAACGCCTACATAACACATTCTACTATAAGCTCTTCAGATATGAGCACCGCGCTCGTGTTTTTTAGTTGCAGGCACTGCTGTTCAAAGGAGTACATCTTTTCAAATGGCGATTTTCCCCTCGATGTCCGCTTTGTTCTTTGTGGTGTAGATCGGTATTTTTATATTGATCAAAGTGGCAACGAACGCAATAAATCCTTGGTCAGAAAAGGCAGGGATTTTGCAAGTATAAGCTAAATAATAGTTGGGGAGACTTAGTGCGCAAAATGTTAAAACACTGAGTGTGGAAGAAAGAAAAGAGAGAGGCTGGCTTTATTTTACTATCTGCGAAGGGGCGTTTCTAAATACATTCAGTGATGACTGTCAGTGTATGCCCTTCGCCGTATTGCGATGTATTTAGGTATTACGAATGTTACGCTCTCGTGTATTCGTCGCGAGATAGGCTTAACATAGGTCAAGGTACTGATAAAATGATTCTTGTATGCTCAAGCTTTATCAAAGGAGTGCTTAGATGAAAATGCTGTTACCACCATTTTTGTTCTTAATTTTTATTATTGCTATGGGCCTTATTTGCTGAGCAGCAGGCTTCCCACATTCATTCGGTTTTCCATATAACCTAATTGGCATATCTATTATTGGTATTGGCTTTGTCATTTCAATGACAGGTAAAAAGTTATTCAAAAAAACTCGAGACTAACATTATGGCGTTTGATGAACCAACGGTCTTGGTAGCAAGTGGGATTTATAAATATACTCGAAACCCGATGTACCTTGGATTCACTATCGCCATATTTGGTTTTGCTATACTTTTAGGTGGCTCTCTTTCATCTTTGTTACTGACAGCTGCTTTCTTCTTAATAACTGATAGATGGTATATACCGTACGAAGAGCGAATGATGCACGCCAAGTTTGGTAGAGAATATGAAGCATACTGTAGAAAAGTTCGCCGCTGGATTTGAAGCGAAACAGCAACATACCCTAACACAGACACCCACCACAATTTGCATCTATGCTGTAGTGGGTAGCCTGTAATTTTTACCCCTTAAAATGGTCATTTACCAACTCAGGAAAATACAGTACACCCAATATATGTATAAAAATATAATTGCTTATGTAACCAGCTTTAGGTGTAATGGGTACATCGTTAAGCCAAAGCAAAAGCTACGCTGATTTGCCCAGCTATTTTACCGTCATTGAGAAAAGTATTAGTTAGTTCAATCTAGAGAGGTTTTCACTTGAAAGAAAAAATCAATTTAAAAGAAAAATTTTCAATGTTCAGCGAATTCTGGGCTCCCAAAGTTATTGCTGAAATGAACGACTATCAATTTAAATTAGCCAAATTTAAAGATGATTTTACTTGGCACAAGCATGATGACACTGATGAGGTTTTTCTAGTGATTGAGGGTGAAATGGTAATCGAGTTTCGAGATAGTGAAATTGCGCTTGCAGAGGGCGAAATGTTTGTTGTCCCCAAAGGTGTTGAACACAAGCCATCCGCTAGAGCGGAGTGTAAGGTGTTACTCGTTGAGCCAAGGGGTGTTATCAACACAGGTGAAAGAGTTGGCGAGCTAACTGCTGAAAATGATGTTTGGATTTAAACTGCTAACCTATCGCTCTAACGGGCGTTATATCACTATACGGCGTGACTCGCTTTTATTTATCCTTTTGGTATTGGTTAACCTGCTAGGGTGCTCTGAACAACAAAAAGTAGATAGTAAAATTAGCAAACAAGTAGTAGATGAGTGGAACGCTAAAATCGAAGAACAACGTCAAAAATCCAATAATTATAATGATTTTAAAGATTGGTTATCTTCTAACACACCAAAAGAAGACAAAAAGTCTACTATGATAAAAAGCCTTACTGGCACTTCTAACTACGTAACATTAGATACCATAGCAAGTAAAACAGATCCGAACTGTTATATCGACATATCTTTACAATTTGAAGTTTCAGTCGATTCAATCGTCGAACATTATAAAGTTAGTGCTACACAAGTATGTCGATATAAAAATACTATATAAAAGGCTAGCCAACCCAAAGTTAATTCAAAGCAATAATGAGAGTTAAAGCAAATTAACACAGACACCCTCTCAAATTTGTATCTATATTACGATGGGTGTCTGCTATCTAATTTCGCAGCATGTTGACCAAATAAAACCAATAAGTTTTATCTGATAGTATTTGTTTATGCGTTAATAAACACTTCTGCTAACTTATCTAGCCGATCCGCTCTTAGACAATCGACAACCTCTGCCTCTACATCAGAAACTATTCCGCTATGTTTAAGCTCAGTGAAGGCAGCAATGTATGATTCCTCGTGTTCATACCAAGCACAGCGTTCACCGAAAGATGAAGTGAACTGATAGGTGATTAAATAATACTCCCGAGATTCTTGCCATACCTCGGTTGATTCGGTCGCCTTACGACCCTTGGCTTGCTTTACAAACAAGCGGAAAATTTCAGGGTTAAGATGATAAAAACCGAAGCATACGTCGAGGCACTCGGTGAATTCCTCTTCTGAAAACGTACTAATGTCAATCTCAGGACGTTGTAGTAAACGGAACAGATAATCAGCTGTATATGGAATGGGATCTAGATAACCCACGATATCACACACTAATTTGAAAAATACAGTGATAGACATTCTCCCAGCTTGATGCAATTGCTTGAAACCAGGCTCAACTGTACTTTCGAAAAACTCAACATCAAACTCCATTCGGTTTGCGGTCATTTCAGTTGAGTAATAGTCATAAAATGGGAAGCCAATTCCAAGCGCAATACTATTGCGACAAGCCATTTCAATATAATCTGGCTGATGGTGATCCACCAATTCTCCCATGCAAACATCAAGCTTGATATCAGTGAGCACATCTCCCATTATTTCAGCATATTTTTCAATTTCTTTTATCTCTAACGCTGCGGTTACATCAAGATAACTATCAAATAATTCTTCACTAAGCGCAGCCACTGTTTTGGTATCTCCCGCTTCCAATGCGTTTTTCAATACAGTTAGATTCCCTGAGGTATAATCATTATACCAATTGCCAAAATAGTGTTGAGTCATGATGCGGTTTCCTTGTTGGTTGTGTGTACTACAAACTGGCTTTGATGGCGCAAAGGGTGAGACAGGATGTAAGGTAAACGAACACAAGCAACAGCGACGCGTAACATGCGAACAATCGGGGTAAAATACATCCTTGTTTGAACTTTACTATTATTTCTAGCCAGTCACATAACTGGCGGCGAGCTTATCTTATTCAAAGATATTTGACCACAACATGAGGCGCTTTATTCGTCTTATTTTTAAAACTTGGATTATTAACTGTTCAAAACGCTCTCTATGACAACTCAAATCCGGTATTTATGATGGTAACAAGTTAAAAACTAACACAATATTTTTATATATATTATTGTGAATACTATATAAAGGAAGTTAAGGGACGGTGCTCAAAGCCACTTTAAATCGATTATCTTCTATGTACGTGGACAAGATCTTATTATATTCACCACTTCCTTGGATTTGGGCAAGACCAAGGTTGAAGCGCTTAATGATCTGGTCGGCATTGGGGTGCAACATGCTCACGCCTATATGAAGCGGCCAGTGAATAAGCGCAGGGTGATACGCTTGTAGTTGATTGTATTCAAGCTTTTTTGAGCGCTCATATTCAAACGCAAGATAATCTGCAATGGCAACTTCAGCTCTTCCTTTATTCACCTGCTCCAAGCAAGTGTGTAAATTAAGTACATCGATTATGCCTAATTCATCAATACTATCGAGTAATACGTGATAACCATACCCTCGAACAGTCGCTACACTTCGATAACGCAAGCTTTCAAGCCCCTGATAGTCGATTGAGTTGGTCTTTTTACTGACTAGTACCAGTTCATTGTAAAAGTAAGGCGCGCTAAATAAGAAGTTTTTACGCCTTTCTTCGGTTGTCCAAAGCGCCACGACTAAATCTATTTGTCTATCTTCAACCATCATCACAATACGGCTAAATGGTGCGGTTTTTATTTCAAATTCAATTCCTTGTGCTCGAAAGGCTGCCGACACAATATCATTGATAAGACCCTTGCCGTTTTCTTCGATATAGGGTGGCCACGCATTATGCCCACCTGTCAGCTTAGTTATTTTTGGCTGTGCTTGTATTGAAGTTAATGTGAATAAAAAAACAAGGTAGATGAGTTGTATTCTCATAAGTACACCTGCCACCAGCTGCTTACTCATAGTTTAGACTAATAAAATACATTTACTGAGTTGACTGTACGTAGCGCACTTTTCTTCGCGTATGAGTTCTTCATGATATAAGCTCTAAAATTAATTGTTAGAGCTTGCCAAAGTTCTTTGTTATCTTACTTTTACAAGATCGCCACAGAGAAATGTAGATGGAATTTACAATCACTAGAATTCAAACCCCAATAGGGATATTCAGATTAAAAGGTTTTATGCCAGTGACTGCAGCGATCAGTTTCTCTCATGCTGAATTTATGGGTTCGGATGGCTGGGTTGAAATTGACCTTGAATCTGATTGTGGGCGCTCAATTTTAAGCAGAATCGAGGCTGATGTTATCTTACATTTACGGAGTTAATTGTATGAAATACATAAAGGTAAGTGTTATTTTGACTAGTCGTGATAATTTATAAAGACTAACACAGGCACCCACTGCAACTTCTATCTGTACAACCTTGGAACCTGTGACTTCTCTTCAGCTTTCTTACTGCACTTTGTACTTATATTGAGCGTGGAGTGTGTGTCCGTGGATTGGCGACTTATTCATTGATATTATAATTTATCGCTGATAGGTTATTAAAACTACATAATAAATTTAGCTTAAGCTTTGTTTTTCAATTGTAGATAAGTGGGTAATCAAGAGTTAACGCTTATTTACTGTTATAGCGCTAAGGAAAGAATATGCGAAAGCTGGTAAGTTCTGGTTCTCATCTAGAGGAACCAATTGGGTTCTCTCGCGCGTGTCGTATAGGTCAAAACATAGCCGTAGCTGGCACCGCTCCGATAGCCAATGGTAAAACGGTATTTATTGGAAACGTGTATGAACAAACGAAATATTGTTTGGAGATTTCGCTCAAAGCGATTGAAGAAGCTGGTGGCAGCATTGAAGATGTCATTCGCACTAGGATAATGCTCACTAATATCAAAGAGTGGGAACAAGCAGCTAAAGCCCATGGAGAGCTATTTTCGACTCAGCGTCCTGCTTGTACGTTTGTCGAGGTTAAAGGTTTCATTGATCCTGAGTGGCTGGTGGAAACTGAAATTGATGCAGTGGTATCTGAGTAGTAATAATTGCTTGAGAAAATAACTCGGACATCTATTGCAAGAGAGATTATGTTTTGGTGAGAGTCTGCAATTTCCACAACCTCTTAATTTGTAATTAATTTTGGCATTTAGCGAAACTACCAAAAATATTATCGAGATATTTTTGTGTTATTTTTCAAGGAAAGGCAAAGTGAATTTTCCAAAAATAAAAACATCACGACTAATTTTAAACCAACTTGAAAATGAAGATAAAAACGCTTTATTTAAGATTTTTTCTGATGAAAAGGTAGTTAAGTTTTATGATATTGATGTCTTTGAGTCTGAGCAACAGTCTTTAGAGCTTATTAATTTTTTCAATAAACGGTTTGCAGGTAAAACAGGAATAAGATGGGCAATTCGAGATAAGGACACAGGGGAGTTAGTTGGGACTTGCGGTTTTAATTCTTGGAATACCAATATGAAAAATGCGACAATTGGATATGAGTTATCTTCTTGTTATTGGGGTAGTGGTTTAGCATCAGAAGCTTTAAGTGCCATTATCCAATTTGCTTTTTACAACGACACCCTCTTTGGTCAGGTATACAGGATCCAAGGTGATACTATGCTTGGAAATACTGCATCTGAATCCGTATTAAGAAAACTGGGCTTTAAGCAAGAAGGCATTCGAAGATCCAGCGGTTTTTGGAAAGGCAAGTTTCATGATTTAAAATGTTTCGGTTTAATAAAGCCTGAATTTGAAGAGGTATAATAAGATCTAACTTAATTGCTTGAAACCAATAGTGATGAACCTCAAGCATGGCTATTAATAAATAAACTTTTATATATAAGGACATTCATTCACTTTATGTACCAAAAATAAAAAGAGTTAATGACGTAAATATTCCTTTCACTTTTTAATAGTAAAAGGTTTTAGATAGTTAATAAAAGCTACTTTTTTTGAGTGTAACACAGCCAATATTCCCAACTAAAACTACCAACCCGCAACGTGGATAGCTAAAGCGTCCATTTTCTACCTTTGAGTAAAAGGGCTCGTTTATAGAGCCCTCTTCAATATCACTAGCCTCATACTAGCTCAAGTATTATGCAGCGACTTGGCCTTTATGGATCAACCTTTCACACAGTGCTTGCCATTCGTTGGTTTGTTTTTTGCCTTCAATTCTGCGACCAAACAATGTTAATACCGTCTCACGATTGGCATCGAAAAACTCTATTGAAGTCACCACAGTGTCCCCATTATCCGTTGGTTTTCTAACCACAAATGCACGTGTTAGCTCATCAGCTTTTATGTGCAGGTTAAAATCAGGGTCTAGCACATTATACCAAGAGCCAACTTGTTTGAGGTTGTCGACTTTGCCAGAAAAAATCTGCACCGCACCTTGATTACCTACGAATACCATGATCTCTTGCTTGAATGTTTTTGCCTGTTGAAAAATATCTTCAAGTGCAAAATTCTGAAGCTCAAAACTCCATGGTGAGCCTACCAATTCCAGTGCTTGTAAGCGCTCAAGTTGATGCGACGCTAGCAATTTTGGAAAGTGGTGTACATCTTCAAGTTCACCCCATTGCGCTCTAAAGTTGTCTAGCTGCGATGTGCTCGGTGATGTTAATTCAACCTCTGCTGACTCAAAAGGTACAACGGTCAATGGGCGCGATGATGTCGATTGATAGCGTGCTTTTATATTTACTAGCTCATTAAAATCTGAATCGGCAGTCGTATATACTTTGTGTACTGCACACCCATGTTTATCAAAAAATTGGAAGCTTGTGTGGCGCTCAGTTTCAACTAAAAAGGCACTTTGCCAGCGATATAAAAATAGCCTTAAGTCAATGCCTCCGGGATTAATAGCAATGCCACTTAATTTCCCGTTATTCTCTGAGACATATAGCTTTTCATACACTCCTTTGATCTCATTGACTACCGAGCCATTGCGAGTCAATGCCATGACCTTGCCTAATTTTTTTAAGCTTTTGAGAATCTCAGGCAACTGCGCCTCATCTAAGCGCGTTATTGACGCTGTTACCGGTTCATCAAGCTGAGCATATAACAGTTCGGCCTCACTCACCCCCAATTGCATTGCAGCATCAACTGGTCGAAGCCTTGGCTCACCCACAAGTAACGTTTTATAGTCTTGAATAAGTTGGTTCATGATCTCTCCTTAAAAGCGCCAGCTGATCTGGGTTTTAATGTTACGGCCAAAGCCATAGTCACCAATGCCACCACCTGTACCAGCCATAAGTTTGTATTCTTTGTTAAAGACATTATCAATGGCTACTCTTAGGTTAAAAGCACTATTAATGTCCCAACTTGCATACAAGTCAGTCAGGGTGTAACTCTTTTGCGTTTGTGTAGCATATTGCCTAGTTGCTCTATCCATCACTTGTACATCGCGCGAGCCACGTCGCACTATTTGCGCGCCAACCTGTAGTGAGTTATCAAACAATGATGTACCTAAATCCAGAGCGATTTTATCAGCTGGTAAATACCAAAGTGGTTCGTTATTTTGATCTTCGCCATCAATATCACTGTAGGTAAAGTTGCTGTAAAAACGTGGTGTTGCAAAATTCACTTCTAACTCAACACCATCTCTGTCGTTGCTTGCCCTATTAGCATAACGCGGTGCAGGGACAGGGTTTATAACGTTACTGGTGACTGATGTGATCTCATCATCCACCGAAATATCAAAGTAAATAAAACGTGCGGTTAATGTGTCGTTGTCTGTAAGTATGTTATTTGCCTGATAAGTCACACCCACTTCAGTGTTGTTACTATATTCTACGTCCAACTCTAAGCCTGGCTGCCTGCCTCCGTATTGGTCATACAACTCGTCAATTAGAGGAGCTCGAAAACCTTCTTGGCGGTTTGCAAATACAGCCCATTGTGGCGTCAATTGATAGTTTACGCTAAGCGCTCCTGCCCAGTCGCTGTGTGTCAATTTAGTATCCAGTGTTGAAAAAGCTTGTTGAAATTTAGCAGTTGGCGAGGTGCTGTAACGCTCATAACGAAGCCCTGCAATCACGGTAAGTTGCTGCCAAGTAAATTCATCCTGAATATACACACCTGAGCGTTTTTGTGTGCCTCCAGGTTGTGATGTCATCTCAGCAATAGTTGGAGTAGTGCCGTATTGCTCACAAGCATACGTCTCATAATTAATTTTTAGACAGGGTAATGCAGTCTTTTCTCCAATTCTTTCTTTATCGGTATACTGCACCCCGTAAGTTACAGTATGTGACCCTAAGACACTGGTATTCATTACATCTAAGGTGGTGATATTGTATTCGTAGTTTGACTCAATACCGATATAGTCTTTTAACATCCCTACCCCATCAGATTCGGTAACCTCACTGCTGGTGAAACCAACTTTGGCACTCAAATCAATTAAGGTATTGTTAGCGGGGTTATATTCATAGCTGAGGTTAGCAACTGACTGTTCAACTTCACGATATACTGTGCCCCATGCGCCGGGATCTGTGGTATTGAACTCAGTTCTTTGGTCGTCTTTAGTTTGTGTATAACTTGCGCCAATAATCGCATCATCGCTAAGAAAGTATTCCCCTTTGAGCAATACAGAACTATTTTCAATCGCAGAGTTTTCTAGCGTTTCATCATTGGAAAGTTCCCAATCATCACTCTCTCGCTTGACTATTGCGCCAAGAATATCCAATGAGTCATTGGGTCTTGCGAAAGCTACAACTGAACCATTTTTTTGTTCATTATTGCTGTCATAGCCCAGTTTTACTTTGGCTCCCGCAGATTCACCATCTTGCAAAAAGTCAGCTGCATCTTTTAACTCAAATTGCACAACACCACCAAGCGCTCCGCCACCATGCAGTACTGTGCTAGTACCGCGCTTAATGCTAATGGAGCGATAGAGATCAGGATCTGTAAATAAGCTTCCCATGCGATACTTTTCAAAAGTCTGCAACATACCATCGATGGTAACCATTACATCCTCTGCGTCACTAAAACCACGGATATTAAATTTATGACCCGTCGATCTTGGCCCACCATTCGCTGAAACGTTTGCAATGGTGTCTAGGGTATCAAACACATTACTGTCCAGCTTACGCTCAATCTGCTCTGAAGAAATAACATTCACTGCCTGCGCAGACTGTAAAGCTGTTTTTTGTGTACGAGTGGCAGTTACCGTAACTGCATCAAGATCGGTTTTTATTACTTCGGATGATTGAGTAGCAGATGAAGCTGCTTGCACCCAGGTGGCAGAAGTTGCAAGCGCGATGAAAAGAGTTAATTTAGATAAACGCATAAGAATACTCCAAGTGTCGTTATTGGTATTCATACTTCAGCTCTGCCCCTGTTTGTCCCTAATGCCCATAGAATAAATACAGGCTTTCCTCAGTGAAGTATGATTTTCGCGGCGCAATATAACACACCTAAACCTAAATGGTAATTATTTTTATTCGCTTTTAACAATTAGATTTGCAACTTGGATATTTAATTCGCTTAGTTTTGCAAATAACGACACCAGGGCTTCACTCGGTACATGTTTATCTACAGCAATAAAAATAGCTTCGGAACTATCTAGATGCGCGAGCGCTTGCACTAAAGTATGCTCAGCGCTAAAGGGTTGTTCATCAATGGCGTAACTCACTTCATCATTGCTAAGCAATAGGCTCACAACCTTGGGGGTTTGCTTCAATTCAACTTCAGCTTGTTCGCCTGCACTGGGTAAGTTCACCTCAAGTACATTTAATTTCACCGCCACACTGAGTAGTAAGAACACAAGTACGATAAATAACACATCTAGCAACGCAGTCAGATCGGCGCCAAGATGCTGGGCTTTCGGAGCTGGTAATTCAAGCATGTGCTTCACCCGTCGATAAAAGTTGGGCGTTCATACACAGTGTTAATTCACTTTGAAATCGATCCACCACAGCTTGCAATACCCCATAAACGAGTAGACATGGCATTGCGATAGCCAATCCAGCCATTGTCGAGTACATGGCTTCCCACAGCCCGTCTGCCAACAGTGCAGGTGTTACCGCTTGCTGGGTTTTAGCTATTGTTTTAAACATCAATACTAACCCCCATACAGTACCAAACAGTCCCATCAGCGGGCTCAAAGTGCCAATAATACTTAACATAGCTAAGCGCTTTCGCCATTCAAAAACATACTCTTGCAAGCATAATGCGGCACGTTTTTGATCCCTGAAAGTCTGTTTATTTTGCTTAATATTACGTACCTTTATCCATGCTTGGCTGAGCACCCAGCAGCGCTCAATGATGATGGCAAACGCAATAATTGATAAACAAAGAAACGGCCATTGCATCGGCCCAAGTTGAGAAAACCACGACTGCATTGTTTTATACTCACTTTAAGATAGAGAAAATTTAATGGGTACGGTAAATAAGGCCTTTACCGCACTACCGTTATGAATAACTGGATGAAACTGCCACTGCTCAACATTTTGCCGAGCAGCGGTGTCTAGGCTTTGGTATCCACTGCTTTTGATTAACGTTAAATTGGTGATCCTTCCTTCTTGATTCAGTTCAATCTCAAAAATACTAACACCTTCAAGACCGCGACGCTTTGCCCTAAGCGGATAACTCAAAGTGGGCCTTGGTGCTTTAAATAGCGGCAACTTACTGAGTCGTACTGGGGTATTGTCATTGTTACTGACTTCGCTCGGTCGCTGGGCTGTCGCAAGTTGTTGGGTCGTTTTCTTGGGCGCGTCCATAGGAGCTGCCACAGGTTTTACGGGTTCAATCTGTTCTGTTTTATTAGCAACTTGTATTTCTTCTGGTGCTGTAGTTTTGACTGGTTTTTCCTGCACTTGCGGTACCGCCGCCGTTTCTGGTTTTATTTCAGCCTTACTGTCTTGGCTTTTTTTTAGTGCATGAGTAACGCCCTTAAACTGAGATGATACTGGCTGAGACACAGCCTTAGATGCTGTTACTGGTGTTGGAGAAGAAAACGAAAGCACCAAAGGTGTAGTTACTTTACTTACCTCATGGGCGCTGACACCTGCGCTCCACTGCGGCTCCACACTAGCTGGCGATATCCACCACAAACCATGTAGAAATATGGACACTGCAATACAGAGAATAAATTTCATATTGATAAAAGCAAATGATAACTGTTACTATTCGCAATAAATATAACAAGTTTGGATTTGTAATGAAAGCTAAAATTACAGCACTATTGACCTTTGGATTACTTACCTGTGCCACATTGCTGCAGCCAGTCTTTGCTGATGAAAGTGACCAAAAGATTGTCGTTTCTGGCGGCTCTATCACTGAGATTATCTATGCGCTTGGCGAGCAAAAGCGCATTGTAGGTGTAGATAGCACAAGTGTATTCCCAGCTGTTGCCACCCAAAAACCACAAATAGGTTATGTAAGAAAAATTAATGTCGAGGGAATTTTGTCACTTAATCCAGATCTCCTCCTTGGCGAAGCCGATACAGGCCCAGACAAAGTGTTACAACAACTCCAAGATACTGGATTACAGACACACATTTTTAGTGAGAATGACAATCTCTCAGGTGTGGAGGCAAAAATAGCCAAAGTTGCACAACTGCTAGCTGTTGAACAAAAAGGCCAAGCGCTTATTGACTATATTCAAGCTGATAGAAAAGCACTGATACACGTGCTTGAGCAAGTCGACCACAAACCAAAAGTGTTATTTGTATTAAGTCTTCGCAGCGGTCAGCCAATTGTTGCTGGAGCGGGAAACTCAGCACATGAGGTGATCACCGCAGCAGGAGGGATCAATGTTGCAGCCACACATTTTGAGGGTTGGAAGCCGTTAGCAACTGAGTCAGCTATCGCGATGAACCCTGATGTGATTATTAGTATGGGGCGTCATGGCGATCAAAAAGCGACGGATTTAAGCCAAGTGCCTCACTTTAAGTTCTCAAATGCAGTAAAAAACAACCGAGTTTTATTAATCGACGGAACATACTTACTTGGTATGGGTCCACGTACACCTCAAGCTGTGGTCGAGCTGGCAACATTACTCCACCCTAACACCACTTTGCCAAATGATTACCGATTCCGAGCTGCTCAGTCAGCACCAGTAAATGAGTCACTATAATGCTAGCACTAGAGCAATCTTTGATCCCCGCAGATGTCGCTAGAAAATGGATGATTGCAGGACTTGCTGTTGGCTGTGTTTTGGTTAGTGTAATTGGCTTGACAGTAGGTGGGGTAGACATCAGCTATGAGCGCCTAATCGCTATTCTTTTTTCGAGTCATGAAGATACCCTAGAACAAGCGGTGATCTGGCAGATCCGTATGCCAAGGCTCGTACTTGCTGTTATTGTTGGAGCAGGGCTTGGTGCTTGTGGCGCAGCAATGCAGGCTATTTTCAGAAACCCTCTTGCCGATCCGGGCTTAATCGGCATTTCAAGTGGTGCCGCACTTGGTGCAATTAGTACTATCGTGCTTGGAAGCTCATTACTTAGTGACTTTACCGCTTACTACGGAATTTATGCCGTGCCAATTGGTGCCTTTTTAGGCTGCCTTTGTGTGTGTAGCATCATCTACCGGTTATCTAGTCAAGGCAATCGCTTTACGATTGTTAGCCTCTTGTTAGCGGGAATAGCCGTTAATGCGATTGTCGGCGCTGTAATAGGTATTTTAACCTTAATTAGCTCAGATCAGCAGTTACGTGATCTCACCTTTTGGAGCATGGGGTCGCTTGCTGGAAACAGCTTTCAGATGATCATTCCTTCGCTGTGTTTGATGCTGGCATGTTGTTTTGGCTTCAGCCGTTTAGCGCAGCCTCTCAACTTGTACTTATTAGGTGAGCAACAAGCCAAGCATTTGGGAGTAGATGTCGTTAGTCTAAAAAAGAAAGTGTTCGCCTTTACCGCTTTGTGTACAGGTGCCGCAGTGGCGCTAACTGGTATAATTGGCTTTGTCGGCTTTATCGTGCCACATATAGTACGCTTGTTAATCGGCCCTGATCATCGATATTTATTGCCCGCTTCAATGCTTGGTGGTGCCATCTTATTATGTTTAGCCGATTTGCTTGCGCGTACTCTCATTCTTCCCTCTGAATTACCAATAGGCCTTATTACCAGTGCACTGGGTGGCCCATTTTTTCTCATTATGCTGGTTAAAACATATCGTTTGAAGGAGCTGTAAAATGTTAATTGCCAACAAAGTTAGTGTACAAGTAGGGAAAAAATCACTGCTCAGTGGTATCGACTTTGCTATTCGCCCCGGTGAAGTTGCAGTTGTCCTCGGCCCAAATGGCGCAGGAAAGTCAACCCTGCTAAAAGCGCTATGTGGCGATATAACCTTGAGCGAAGGCACTATCACCTACCACCAGCAAAGGTTGCACGACATAGACAGCTTGTCACTTTCACATCTGCGAGCAGTGCTTACACAGCAGTATGATTGTGAGTTTCCATTTAGTGTACAAGAAATTGTAGATATGGCTCACTATGTCCATCAAGAGAGTCATACTGTGGATTCATTGCGCCGCTACTCTAAAAAAGCGATGCAAATTTTATCTGTTGAACACTTATCACAGCGCAGCTTTACTCGACTTTCAGGGGGAGAAAAGCAGCGGGTACAATTTGCCCGGGTACTTTGCCAGCTACTGCCAAATTTAGACGCAAAAAAACCATGCTATTTGATGATTGATGAACCGACAGCCAGTCTGGATTTATACCACCAATATCAAGTCATGAAGCTAGCACAAAGCATTGCAAAACAAGGCGCGGGTGTAATAGCTGTAGTACATGATCTGGCACTTGCAGCCAGTTTTGCCGATACCGTATATCTGCTAGAAAAAGGAAAACTTGTTGCATCGGGAGCACCTGCACACGTGTTGAATAAAGGGCAGCTTCGCAAAACCTATGGGATCGAAGCACAATTAACTCAATCCGAGACATTTTTGCCGACGCTAGGTGTTTCTAGGGAGTTTGACCTCAGCACCGCACTGTAATGAGCATTTGAGCAGGCTGGTCAACACCGGCCTGCTCATCATGTTTATAGCTTGTGCTGGGCTAAAAAATGAGTCAAAGGTAAAAACAAAGGCTGCGGCAACGCATCCAATGCAAACCACCGCCAATGCTTACATTTATCTGGCTCTTTTACCTGTGCATGGTGATCATCACACGTCGCTTTCACAAACAAAGTCACGTAATGCTTTTGCTCTTGCGCAAAAAAGTCATTGGTAAAGCCGAGGTTTTCTACGGTGACTACGTTCAACCCTGTTTCTTCAAGCACTTCTCTTTTGGCACATGTTTCAATGGTTTCCCCATACTCCAAATGCCCACCAGGGGTCGCCCACGTATTGGCACCATGTGCGCCTATGCGCTCACCAAGTAAAATTTTGTCTTTATACATGATGATTACACCAACTCCAACGCGTACTGCTTGCTCCATTTCTTTTCCTTATGCCAATTCGCTTAATACTTGCTCAATGTTAAGGCCAGTTAACCTAAACTGTGACATTCTATACTATTACCACACAGTCCATACGTTATTTTTGAAACGCAAACATGACGATAACAACACTACATTGGCACTGTGCTAATTCATATCTACGTTCTTAATTCTCCCTAACGCTTGAGAAAACGAGTATTTTATCTCAAAAATCAGGCTTAGCTTGGTAAAAATGGCATTACATGCAGCAGCATAAATCTTGCTAGTTGCGGCGCTTACCATTGACCCAAGTTTGCTCGACTTTCGTTGCTTTGATTTCTTCAGCAGTCAACTCGAACAAGTTATTTTGCAATATAATAAAGTCAGCTTGCTTTCCGGCTTCTAAGCTACCCACTATATCATCTTGGCGCATCGCGTATGCCGCGTTAATCGTATATGCCGCAATAGCTTGTGCTAAAGAAATGGCCTCAGGTTGACGACTTATCGCATTCGCAATCCCAACAAAGGGGTTCAATGTACTGACATTCCAGTCGCTGCTGAGTGTCAGCATTGCGCCATGGTCGAGTAAGCCCTTGATAGGGACTAGGCTGCCAGCGCGCTTTCGCCCCAGTAGAGACTGCATTTCCTGCCAGTGCGAGGGCTGTGCAAATTCACCTGCTACTTGCGCGTCAGCTATCACACCTAACTCAGCAAACTTTTTGTAGTCACTGGGGTCAATAACCTCAACATGAGTAAGACGATGCCGAGCTTTACCGTTAGATGCTGTACTAATTGCGTTTAGTGCCTCATGTACTCCTCTATCACCAATGGCATGAATATTAAAATCGAAGCCGCTCGGCTCTAACGCCTTTAAATACTTTTCTAATCGCGCTTGTGTAAAATAATTCAAGCCACGATTTTCACTCCGCGCTAACAAATCAATATGATATGGCGCTTTCATAGCCGCGGTGGTATTGATCAAAATACCATCCATATAAAATTTAATCTGATCTATTTTCAGCATGCTGTCTGGTGTGACGTTATACATTGACTTAAGTGCTCGTATTTGACGCTCATCATTCGCCTGTGGATAAGCCCAAAGCCCTAGACTGACTCGTACCTGTAACGCGCCATCAGCTTGTAACTGCTGCCACGTATCAAGCTGACCACGTTGCCAATACACACGAGCATCGCTGATAGAGGTAATACCGTGTTTTAGTAATGTAGGTTGCGTATATTCGACAAAACCATCATAGTTTTTGAGCTTTTCATCCCCCTGTGCTTGCATCGCAAGATCCATCACGATATTGCCTGCGTTGTCATACAAGATACCATCGGTGTCTCCTAGCTCATCGCGTCCAATTACCCCGCCAACTGGGTCGCGACTTTGCGCATGGATATTGGCAAGCTCAAGTGCCTTGGTGTTTACCCACATAGAGTGAGAGGTCTGCTCCATGATAACCACAGGTCGATTTGCAATTACTTCATCTATCAACATTTTTGGCGGGATAGCCAACTCCAGTAACGTATCAATATTATGGCCATACCCTATCAGCCATTTAGCATTAGGGTGCTCAGTAGCGGCTCGCACAAGCGCATCCTGATAACCTGCAACTGTGTCATATTGCGACACCGTAAAATGTGTCGCGTCCGAGGCTGATTCTAGAGGGTGAATATGAACATCATGCAGACCTGGCAAGATCATTTTTCCTTTTAGGTCGTGTACACGGGTGTTGTCTCCGATATAAGGCTGTATGCCATCCATACTGCCTACGTACATGATTTTCCCATTTTTTATAGCCATCGCTTGTGCCCACGGATGAGATTTAGTGACGGTATAAATAGCGGCATTACTAAACACCTGCTCAGCATGTTGAGTGGCTATTGACTGAAGCTCTTCGGTCATCAAAGGGGGCTCAGCACATCCAGAAAGAGTACAACTTAAGGCAGCAGCCGTTAATGTAATTATCATGACAAGATCTCGAATACGGTGTTTTGTACCAATTATCTTAATTAAGTGGTCTATTTTGAGGCGAGAAAATCTTGTCGATAACTCCGCTACCGCGTCCTGTTATCACTAAGGTACCCAGATCCATGTAGGCAAGGCAAAAATTTGCTATTTAGTTGTTCTAAATAAGAAATTTTTAGCGCCGTTAGCGTCAGATTTACGCCTTCAAATTGAGCCGTTATTAAGTCTAATTGTTATTAATATAGTGGCAACTTATATGATGCGGTAGAAGCCACAAAAAGGTGCCGTGTTTTTTGTATTTTAGTCGTTAACGTAGCCTGTGCACACCACGTTGAGCAATAGCCAAAAGCAAACTGCCTGATTAATCAAACGACTTTTTTCACTCCCAAAGGTAGCCGTAATGCGTTGTAACACTGTGTAATATGCGAAACCCTCAGGTGGTACTAATATGAGGACGGAAATTGTTTATCATTATTGTGAGGTCATTATGTGTACTCGAGTATTTAATAACTGGGATGGTGCCAACTTAGCTACTGCTCGAAACATGGATTGGATGTTTACATTGCCGACCAGTCTATTTGTATTTGAAAAAGGGCTCAAAAAGTCAGGCCTAGAGCCAATATCAGCACTTAGTGCAAAAATAGAAGCTCATCATAATCCACTAACTTGGACATCTTCTTATGATAGTGTTGTTGCCATGGTTGGAGATGATTGCAGTGGATGGGCAGCGTCAGATGGTATGAACTCGGTGGGGTTAGTCGCAAATGTGTTGTATGACTCTGGAGCCTCATACGGTAAGCTTGATTGCAAAAAGAAACAACTAAGCGTGTTACGTTGGCTCCAATACGTATTGGACAAGTTTGTGCTGGTTAAAGAAGTTGTGGATACGTTTAACAAGCAAGATATTCAAATTGTAGGAGCGGAGGTGCCTAATAGCGAAGGAAAAACAGCCGCATTACATTTGATAATTTCAGATATCAGCGGTGACTCAGCAATTATTGAAGTCAATGACGGCCTATTTAACATTTATCATAGCGCTGCATATCGCGTTGCCACTAATGAACCTAGTTACACAGCCCAGCTAAAAATTAATGATTATTGGCTATGGCAATGGAGTGAAAAGAACAACTACCCAAGTCATACCATCCCCGGCGGCCCTTATTCAACCGACCGGTTCGAGCGCGCCACTTTTTATCTCAACCATTTAGATACACCAAAAGATGAGCATGATGCCGTCGCGCAAGCAAGAACGGTTGCCGCGAATGCTTCAGTCCCCTATGGCTATAACTTTATAAGTAGTGCTAGCCCAAATATATCCAACACATTATGGACAAGCATTGCTGCGCATAGAAGCCAGGTATATTACTTTTGTAATGCTCGAACACCACATATTGCTTGGGTTAACTTAGCGAACTTTAAGTTTGAAACACCCGTGAGCGCCTTTACGTTAATACATCAAGCTCCTTCGGGTAATTTTGTTAATAGTAGCCGCAATGGCAAACTCAATAAGCATTTTGAAGCAGCAGTTGATCCATTTAAAAAATAGAACACGTCAGTAAAATGTAGTGATCTATTTTGAAGTGGGGCCCCCTTCGGTAAAAAGTGCTTGATTGGCACTTATACTGTGTCGCCCCACAGGATGTGGGGTTTGGTGATTTTATAGGTGCACAACGCCTTTATCGCCTGACTCATATAGAGCATCTATGCTACGCAGGCTCCACCTTGTATAAATACCAATTAAATTGCTGCAAAAAACAAACTTAAAAGATCAACGGGCTCTAATAATTGAGTGCCATATTAAAAGCCATGACCAATAGCAAAACTGCAAACACTTTTTTAATGGTCGTAACAGGAAGGTGATGAGTCGCTTTTGCGCCAAGCGGTGCAGTAAACCAAGAGGTGCATACAATGCCTGCCAATGCGGGTAAATACACAAACCCAGCAAAGCCATCCGCTAAAGTGAAGTTGGCACTTCCCGCACTAATGTAGCCAATAGATCCAAAAAGCGCGATAACAATGCCACACGCCGAGGCGCAGCCAATGGCTTTTTTCATATCAAGAGAAAAATATGTGAGTAATGGTACCAACAGTGCTCCCCCACCAATTCCTATCATGGCCGATAAGCCACCTGTGATACTTGTAAGTAAGGTGAGGATTGCTTTGTTTGGAAGCTGTCTATCAGGCACTTTTGTGCTTTTACTACTTTGCAGCATCTTGAACGCAATAAGTGCCACGCTCAGCGCAAATACAGCCCGTACTGCGCTTTCTGGTAGTAATGCGGCCAAAAACCCGCTGATCAGTGCACCTAATGCAACACCAGCCATTATCCAAGGCGCAACTCCCCATGGCACATTACCATTTTTATGATGCGCAATTGCAGATGAGGTCGATGTAAAAAGAATAGAAGCCAGCGAAGTAGCAACGGCAGCTACAACCACTTGCTCTGCGGGTAGCACTTCAAAATACAATAAAATACCACTTAATATTGGGACGATGACTAATCCGCCACCAATCCCCAACAATCCAGCTAAAAATCCCACTCCACTTCCTAACAGAGCGCAAAATACAAACAATAACAGTAACTCACTCATTCCATTTATCTCTTTTAGTTAAACCGTAACACTCAGGTTTGTTCCCTAAGTGCGGCGAGTATATCAATATGATGCACTGTTATTGGTGATTTTACTGAAGATAAGTATTGAAGATTACTCATGTTTTACATGAGTTAATTGCAACTCAGACACTTAGACACCTAAACACCTAGACTTCCCATTAGGTTTTATGTGAAATCGCTCAAATTTATGAGTAACGCTTGGGAAAAATTGCATCAATTGGGCATGCTTATGAATCAGACTCATGTTTTATGTGAAATAAAACCGTTTTTCTTCATGCTCTGATCCACGTATAAATTTTACATCACTCAACGCTCGGCACCGTCTCAGTACCTCGTGCAACGCTCTGTATCTTAATCAGGTGCTGTCAAGGTTATTCGTCGAGCAAGCCGGTATAAACAATGGATAGCGATTATGAATAACGAGTTTACTTTTACCATCAAAAAAATCTGCCTAGATGAGAACTATCACCCGTCTAACAGCACACGACTCACGACTAATTTTGCCAACTTAGCAAGAGGTGAGAGCCGTAAGCAAAATTTACGTAACGCGTTAAAAATGATTGATAGCCGCTTTAACGCACTTGCACAGTGGGATAATCCAACTGGCGACCGTTACTCTGTGGAGCTAGAGATTGTGTCTGTGGATATTGACGTTGCGGGCAGTGGTGAAACCTTCCCGTCGATTGAGGTGCTTAAGACTTATATTATTGACCACAAAACGAACCAACGAGTTGAAGGCATTGTTGGCAATAACTTTTCTTCTTATGTGCGTGATTATGACTTCAGTGTGTTACTACTTGACCACAACAAAGGTCGCCCTCAGTTCAGCATACCTGATAATTTCGGCGATCTTCATGGCAAGCTCTTTAAATACTTTGTCGACTCTGACAGCTACAAAACACATTTTAATAAGCCACCTGTAATTTGCTTGAGTGTGTCTGATAACAAAACATACCACCGTACAGAAAATCAGCATCCAGTGCTCGGGTATGAATATCACCCAAATGAATCTTCCTTAACAGAGCAATACTTTAAAAAGATGGGTCTACAAGTACGCTACTTCATGCCACCAAATAGTGTTGCCCCATTTGCTTTTTACTTCTTTGGCGATTTACTAAATGATTACACAAACCTTGAGCTGATCAGTACCATCAGTACCATGGAAACGTTCCAGAAAATCTATCGACCTGAGATTTATAACGCCAACGCGGTGGCTGGGAAGCACTATAAACCAAACCTAAAAAATCAAGATCACTCTATTACCCAAGTTGTCTATGACCGTGAAGAGCGCAGCCGACTGGCAATTGAGCAGGGTCGCTTTGCGCAGGAATATTTTATCAAACCTTACCAAAGCTTACTGGAGCAGTGGTCAGCAAATTACGCTGTGTAATACCCGTTGTCTTAATACTGAATAAATTTGACGCTAACTACGTTTGAAAATTCCTATTTATAACAGCGAACTAAGTCACTTAATTAAGATAATTGGTATTCTCATCGAGAAAATGGAAAAATTGACTATGAAAACATTACTACCGACCTCCACAGCGGGGAGCCTACCTAAGCCTGCTTGGCTTGCTCAACCAGAGACACTATGGTCGCCTTGGAAATTAGCCGGTGACGAACTGATTGACGGCAAGCACGATGCGTTACGTATTGCTTTGCAAGAACAGCAGCTTGCAGGTATTGATATTGTGAGTGATGGCGAGCAAACCCGCCAACATTTTGTGACCACCTTTATAGAGCATCTAAGTGGTGTAGATTTTGAGCATCGTCAAACCGTAAAGATTCGTGACCGCTACGATGCTAGTGTCCCAACGGTGGTAGGACCCGTAACCCGTCAAAAGCCAGTTTTTGTCGAAGACGCAAAGCTGTTACGTAGTCAAACCGATAAGCCTATAAAATGGGCATTACCTGGGCCTATGACAATGGTAGATACTTTGTACGATGCGCATTATCAAAGTCGTGAAAAGCTTGCATGGGAATTTGCCAAAATTTTAAACCAAGAAGCCAAAGAGCTTGAAGCCGCAGGGGTTGATATTATTCAATTCGATGAGCCTGCATTCAATGTGTTTTTTGACGAGGTTAACGACTGGGGAA
Organism: Pseudoalteromonas sp. J010; assembly: GCF_003934235.1. Lineage (NCBI taxonomy): Bacteria > Pseudomonadati > Pseudomonadota > Gammaproteobacteria > Alteromonadales > Pseudoalteromonadaceae > Pseudoalteromonas > Pseudoalteromonas sp. J010. Next base: position 173,840 of record NZ_RDBW01000019.1, on the reverse strand, counting down.
TTGCAGCGTTAGAGCGAGCAATAGAGGGATTGCAGTGTGAGACTGCCGTTCATATTTGCTATGGCTATGGGATCAAAGCCAATACGGATTGGAAAAAGACGTTAGGCTCAGAATGGCGCCAGTACGAAGAAGCATTTCCAAAACTACAGAAATCTGATATCGACATCATTTCATTGGAGTGCCATAACTCTCATGTCCCCATCGATTTGTTAGCCTTGATCCGTGGGAAGAAAGTAATGGTTGGTGCCATTGATGTTGCAACCAACACCATTGAAACGCCAGAAGAAGTTGCCGCCACACTGAGAAAAGCACTTGAGTTTGTTGATGCTGACAAACTATACCCTTGTACAAACTGCGGCATGGCACCGCTATCTCGGGAAGTCGCAAGAGGTAAGCTAGCAGCATTGAGCGCTGGGGCTGAACTCGTACGCCAGGAATTGCTAGCGAAAAAGTCAGCTTAAGATGTAACGCTACTCATCGCGCCAACGATAAGATAAATTCAAGCTTATGTGCCGCCGTCAAGGAATGATTGTGGCGCAACTTATAATTACAGAACAACTATCTGTGCTCATTCTCCGTGTGAACCAACATACTTACAATAGCGCTACACCACAATGACGCAAAGATTGTTAGCTCACCCTTACCGCCACTTTGGCTGGTAAACGCTAAGCAGTCAGTAAAAACGCGATCGCAAATGCGAGCACAAATGAAGCCATCATGGCTTTTTTATTCATCACTTTGGTAGTTACCTTATTAGGTTGCTTCTCATTACCAGTTTTTACATGACAGCTTGGACGCTCAACTTGATGGTTGTCAGCAATGGCTATTTCTTTAATTTGGATACCAAAGGTCGCACATAGAGATTTAACCGACTCAGGAGAAGCACTGCCTGTCTTTTCTATGCGCTGGATTGTTCTTAAGCTAATTCCACTCACGGCAGCTAAATGTGCTTGGCTCCAAGCTTTAGACTCTCTCAGTTGTTTTACTTTTGCATTATCTAATTTCATATCCATAATTACTTTCTCCGGTACAAAGCGATATTAACTATTATCGGGAGAAATCCTTGTGTTAGTGATGTCATTTATGCGACAGCTTTACGTCATCATTATGCCAATAGCAGACTAACACAGAGATCATAGTAAAACGAACGGTTGGACAGTCATGTTTAGAACAATAAATTTGTTTATTTCTTCTTCAGTCTGTTTACCTCGTAAGTTCGTTTTTACAGCAGCTTAATTGTTATACAGAGCCTAGTCTCTCACAGCCACATGAATTGATAGCGCAGCAGCTCGCTTAAATTACTCCTCAAGATTTAGTCACTACCATTGCTATAACCGTTAACACGTCGAGTTTTTATTTCATTCTATCGAGTATTGAGTGACATAAGGTTTTAGCTGCATAACTATATATTCTTTATAAAAACTAAATTACAGGTGGCGATATGCCTTTTGGATTAAAACAGACGCTTATTTGCACTTTACTGGCTAGCGCTGCATTACCAACAGTCGCGCAGACTGAAGTAGGATTACAGGCTAAAGACATTTTTGAACTGGAATATGCCAGCGACCCACAAATATCACCTGACGGAACAAAAGTGGTATACGTACGTAACAGCAACGACGTGATGAAAGACGCTAAGCGCCAAAACTTATGGCTAGTGGACACCAAATCAGGCGCTCAGTCACCGCTATTTTCCGATGAACATAATTATAGCCAGCCTAGCTGGTCGCCTGACGGTACTAAATTAGCGTTTGTCAGCAACCTATCTGGCAGCACTCAAATCCATGTCCATTACGTTGCACAAAACCGCACAGCACTGCTAACGCAACTGCAATCGGGAATAAGTGGGTTAACTTGGTCACCTGACGGAAAGTGGCTAGCTTTTAGCCAAAAAGTTGCAGAAAAACCTGCTGTCATTGCTAAAATGCCAGAAAAGCCAAAAGGTGCAAAGTGGTCAGATCCAGCTATTGTCATTGATAAAGCTTATTATCAAGCTGACGGTAAAGGTTTAATAAAACCTGGGTATCGCCATATTTTTGTACTTCCAAGCGAAGGCGGTACACCGCGTCAACTAACCTCAGGAAGCTATCATCACGGTGGAAAGCTGGCTTGGCGAGCAGACTCTAAAGCAATTGTGTTTTCGGCAAAACGCATCGCTGACTGGGAATATAAGCGTCTAGAAGGTGACTTATTCGAAGTTGATTTTAAGCGAAATATCACGCAGCTTACCTCGGCTCCTGGTCGTGAATATGCCCCTAGCTTTTCCAAAAATGGTAAACAGCTGGCTTATCTCAGTACATCAAACGAGTTAAACCCTTACCGTAATAGTAAGCTTAACATCATGAATTGGCAGGATAAAACTTCCAATATGATTGCGAAGGACTTTGACCGCTCAATACAAGCTCCAACATGGATCAGCAGAGACAGGCTTGTTTTTAGTTATGATGACCATGGCAAGCGAAAGCTCGCGAGCATCAACACAAAAGGTAAAATTAGCGACATCACAGATACAGTGTCTGGTACAACGCTGGGTCGCCCGTATTTGAGTGGTGAGTTTAGTGCGAATTTCAATGGTAATATTGCATTTACGCAAGGTTCCAGTGAGCGCCCTGCGGATGTTGCCGTCACCACAAGAAAGGGTAAAGTAACACGGTTAACAAATTTAAATGAGGATCTGCTGGCACACACAACCCTTGGTAAAGTGCATGAAATCACTTATAAATCATCATTCGATGGAGAACAAATTCAAGGCTGGTATATCACGCCTCCCAACTTTGACCCGCAAAAACAATATCCTTTGCTGCTAGAGATCCACGGTGGTCCGCATTTAGCTTATGGCCCTCATTTTTCCGCAGAATTACAGCGTTACGCTGCGCAAGGGTATGTCGTATTTTACGACAACCACAGAGGCAGTAGCTCTTACGGCGAGCGTTTTGCTATGCTGCTAAAATACAAATACAGCTCAAAAGAAGATTTTGCCGATCATAACTCTGGCGTTGATGCCATGATTGCAAAAGGATTTATTGACAAAGACAACCTGTTTATTGCTGGTGGCTCTGCTGGCGGTATCGCAACAGCGTACGCGATAGGTCTGACGAATCGCTTTAACGCAGCAGTTGTGGTCAAACCTGTGATCAACTGGCTCAGTAAAGTGCTTAGTGCTGACAGTGGCCTGGGCCAGATCCCCACGCAATTTCCGGGTATGCCTTGGGAGCATGTAGACCATTATTGGCAACGCTCACCTCTTTCGCTCGTTGGCAATGTAACCACCCCTACTATGCTAATGACAGGTGAAGAAGATTTACGTACACCAATGGCTGAAACTGAGCAATTCTATCAAGCACTTAAACTCCGTAAAGTCGACTCTGTCATGGTGAAAATTCCTGGGGCACCGCACGGGATAGCCGGTCGTCCTTCTCGGATGATCAGTAAGATTGAACACACTTTGGCTTGGTTTGAAAAATACAAAAAGTAAGTGACCTGAGGTTTACACAAGTATTGAAGCAAACAGGCATTACCACCAATCGCTGGCCAGTTCAGCTTTTGGTGGTTATTTCAATTTACTTAATTAGCTGTTCCACGATGAGGCAAGAATGCCAGTCGACATAAGCAAAGCAAAGCAAAAGTGTTGCTATTTAGTTGTAGTAAATAAGAAACCTTTAACGTTACAAACGCCTCAATACTCCCTCAAATAGTTCAACTATTTAAGACAAAGTAGGATTAAACCCTAAACTGAATTTTACCAATAGCTTCAACTGGGCATAAGAGCCCCTATGGTATATATTTGATTTAGTGTTTACACCTCGATCGTAGTCGTTGAAAAGACAAAGCCTAGCAATAAGAAATAATTGCTTCACAAATAATGTTTTAAGTAGGAAGTCGATAAGCCTTTTATAACATAACTGAAAGATGGCGGCTTGGTTTTAGCGTCACAATATCGCTGGCAACTTAGCCTCATGGGTACGAATATTTTTTGTGCTGACACGCAAGTCTCAAGTGAAATATTCAAACGCGCTAATTTATGCTCTCCAAGGCTTAAAACATTAGACAGACTCTCTACGTACTGTTTTTCGGCAATAGGAATTTAAGTGCTGGGGCCTAAATGTTCTCGAGAGAGCACCGTTAAAGACCTCTCCCCCTAACATGTTGGTATAAATTGAATTAAGTTGAGCAAATGAATAAAAGACGAGCACAGTACTACATCTTCACGATATTTTCTCTTTGGTTCGGGTCAACTTTTTCTTGCAATGCAACTGCTGTTAATCGTGTCGACCAAATTCAAGTTGTTACAGAGCCGCTGCCCCCATATCAGATTGTAAAAGAGGGAGAAGTGCAAGGGTTAGTGGCAGAAAAAGTCAGAAAGCTTCTACGCGAGTTGGGAAGCGACTCTCATATACGAGCAATGCCTTGGGCTAGGGCATACAAAACAGCCTTGACCGAGCCTGGAACTCTCATTTTTTCTATGGTGCGTACCCCAGCAAGAGAGGAGTTATTTCATTGGCTTGGTGTACTAGTTAGTACTAAGACTTATCTCATTGCTCTGAAAAAAAGAGACAACATAAAGCTAAATGACCTAGAAGGGCTCATTAATTATAAAACAGGCGTAAAGCGTGATGATGTGGTATTTCACTATTTATCGAAGAAAGACGTTCTCAGTAAAGCGATACTTCTACCAGATACAATCACAACGGTTAAAATGTTACTGAGAGGTCGAGTGGATATCATTGCAGCCTCACCCATTCATTTAGATTATATGTGCTCACAAATAGGGTGCAAAAGCAGTGATTTTCAATTCTTGTTGGAATTAGATGAACTCAGTAGCGACTTCTATCTTGCAGCAAATAAACATATGTCACCAGAGCTTGTAGACTTAATTACAAATAAACTCAAAAAGTTAGCTAATTAGTCTGAGCATGACCTAGGTCATTGGTTCATGGAACTCCCCATCAAAGGTATTCCAATTTCGCAACACATATCTACTTTTGCTGTTTCAGGTGACAGCAAAAATGTGTGAGTAACAACTTTCTTTCATCATTTAGGATCAAACTTAAAGTAAAAGTATAGAATAGTCACATATCCGACCAGCCCAGACATCTTGCATTAACTAATTGATAATTGGGAACAATAAAGCAAAAAGGAATAATTTTTCCTCAAACCAAATTATTTTAATTATATTTTTCTACTTTTCACTATATTTTGCCTTTGATAAGCTACGCGTTTTAGCCTATTTGCACCTATCCAGTTACAAAATTTAACAAGGTAATCTATGAAAAGAACACGTGCGGCGATGCTTATCGCGAGCTTGACTACAATTCCAACCGTATCTGCTATCGAGCTATATAAAGATGAGCAAAACAGCGTCACTGTCGGTGGCTTTATCGATGCTAGGATTATTCATACACAAGGCGAAAGTGAACTGGTAAATGGTGCATCACGCATTAACTTTGATTTCAAACGCCAGTTAAAAAATAACTGGCAAGCTTTTGCGCTTCTGGAATGGGGAGTTAATCCTGTAGGAAGTAGTGATATTGTTTATAACAACCGTTTTGAATCCATACAAGACGAGTTCTTATACAATAGATTAGGCTACGTAGGCGTTAAGCATGAAGATTATGGTCAAATCACCTTGGGTAAACAATGGGGTGCTTGGTACGACGTAGTCTATAGCACAAACTATAGCTTAGTGTGGGATGGCAATGCAGCTGGTGTTTATACATACAATAAAGATGATGGTGCTATAAATGGTACTGGCCGTGGTGATAAAATACTACAATACCGTAACAGCTATGGTAAATTCAGTTTCGCTGTTCAAGCGCAATTAAAGTCTGATGACTTTTATACCTGTGATGTCGTGGATATTTCACTTAACGAATGTGAAGCTTTGTTTAACCAGGGTAATAATGCAGCACAAAAGGTAGAGTTTAACTCGACCTATGGAGCAGCTCTCACTTACTCGGCAACTGAGAATTTAATGCTCACAGCGGGTATTAACCGAGGCGAATTTGATATTGTCTATGCCGGTGGCAGAAACCAATCGGTTGAAGATTTAATTTATGGCGTTGGGATCACCTACGGTAACTTTTCTCAACCCGGCTGGTACGGTGCGGCAAATATCAACAAGAATGAAAATCACGATACCGACAATTTAGGACGTTTAATCAAAGATGCGGTTGGAGTGGAGTCGTTAATTAGTTATCGTTTTGACAATGACATCCGTGCTTTTATTGCATACAACGTGTTTGATGCCGGTGATGACTACGTCATTCAACCTAATTTTAATGCTGATCCAAACGATGTGTTTAAGCGTCAATTTGCGGTACTTGGTATGCACTACCTAATGAGTGAGGACACCATTTTATACATAGAAGCACGTAAAGATTTTAGTGACTTCTCAAGCACAAATGCAGCGCAAGAAGCGCAAATGTCACAAACCGAAGACGATGGTATTGCCATTGGCTTTCATTACAGTTTGTAATTTCACCTGAGATTTTTGTTCATCAAACAAATGTGGGTAGGGGTTTAATTTAAAGCCTCTACCCACTATCTACCGAATTAGATCATGCAACTACGGCTCAAAGCCACAACGGAATACGCGAGTTGTGCGCTGCTCGGTACGACAGTTTGTTTCAACCGTACGTGTATGTTCTGTTGTGTATGAACTTTCTGACAATAAGTGCAACCAACCGGTATAATTTGCCTGCCCCATAGACTGACCACCCCATGAATTGTTATACCAATAGCTCACTGACTCAGTCCTATAGTTAGTAGCAGGACAAGTTGATATTGCATGCTGTGTGTCCCAGACAAATTTTGTTGGTGACAAATAGGTATTAGGTTGCTCCCACAAGTGACCAAGATGCAGAACCCCATTATAGTTACATGTTTTATGTGTCACAGTATAGGTTTCTTGCCTTGTGTCACATACACGAACATTTCTTACTACCTCTTCCCAGTAACCACCTACTGGGCACTCATCGCGGTAAGCTTCAGCAGAACCTGCGATTATAGTCATCGCAGCGGCTGCGATTGTGTATATTGATTTCATATTTTTCCTTAATTGTTTTTATTTTATATAATCAGATATAATTTCTGACTTAATGTTTTAAGTTGATCAAATTTAAAAAGATAAAATCAACCAGCCTAAAATAGGGTAGAGAGGTATAAATTTAAAATAGCTTTAACCTAATCGAACATATAATTTATCAAGCATATTGCATTACATACCCAGTTTTGCACGTTGTTCTTCGGTAAACAGATCTTTTAATTCGTTTAGTTTTTCATAGTTAATTGAAATGTAGTTCGTACCATATGGACTACCAACATTACCAACTCCAATTTCACCTAATGAATAAAGCTCTTTTGACAACCTAGTAACCTCTTGTTTCTGAAAGTCATCAAGCTCTACACTGCCCAAAGTTTGCTGGAGCGCACGTTGCCTTTGTTCCATAGCAATCTTTGCTTGTTGGCGCTCAAACTCGATATATTTATTTAGCTGTTCTTCAGAAAGTAGCTCTTGAAGTGCTTCAGTATATTCGTGAGCATTTTCAGTTAACTGCGCATTAACTTGCGCTTTGGGTAGCTGTTCACCCTCGCTTGCTCCTTGCCATGCAAGGTAATCTTTTTGCGCTTTTTCTTGCAACAGTTGCTCAAGCTGAGTGCTTACCGACTCATCAAGCGCTAGTTGATGTGAGAGGTTGCGAGACACTGGTAATACACTATGGTTCGCTATTGCATTAAAAATATCTTTTTGATTTGTTTGATTTTGCTGTTGTGAATTGTCGAATGGATTAGCCGCACTAGCTTCTTCTTTATCATTGATATGTTGCACAGTTGCAGTACTTGAAGAAGTACCAACATCCAGACCATCACTTTTTAACAAAGTATGAACCTGACTTTTTAGCGTATTAATTTGGGCTTTTAAATTTGCATTTTCATTTAACAACTGGTCTAACTGACTATTAGTACTGTCGTTATTCATTTCAGAATGAGTAGCGGTTTCAGCGGGGTTATGGCCAAATTGAGTTCCTGATATGGATAGTGCGACATAACCCACCACCAGACCACATATAAAAAATAGCACTTTTTCTTTCATAGCGTCTTATTATTATTGTTTATTATCACATGCGCTACATTTAACACCGCAGCACCTACAAAGAAGCAAATAAATCACTTTCTTAACTTATTATTATCACAAAAGGTACGTATTGCAAACGCTGTTACACATCAAAAACAAATTGTGATTTTCAATATAGGCATCGTAATTAATCATCAACAAATAAAAAGTTATCTATACTTTTCAGAGAGTTGAAAAAGTAAAACAACTAAACCCTAAAATAATTGATTCTATTCAGCCTGTCTGTTACCAAAAAATAAGTAAAGCAACTGTCATAAATAGCATATTATTTATAGCTATGTTGCCGGTAAAAATTTTAGAAAAGATCAAAAATACAAAATAAAAACAGCCAAATGACATTGCTTCACTTTGATAGAGAGGGGAAAAAGTGGGCACATAACAACGCTTTGCCGAGTCAGATAAGAGCACTAAAATTACAGTGGTTGCGCTAACTAACTTGTTATACCAGCTTTCTTAATTAAGTAGCCTATTTTGAGGCGAGAAAATCTTGTCGATAACCCCGCTACCGCGTCCTGCTATCGCCAAAGTACCTACATTCGTGTAGGCAAGGCAAAAGTTTTGCTATTTAGTTGTTCTAAATAAGAAATTTTTAACACTGTTAGCGTCAGATTTACTCCTTAAAATTGAGCAAGCGTTAAGTCAAATTGGTATTACTCTCCGTCGCTATTTATTCACTCTTATATTTACCAAGTGAGCTTTACAGCTCTGCCTGTTTAATGGTTTTAGAAATGAGCGTTTCAAACAGCTCAGACTGCCCTGCGGGTATTAATTGATTTTGTATGGCTTTTCGTTTGTTTGAGTCAAATAATCGCTCAGCCAGCCAACCGATTAAATACATCAGTGAAAGACAACCACCAGCAGTTGCTATATTCCCTTGCACTACAAGAGGTTGGTCTAGAACGTCTGCTCCAATGCTTTCAAGCGCAGCTTTTGCATCAGGATTGGTTGTTAATGGCTTACCTTTTAGCAAACCAAGTTCATGAAGAACAAATGAACCGGCACAAATTGAGCCAATTAACTGTGTGTTTGGGTTAAGATCCAACGCTGACATAAACTCTGTATCTTGCAAAACTGCTGGAATACCGCGTTTACCACTAGTGATAAGCACCACATCTTGATTTATCACCTCTGAAATATGTCCATCAGTTTTGACTTTTATACCTAGGTGAGAATGATGTTCAGACTTAGTTCCCAGTATACTCACCGTCCAGCTATCCACTGTGCGACCAAGTAAGTCGTACATCAGAAAGAAGTCTACATCGGTGAAGTCATCAAACAAAACAATACCAACTTTATACATAATATTCATATCCTTATTGCTGTAAAGGTAACCTATATCGCATTTTATAACCCAAGTTAGCGGCTGATTTTTTAGGTAATTTTGACATAACTATCTCTTGCTATTATGCCAATAAAATGAAAATGTGATTTACAGGCACTGACGAGAGCGTTCCAGCTCCAAACTACAGATTAAGTCATGGTTCTAGGCCAGAAGTTGCTCCCATAAAAATTGCTCGCGGATTTTTGGCTCTACGTAGGTTTGCTAGTAACCCTTTTACCAGCTCGATCGGAGCAAGCTGATTTACATTTATTATACTTTGAGTTTCCGTAAATGAGGTTTTCTCAAAATCATACTCTTCTGTAAATGCAGAAGATTCCCAGATCCCTCCCATATATAAAAGCGCATCAATTGCCTGATCTGATATCTCATCTATTACTTTTCTAATACCCCCAAGTGTTGAGATATCTGCCTCAATCCACTGACCCACACTTGAACGTGTCCGTGATACCGAGATTATACACTCTCCTTTTGCTGCGTAAAATTCGGCAACGGCTAATCCAATCCCTCGGCTTGCACCAACGATCACTATATTCCGCTTTTTCTCTATCAAGTCCAATTCCTTGTTATATTTAACCTGAGATTTGTCCCAGTAATGCAATAACTCACTATCCTTAAAGAACAGGTCATTTATTCATAAGTAATGATTACAGCTTCCTTAGGGTAGTCCTAACCCAGAGTGGCAAAACACGACGCTAAAATTTAGCTAAAGTAATTAAACCCTACCGCGTTCCAAACCCAAAACGCGTGAATAACGCTTAGATAACTGAGTGCACACATCACATAATGTATTTTAAAAAGCCAGTGTAAATTATTCATACTGACCATCAATGGAAGCTTTATTACTTTCATAAAGGTCGTTAAAACAATTGCTAACACTAAAGACAGCAGAATTTTTACCTCAATGGTCGGAAAATTTATGTGAAATTTGTATTCATCATAGACAATGCCTACATTCATTAATGTAAAGCCCACCGTAGCCACAATTATCATTGTTGAGCTACAGCATGCCAACTTTTCGAATGTCACTAGCCTTTTGCCTTGACGAACTCGAACAATACACAGTAACAAGGTCAATAACGATAACAAAGAAGCAATTGCCAACACTAAATTGAAGTAAAGTGGACTTTCCAAAAAGCCCACCCGCTCATAATCACCAGACCACATACTCGCTGAAAAACGCGCTATATTTCCTGTATCATCGCGATAGAAGTAAAAAGTAGGTGTATTTTGAGATTCAGCTTGGAAGGTGTCTCCTTCAAGATGCTTTAGTTTTATTTTACCTCCAGCCACTATCATGACTAACCTTTGTTGCTCTTCAATAGTAACGCTTACCGATGCATCCAACGCAGCTAGCTTCTCTAACTGTGTATATGAACGACGAGTACTCAAAAATGTTCCCGTATAATCTTCAAGGTTAGGTTGGTTAACTTGCTGTTTTAAAACCTGTGCATATATATTTGTTTGCAGAGGGGGACTTGAACGCGACACTTTAGTCTGGTTTGTCGGCTTATTTCGATAGTATTTATTGAGTATAGCTGTAGGTAAGGTCTCAACAACGTGTCCCCCACTTCCCGATACATTAGTTGAAATGAAAATGCCTAACTGAATTTCAGGGAACATTACCATATTGGCAGCAAACGTATGGGTCGCCCCCGAATGATAGCGCACCTTGTAACCTCTAAGCTTGCCATCAAACATACCATGGGCAATCCCTGTTGCCAGTGGTCTATCATCGTATAATCGATATGACATTGCTTTTTGGGTAACTGGCTGAACTAAAAGGTTGTTATCATTCATTAGCACTGACATATAACGTGCCATATCATTGGCGGTTGTAGAGACAGCCCCAGCACCACCTGCATGCCCAATAAACTCAAAAGATTTGGCAGTATTATTCCCTTTTCTATCTTTAAAATACCCTGCTGCAAGCTGCTGCTGTAGGTCGGACTTCATTGCTGTAAAGGCAGCTCTTGCGTTTACAGGTTCTCGTAATGTTGTATTTTCCATACCCAACTTAGAAAAAATATGTTGCTCCATGTAAGTCGCCAAATCCATACCCGACTGCAACTCGACCAGATAGCCTAGTAAAGCAAAGCCATAATTAGAATAGGAAACATTGACACCTGGCGGCCAAACTCTTTTGGGCATATATGTTGCGAGGTACTGCTCTGTACTAATAATTTGTGACGGGTTTTCCACGAATAAGTGACCAGCATCCGCTTCTTCAAAACCCGCCCGATGACTTAATAAGGCACGTATTGTAATAGGCGCAAAAGTATCTGGTATTTTAAATTCGCTTAGGTATTCATTGATATCAGTATCTAGAGATAGCTTTCCCTGTTCCACCAGCTGCATTACCGCAAGAGCCGTCATTGTTTTGGTAATAGAGCCAATGCGAAACAAAGTTGTATTGGGATCAACCTTGGTTTGGCTTGCTACATTGGCAAACCCGTAACCCTTGAGCAAGATAACTTCCCCATCTTTGACAATCGAAACCGCAACTCCTGGCAGGTTGTGTTGCACCATGGCTTTATCAACCCAGTCATCAACATAGGTTCTCAGGCCTTCGAAGTCTTCATTTGTTCTCCCCCTCTTCACGTCTGAGATTTCATTACCATCAACTACTGAATGCGGCTTGGTAGCTTGTGCTTGTGCTTGTGCACTAAAGAATATGCTCATAGCTAAAGTGAATACAAAAACCTTTAGGACAAATAAACCATCAACAATCTTTGCTTCCATACTTATACTCATTTCCTTATTTTTTGCGGTAAAAAAAATTAGTGTCCAAAGAAGCACAAAGATTATTACAGCAAAAGCGTTAAACTTTTCCATTAGGGCTTTCGGTAAGTGTAGGGTTAACTGCGTGCTAACCCTATATAGGAGCCATAGTATCAAGTGTTTTTCCGTAATGGGTAAGAACTTGAAGTGAACGGACGCAATGGTTGTTTTGTCAACGAGTTCATAAAAAGGCTACTGCTCAAGCATCGCTCACTGCTACATTGTTATTGTTTACGCTTGTACGTGTTGACTGCCAACAGAGTAATGAACCGAGTGTAACTGCGATAACCCCAACCCAAAATCCTGTTGTCAGCGAAATGTCTAATATCCACGAGGCGAATATACCGGAAAATACTGGAGTAAAATAAGAAATGACAGCAAGTAAGATCATATTGCCACCAATTATAGCCTTGTTCCACAGTGCGTAGCCTAAAGCCATGCCACCACCAGCCACGACTAACAAGCATACTTTGTAAAACGAAAAGTTAGATTGCAAGCCTTGTTCAATTAAACACCATTTTACCCACAGTGTTATCGCTGTAAAGATGAAGAACAAAGTAATTGCATTATGGCCATTTGACAACATTTTGGTGAGATTACAATAGACAGCCCAAATAATTGCGCCCCCAAAAGCAAGGCCAAAAGCCAAGGGATTGCTTACAATACTGCTTACTAAACTCTCGATAGATAAACTAGTATCGCCCGAAACCACCATATAAACACCTGTAAAAGCAAGTATGCTACCGCAAAACAGAGGCACAGTGTTCGCACTGTTACTTCGGCTAATTATCGCGCCTAGGATGGTAAATAGTGGCCATAAATAGTTTACAATGAGGACTTGGGCAGACTGTGTTCTAGAGTTTGCAAAGCCCAGAGATAAAGACAAACAAAGTTCATATGCAACAAACAACACCCCGCCAAAAATCACATAAGATTTTGGGTAACTTTTCATCTTTGGAAAGCCTAAAAACAGCACGAGAAATATCGCTGCCACTGAATAGATTAAGGTAGCCCCCCCAATTGCACCAAAATCTTCACTAACGATACGCATAACATGCAGTACTGCACTCCATACCAATACCGCTAATATACCAAATACTGTAAACTTATATTGCGCTTGCAAGGATTGACTCCATATTTATCTGGGAATAAAAGTTCTCTCTCCCAGCGTGCTGAATAAAGGCGAACATGTCGGAAAATATAACATTCACAAAGGGTTTTATAGAAAAAACTATCAAGTGCTATTCTCTAGAAAAGGTTATAATTAAGCTCCGTTTGATCTCTGTTTGTAGATATTATTTCTAACATTAACGCTTCAAGCGCTTGTAACTTCGCGTGAGCTGCTCTTCGGTTAGTGTACCTCCAGCCCCAAAGCTCAAGTGTTTGCTCTAAAACGTTAAGATATCATAATGGGTTACTGATAATTGATGATAGCTGACACCCACTCTAAATCGATACACACCAATGGTTGTACCTTTGGCCTAAACACGAGTTTTTTAGGCTATTAAAACACCAAAATAAATACGATTTCATTGAGTGTAATAAAATCCTATTCGTAATGGGTATAGCATGGCGTTATTACTAAAAGGTGCTTTTTCACTTTTCTTTGAGTGGTAAGCTATTTGATAACTCCTCAAGCTTGTCGTTAATATCCTTGATTTGGTGTTCATCACTTACTGACTTTTTAACTTCATTAAGCGCCATTTTATACGCCACATCTAGGGCGTTAGTCTGTGGTATTTCAATATGAGGTTTAACGCCAATCGCTTCCCAGTTTGTTTTCGTTTTTGGATTAATGGCCTTCGCTATAGGAATACCAGCTCTAAAGCCACTTCCTAGTTCATAAAACTGCCAAGGATTTGCGCCACCTTTCGTTCTTTCCCCAACCAAGGTAGCCCGTTCAAGGTGTTTTAAGTTATAAGCAAACTCTTCTGCTGCGGAGAACGTGTCATTACTCGTGAGTATGTAAATGGGAGTGTCCAGATGAATTGAACCGTTAACATTAGCAAAAGTACGGTATTCACGGGTAGAGTCAGTCACTCGCGAATAAATGCTATTTAAATGGGTGTTTGGCTTTAAAAAATAACTACTAATAAACTGCACCATTTCAGCGCTGCCGCCCCCGTTATTACGAAGGTCAAATATAAGGGCATCTGCATTTGATACAAACCCCATAACACTTTCTACTACATTTTTTGAATTTTTCGATAACTCAGCAAATCCCCAAAAGTCAACATAACCTATATTGCCATCGAGTACTTCAACTCGATTAAAGCCTGAATTTTTCCGACTTAATTTGGTAAACCAAGGTTCACGCTTTGTTTTATTATTCTGGCTTTTATTAGGGTTTTGCCATTGTACAGTAAAGTGCTTGTCAAACTTTTGCAATTCTGCGGTTAGTAGCGAGGCAAACTGTTCTTGTGACTGACTGCTAGTAAATTCAGAACTTGTTTTCAGCACGGTAAGAGCATCTGAAATTTTATCTATCTTTTTTACTTCAACATATTGTTGCTCAATGTTATCTGTAAGCGTATTCAATATATGATTTTTATCAATATAACTGATATCAGCATGTGCCAGTGGGGAAAAAACAATAAAACCCCACATTATAATACCACTCTTAAACTCCATCTTTTTTTCCTTTATTAGCATGATTATATAACCTATATTCTCTGGCTAAAGCTAGTACTAAGCAGCAAAACCCTGTTTTGGTTACACTCTTTCTAAAGAGCTTTTTCGTTTTCATCAATTTAAAAAAGGTTACTAATAGTTTTAACCGCCTCTTTTATTAAAGTTATTTAATTTAATAAAAGCTATTGTTATTGCTCCTCCCTTGAGCACAACTATATCAATAGTTCTAAACTGATTTATATATTTTAGGTCATACTAAATTTAGCTAATCAATATACCTGTTGAGAACACCAAGCACACATAGTAAATACCTTCCCCTAAGCACTATCAAACATATTGAAATAACGTTGCGCATGCTCCTGTTTTTGAACTTCGGGGTTCGACTTATCACTCAATCTCCACCCCGCTCTACACAAAAACTGACTTTTGCGCCACCGCTTGGGTTATTGCCCAGTTTAAGCTGTCCACTGTGGTTTTCAATAATAATGCGAGAGAGCATCAAGCCTATGCCATTGCCATCGGCTTTGGTGGTATAAAATGCTTCCGCGGCTTCGTTTAGGTTAGAGAAACCGGGGCCTGTATCTGTGACCGAAAACACTAATTTATCAGCACCTACGGTGATATTGAGTGTAACTTCTGGCGAAGGCGTGCACGCTTCATGAGCGTTATTAATAAGGTGGCAAAGTACCTGTTTTATTTGGCTCGTATCAAAAAAACCGAGCAGGTCGGCTGTGCTCTCTATCTTTAGTTGCGGGTAGATACTTTGTAGCTGAGCGCAAAACTCATTGAGCGCGACAATTTGCTTGTGCGCAGGAGGCAGTTTGGCAAGGGAGGCATAGTTGCCCATAAAAGATTTAAGGTAACTGGCACGCTCGTTAATAAGTGCAAGTCCACTGCTAAATCTATCAATATCAATATCTCCATTTAAGCGTTTGGTGAGGCTACGTGCTACCGTACCAATTGGCGCCAAGGTATTATTGATCTCATGGCTTAAAATACGAACAAAGCGCTGTAAGGCATCCTTTTCTTGTTGATATAAAATACTATCGAGTTGCTTTAGCACCAGTAAAGTATGAGGCTTATTCGCGATGTAGCAGCTATCATGTTCGAGTAAAAAAGCATGTTCTACACCACCTAGCATGACAGAGACTTTCCCTTGTTTTCGCTTTGCTTGTAATGATTGAAACCAACCAGATACGTCGTCTTTATAGCAATCTAGAAACGTTCGCTCTGCGTAGCTGTTAGCAAATGCCACTTTTTGACTGTCAAATACAATGAGCGCACAGTCAATCTTTTCAATAATTTGCTTTAGCAGGTCGCTGTGCTCTGCAAGCGCCCGCTGATCGGCTTGCATAGTTTGTGCTAGCGCATTTACATGCTCAACAGTTGAATGCAATTGTCTATCTTTTGCGTGTACAGCCCTTAGGGCATAATCACCTTGACGGAGCGATATCAGCAACGTGTCTATCAAATTTATGGTATGCTGCCTCGTTGAACCAAAGTGATAAGCCAATAAAACACCGCACGCTATAAATATCAAATCAACAAGTACAATCAATGTTATTGGGTAATGATGGATCATGAGCAGCACATTTACGATAACAAGTAGTAACGCATTGAGTAGCCAATGTCCAAATCGATAAAACACTTAAGCCGGCTCCTATTCGTATTTATCCATCTTGCGATACCAAGCACTACGAGACAAACCAAGACTTTTGGCTGCTTTTGAAACATTGCCACCATGAAACGCTAAGCGGCTAAACAGTGCCTGCTCTACAATTTCATCCAGCGTTAAATCGTGATTCTCGGGTATAACTGACGTACTTTTTGTTGTTGAGTGAAGCGACTGGTCTGAGGCGTTATTGAGTGCCAAGTCACTGGCAAAAACTTTAGCGTTTGCACACGTGAACACAACCCGTTCCATCATGTGTTTTAATTCTCTTACATTACCCAAAAACTCATATTGGTTAAGCGCTTTGACTGCACAAGGCATTAAGCTTGCGAGTGGTTTTTTATAATTATGACTAAACTGGGATAAAAAGCGTTCTGCTAGTGGCAAAATATCTTCAGGACACGCTCTTAACGGCGGTATTTCTACTTCAACCGTATTGAGTCGGTAGTAGAGGTCTTGGCGAAACGCTTGATTGGCGATAGCATCATGAAGTTTGCTATTAGTCGCCGATATGATTCTGGCCGTATTTTCCAAAACTTTGTGGCTACCAACAGCAGTGTATTTTCTCTCCTCTAAAACCTGTAACAGCTTTGCTTGCGAGCGTAGTGACAAGTTAGCAATTTCATCTAAAAATAATGAGCCGTTACTCGCGAGCGTAAATGCCCCAACCCTATCTTCTTTGGCATCTGTGAACGCGCCTTTTTTGTGCCCGAATAATTCAGAATTAAACAGCTCATCGCTCACTGCCCCCATATTAATTGAGATAAAACTGCCATCTGCGCGTCGAGAATGCTCATGTATATACTGCGCGTAATAGCTCTTTCCCGTGCCATTTTCACCAGTGAGCAAAATATTCATCTCACTTTGCGCTAACTGCGTCAGTTGCGCGAGCACTCGCTGTTTGTGTTCGCTTTGTGTAACAAAGTTAATTGACCGCTGAGTCTTTTTAAGGCGTTCATTTTCAGCGGAGAGGCGTACTAAGTCTTGTCTGTCAGCACGCTTCTCAATGTGTACTTTTATGCTGTGAGCAAGGCGCTCATCGTCCCAAGGTTTTTCGATGAAATCCGCTGCACCTTGCTTGAGGGCATTCACAGCGAGATCTAACGTCGCCCAGCCAGTCATCACTACTATCGGTAAAAGTGGGTCGATTTGCATCAATTGGGAGATTGCCGCAAGGCCTTCTTTACCACTGGTCGTATCTTGGGTAAAGTTCATATCCAATAACACCAAGTCTACTTCTTGCGTACTCACATAATCAAACGCTGCATCTGGTGTTACGACGCCATGGCAAGTATAGCCTTCATCTTCAAGTAAAAACTTCAGACTCGCTTGAATATCAAGCGAATCATCTACTATGAGCACCTTTTTCACATTATTATTCCATTCTTAAGCTAACCGCAGGTTGGACTTTTATGCAGCGCTTCACCGGCACGTATAACGCAAAGCACACCGCCGCAAATACCAGCAACAAAGTCACTGTACCTGCGCCAAACATTACGCTGAATGGCACAACACCACGGAAAAAGTCTACCGCAAGATAACACAAGATATAGAAAATTAATGCAGAAATCATCAACCCAGTTAAGGTATGGGCAAGGTTTTTCTTGATAAATAACAACATGATCTGACCATCTTTTGCCCCTAAAGTACGGCGAATACCTATTTCATGCCCAGACTTATTTATCGTACTTAACCCCATGGCGTAAATACCAATTAAAGAAAGCGTCAATGCAAACCCACCGACAATCAAAAACACATAAATGATGCTTGTAAAAGCCCCGATCATGGAGCGATGGTTATCGTAGTGATCAAAAATATAATGGGTTTCAAGTTTGTGCTCGAGTTGACCCAAAGCACGATAAAACGCTTCATAGCTCTGACTTGGCGGCAGTTCAGTCACAAATTTAACGGCCATGGCATTCGTTGTTGGCGCATATTGCCAAAAGCTAAAATAGGCTTCATGGCGGCTGTCACTGGCCACTGCACTTTTTTCATCAACTGCGACACCAATAATCTGCGCGCTTGGCCATTTTGCACCGCGCAATGTCAGTGAGCGCCCAAGTACGTCTTCACTACCAAATAACGCATGTGCCAACGACTGGCTAATAATCACCACTGGTGCCCCTTCCATATTGTCTTGCTCGGTGAAGTTCCTGCCACTTTGCAGTTCACGGACAAAAAGCGCTGAAACAGCCTTTATATTAATGGTTTTATCGGTGTAAATATCACCTTGAGCAGTTAATACCTCAGCTTCAATCCCTCGTAGGTACATTTGAGCTGCTTTAAAGCTTGGCTCAATGGTCATGTAAGTGAGCAAGGCAGCAGCCATATCTAGCGCCTTATTACTGGAATACACAGTTTCATCTGCAAATTGCAGCTCACTCGAATACATACCCTTAAGAGCTCCCCCATCAATATTTCCCGCCATAGAATACATCACATAGCCTATGGTGCTCGATGCCATCAGCATAAAGCTCACTAAGATCACCTGCAAAGACAGTAGGCGTTTTGACATCAATCCAGCTTGTTTGCCAATCGCGCCTCGGGTACCGTCTCGCAATACTTCGTTAATATTAAAATTAGCCGTTTTTACTGCAGGTAATAACACTGCAATCAGAAATACTAAGCCTATTAATAGCAAAGACACTAACAAGGTCACCCCGTCAAGTTGCCAATACCACCAGTACGGCATTTTTCCGCTAAACATCATATTCATAAATAGGTTCAGCGCTCGCAAGCCAAGATCTGTTAATAGTAACGCCACGGTCCAACTGCCAAAGCAATATATAAACCCTTCGCATGCGTGTTGCTGGATCACTCTCATTTTCTTCGCACCAATGGCTGCGCGAATCGCGGACTCTTTCTGTTTTTCAAGGATTTTTGCGAACAATAAGTTACCGATATTAATGGAAGAGATAAGTAGGATAAGTACGATACCAACCATAAATAAAGCAAAGATAAACACCGCTTCGCCATCAGTGTTATATTCAACAAGTGTCATCGACTCAACTCGCACGCGTTTATCTACTTCAAGTGCAGAGCGGCTCATTCGCTGTTTGACATAATCGCTGAAAAATAAGCTTAGACGCTGCTCAAGCTTTGCTTCCAGTGCCTCGCTCGGCAACTTATAGATTATATTTATCTCGTCTTCAGGTGCGGCATTATTCGCTTTTAATGGTAACCAGAGCTTAGAAAATACAGGAAAATTATTGCGCTTGGGCATCACACCGATTATCTCGTAGGGCTTTTGGTCGATAATCATGGTTCGCCCAATAACATCTTTACTGCCTTGAAATAGGTGCAGCCATAGGTAATCTGAAATAACCACTACATCTTGGGCTGAACCGATAAAATCTTCAGCGGTATAAAATCGTCCAAGTGCCGGTTTACTATTCAAAAACTGAAAAAAGCGTTCATCAACATACGAGCCACGATAATGACTGCCTCTCTCAGCATCACTTACCCAAACTTGTGCCGGAGCGATGTAAAGCCACTCATCCAATTGGTTAACTTCATCGAGCGCTTTGAGCTGTGGCAACATATTATACGAAAATTGACTTTGCATACTGATAGGATTGTGAACTTTGAGGATCCTAATTTCAGTGTTACTACTATTTACTTGGCTATGTGAAAAGGCGACTGTGTAAATATAGTTAAAACCAATAAGTGATATGGTCAAACTGCCAACCATGATAAACATCATCAATAACGTGAAGCGTATTGATTTTGCAATATTTCTTAGCGCATAACGAAAATCTAATAATAACCCCATATTAAGCTCCAACGACTTTGCTTGCACGCTCAAACTGCTTTTTATCTCTAAGAATATTGCCATCTAACATGGTGATAACGCGGCTGGCATATGTCGTTGACTCAATATCGTGTGTAACCATACAGATGGTTTTGCCAGCACTATGGAGTTCACTTAATAATCCTAACACTTGCTGGGCATTATTTGAGTCCAAGTTACCGGTCGGCTCGTCCGCAAGGATCAAATCTGGTGAATTAATCAAGGCTCTTGCAACCGCAACACGCTGTTGCTGTCCGCCTGACAGCTGAGAAGGAAAATGATTGATGCGGTTTTCTAATCCCACCATCGACAGCGCATCTTTGGCTTTTTGCTCCATTTCTTTTTGGCTAATGCCGCCGATATAAGTCAACGGTAACATGACATTTTCGAGCACGTTTAAATCACTGATAAGATTAAAGGCCTGAAAAATAAAACCGATATGATTGGCACGAATATGAGCACGCTCGTCCGAGTTTAAATTAAACGCTTGGTTACCACTGATAAAGTACTCGCCGTTACTTGGCTCATCAATCAAGCCCAAAATTGACAGTAACGTTGACTTGCCGCACCCTGACGGTCCCGTGATAGCCACAAACTCGCCGGGCTCTACTACGAGATTAATACCATCTAGCGCTTGCGTTGCAATTTCGTCTGTTTGAAATCGCTTTTCGATGTTGTTGAGTTGAATAACTGAGTTCATAATGATGTCCTGTTAACGCACTAGCACTTGGCTATCTTGAGTGTATTTTTCCATATCGGAAATGATGATAGTCTGATTTTTATTAAGGCCTTCAAGCACTTCTATATAGTTTACCGAACGCTGACCAAATTTAACTGTTTTTTTCGTCGCCAAATGTTTATCAACAACAAAGACACTGGCTTGATTATTTGCCACGGCATTGGCAGGCATGGCAACAAAAGTAGCGTTTGATTGATGACTGGTCACAATTACGCCTTCAATATTGAGCTTGTCTCTGGCTTCTTTTGGCAGTGTATTTGTGATGCTTAGCTCCACCTCCACTTGGCCATTTACCACCTGTGGAGAAACACGATTAACAACAGCACCAAAACGAGAGGTGTAGGTGTCTATCGTCGCTTGTTGCCCAACTTGTACCTGTGGTGCATCTAATTCAGCGACATTAATTTTAGCGACTAGTAAGCGGGGATCAGCGACCTCAGCTACTGAGCTGGTGCTAGCTAGCTGCATGCCTAATTCAATAAATACATCTTGAATTTGACCTGTGATGGGCGCACGCACTTTAAGCGCAGTAATGTTCTCTTTAAGCAGCTTAATTTCAGAATATAAACTGGCTTGCTCGGCCTGCTGAGCGGTCATTTTCGCTTGCAACACAGCTTGCTGAGTAGCAACGCTGGTTTGTTGTAATTCAACTTGTTTTTGACTGCGCTGCATTGCAAATTCGCTGCGCTGATGGTCAAGCATGGAAATGGTACTGTTACCTTTGTCTATCAAGGTTTTTTGTGCTTGCCACTGGGCTTTTTCAGCTTTATAGGCCAACAAAGCGTCGTAGTGAGCCGTTTTTGCTTGCTGTACTTTCGCTTGCAATTCAGCCAGTTCAGCTTCGTGTTGTGCTACCGTTTTGCTCAGCAAGCTTTGTTTTTGAGTCAATGTCTGATGTAAAGCAGGGTTTTCTAGTCGCGCAATTATCATCCCTTGCGTGACCATTTCTCCGGGCTTTACCAAGACCTCAACCACTTTCCCTCCGCTGATACTAGTTACCAAGTGGCGTTTCTCTAGTACTAAACTACCCAGCCCCTTCACACTCAGCTCAAACTCTCCTTGCTGCACTTTGGCGACGATTAATTCATCTTGAAAAACCACATTCGACGCGCTTTGCGTATATGCTTTGGTGAAAACGACCAAGCCCCCGACAAGTAGCGCAATAACCAGCAACACCACTTTAGTCATTGGTAAGCGCTGAGTTTTTGCTAGTTTTATATCCATACTCTGTACTCCTCTTTAAGAATACAGGATATGAATCAAGTTTCAGGCCATTATTTTTTTCATTAATAATCAATACGATAAACTATTTCAGTAGAGAATAAGATAGCAGGTGTGTCGAAAGTGAGACACAGTAATTAAACAACCTGTCTCGAAACTGGAACAGTTCAAAAAGCGGGAAGCAAAAATCCGGAGCATCAGTGCTGTAATTCAAAAATGTTTAGTGGTGTAACTGACGAGTAATGCTTGAAATTACTCGGAAAGCTTGAGCATTAACCTAAACTAGGGATAATAATACCAATTTGACTTAATACTTGCTCAATTTGAAGGAGTAAATCTGACGCTAACCGCGTTAAAAATTTCTTATTTAGAACAACTAAATAGCAAAATTTTTGCCTTGCCTACAGGACGTAGGTACCTCGGCGTGAGCAGGACGCGGTAGCGGGGTTATCGACAAGATTTTCTCGCCTCAAAATAGACCACTTAATTAAGAAAATTGGTATAACTTGTTCTTTAGCAGCTGTTATCACTTACTACTGCGTTCACTTTTTTGCAATAGTATGGTTAGCGCTTAGACGGGTGGTGGGTTTTAGTTTCTGATGTGTGCATTCGCTTTGTGCAGTTAACAATGACTTCTCGCTTTTCGTCTTCGCTAAAGCGACTCCAGCTGGTGATTTCTTGCAGTGTCCTAAAACAGCCAACACACACATCGTTATCGTCCAAACAGCACTGCCTTACGCAAGGGGAGTGGACAAAGTAATCATTTAAATTTGCCATCAAAGGTCCCTAAAACATCCCTAAAATCGATACCTCGAGTGTACTATTTGACAAGATCCTTTTCTAATAATAGTAAAGTTTTATTATTGTGTTGTAGTGAATCAAATTGACTGTACCCTTGTTTTTGATAAATGTGTAATGCTCGCTTATTTTTGGCAAATACATCCAACCAAATACGTACCATCTTTAATTCAACTAATACATACGCTTCCATCAGCTGCAGCGCTTTTTGCCCAATACCCATTCCTTTTTTGCTAACAACAATAYGGCGAAATTCGACGCTATTTTTATCTGGTTCAGCAGCCAAAAGTATAAAACCAACTATCTCATCTCCGTCCTGTATATTCAAATAATAGACATTAGGCTCAATAAACAATTGTTGATGAGCCGCCAGTGTACTACTCAAAATAAACTCTGTATTTTCCTGCGCGCTTTCCATTTCACATAAAATTGCCAATTCTACAAACTCACTTGGTACTAGCTTTATCATCTTCTTTAACCTGAATTTAGGATAGTTAGTTAACTTCTCTTATTTCCCCTTGATACGACGAGGCACATCAAACCTATGCCACCTTCATTGAGCCGTGCATATAACCATTACTTAAGCAATTTCGCATTCAGATCATTGATAAAATCCGCATTGTTCAATCTCGTATCTTGCGTCACCAACCAAGCTTCAAGTGTATCAATGCTCGCTGATTGATAAAGCGTTGCTAAGTAATTTTGAAGCGATATATTAAGCTCATCACACAGTGTTTGCAGACACATCCAAACTGCTTCAGGCATTTCTATGGATTTCCTATGCTTTTTTAGTTGCGAGTGTTGAAACATGCTTAAGAGCCCAACCAATCCCAGCGCACTCTTTTCGTCTAAAGGAGCTATTTGTTGAGTTTGTATAAACTTGGGAGGTTTGGGGAAATCAAATATGAACTCAGGTGAGCTGTTATTACAGTACTGATACTTCACTTCTGCACCAACTGATAAATTCGTAGCTTCACATGGAATAGTAAAAGGAACGTTAAGACTACTCTCATGCTCACCGAGCATGTGCTCTTTATACACAGTAATATGCGTATTCAACTTAAAGCCGTCGCCTGGCTCATACTCCTCAGGGATCGTTAACGTTCCAGTCAATACCGAGCTATCTCCTTCACTTAATTTTTTAACGGTTGTGCGCTGCAAATTAAAAAACTCACCGACTTGAACCTCAGCATCGCTTCTTTTTAATGTAGCAAAAAGCGCTATCGACTCGGGGATCAACACGCCATCTTCTTGCAAATATGGGAATAAATGCTTAAAGATCCATACTTGTGGCTCCCTTTTTAGGAGGGCCGTCATCGTTTCCGAAATAATAATATCGAATTTATCTGCATCTTTTGGCTGCCATTTTAGTGCATCGGTGCACACCACTTCCTCAACGCAATGTGCAACATCCAGCTTATCAATAAGTTGCTGTACTGCTGAAACATTCTCTTTATGGATGTCGAGTAATGTCGCTCGAACAGGTAAGTCAGGGAGCATAGCGAGTAAAGGAACAAGCAAGGTTGCATAGGGGCCTGTACCTGCGTATAAAATACGTACTTCAGGTAAACCTTGGTTTAGCTTGTCTTCTATCGCAGCTTTTACCCCCTGCATAAAGACAAGGCTTCGTAATTGTTCTTGAGTGCACTTAGCTGCTTGCACAGGGGAAATCGCAACGCCAAACTCGGTGTTTACATTACTCCAATCATTCATATCAAACTCAGTCTCAATCCCTGTCAGCTCACCCAGGACTTGAGTGAATGCTTGAAATAACACACTTAAATTTGCGCTATGTTTGTTCGCGGCGAAGATGCTATTCAGCAAATCCCGCTTAAATTCTTGAAGTTCCATTGTTTTCCTTGAAGTACGCTCAGATACATTATTAAAGCACTAAAACACTACTTTACAGTATCTTTGATCCTTTTCTTATATTGTTTTTTAGATCAACTCTGTTTTTGTTTCTGATCAATGATGGCGCTGCAACTGCTGTTAAACTGAGTACTCTGAGGCTTGCAGAAAGTTACACAACATACTGTTTTGGGATTTAACTTGGTATTGTCAGCAACTCAGATTAACTATATTTAGCCACCCAATCAAGGAGCAACATGATGAAAGCTGCGTTAGTGCATCAATTTAAACAGCCACTAGAAATTCAAGAAGTTGAAAAGCCTGAGCTCACCCAAGGGTCGGTCATTGTAGAAATTGCCGCCTGCGGTGTCTGCCATACAGACTTACATGCGTGTCACGGTGATTGGCCGGTAAAACCAAAATTACCTCTAGTACCAGGTCATGAGGGTGTTGGTACGATTATCGCAAAAGCTGACGATGTCAAACATCTGGCCATTGGAGATAGAGTCGGCATACCTTGGCTGCATAGTGCCTGTGGTCACTGCGAGCACTGCCTCAAAGGCGATGAAAACTTATGTCCAGATCAACTAAATAGCGGTTACTCTGTGGATGGCGGATATGCTCAATTTTGCAAAGCTGATGCAAACTACGTCATAAAAATTCCAGCAGGTCTATCGTTTGTTGATGCTGCGCCATTGTTTTGTGCGGGTGTCACTACCTATAAAGCGTTAAAAGTATCACAAGCCAAGCCGGGAGAGTGGGTGGCTATTATTGGTGTTGGTGGCCTCGGCCACTTAGCAGTACAATACGCCAAAGCCATGGGGCTAAATGTGGTTGCAGTGGACACTGGTGAATCAAAGTTAGCGCTTGCAAAGGAGCTTGGCGCTGATTTATGTATCGACTTTAAGCACCATGAACCCGCACAAGAGATGCAAGAGCAACTTGGCGGCGTCCAAGCGGTTGTCTGTACCGCAGTATCTAAACCTGCATTTACTACTTCGTTCAATAGTGTAAAGCGCGGCGGTACATGCGTTTTAGTTGGCTTACCACCTGAAGAAATGCCAATCCCGATTTTTGATACTGTACTTAAAGGTATCAGTGTAGTTGGTAGTATCGTGGGTACTCGTCAAGATCTAACGGAATGCCTTCAATTTGCAGCTGAAGGAAAAGTTAAGGCTATTATAGAAACCAAACCACTTGAGCACATCAACGATATATTCGATGATATGCTGAACAGTGAGATAAACGGAAGAGTTGTGCTTACCTTTGACTAGCCTGTGCTGGCGTGCTGAACACAATTCCATTTAACACAATCAGGAATAACAGCTTGGGCGCGCCAGTTGTTATTCCATGTTTGAATTATGTCATATGGGTATTAATACCTTTCTAAGCAAAAAATAACCCATACAGTACCAGCAGTACTAACGTTGATGAAAAACCATATCGAACACGCTTTAGCACGGTCTCATCTTTCAATGTTTTAAAAATCACACCACCTAATGCCAGCCACATTGTGTCGACCACTATCGCCACCACGTAGCACACGCTAGCGGCAAGTAACGTAGCAACTAGATTTGAGCCTGCAGGCACCGAAGCAGTCGCAAAAATAGCGATGCAAGCCGCGTAGGCTTTGGGGTTAAGGAGGTTAAGAATAAACCCATCTTTAAAGCTAGGTAGCTGTGCGCCAGTATTACCAAGCGCCGAGTTGTTTGCTGCAATTTTATAGGCGACGTAAATTAAGTAGGCGGCTGCAAGCCACTTTAGCACGAGCGTCACCTGCGGCTGACTTACCAGCAGTCCAGCCACTCCCGTAGCCGCACAAATCACTGCTACTAACAATCCCGCCAAAATACCAGCTAAGAACGGGAAACCTTTTTTCACACCTTGGCTGGCGCCAGCTGCCGCAAGTGCTAGCGGCGCAGGCCCTGGTGAGCCAAGTAACACCGCAGTTGTAATTGCCACAGAAAGTAGAGCTTCGAACATCATCTTATCCTTATGATTTTTTATATTACGAGTTTGCTTGATAGATACCGCAGACGTAGCCAAGCGACTGGCACACCTTCACGACCAAGCAATAACTCAGGAGTTTTCTTATATTGAGAATAAGGCTCTTGGGAACAGAGCCTTAAATTTAGTGTGGAGTTACGCCTCTGGGACGCGAACAAAGCCTTCCATTAGCACGCGAGCGCTGCGGCTCATGACGGCTTTTTTAGCTTGCCAACGGCCAGACTCTTGCTGTGCTTGCGCGCCAACCTTTAAGGTGCCTGATGGGTGCCCAAAGGTCACTGAGTTAAGATCACCGCCACTTGCCGCTTCGTTAACTAGGGTGCCAGGAATTGCTGCTGCGGTTGCTATCGCCACAGCGGCTGTGCCCATCATCGCATGGTGCAGTTTACCCATAGATAAGGCACGAACGTTTAAGTCGATGGTATTGGCTTCCACCGCTTTACCGCTCGATGCAGCATAAGATTTAGCGGGTGCAACAAAAGCAATTTTGGGGGTATGTTGGCGAACTTTCGCTTCGTCAATATGACCTATCAACCCCATTTTCACTGCGCCATAGGCACGGATCTTTTCAAATCGCTCAAGTACCGCTGAGTCTCCATTAATCGCTTCTTGTAACTCTGTACCTTCATAACCTAAATCGGCAGCACGGAAAAAAAGCGTGGGGATCCCGGCACTAATCATGGTCACTTCAAAGGTGCCTTCATCAGGCACAGTTAACGTATCGACGAGATTGCCCGACGGAAACATATCAACATCTGGGTCGCTTGGATCCATAAACTCAACCACCACTTCTGCCGCTGGGAAAGTTACGCCATCCAGTTCAAAATCGCCCGTCTCTTGCACTTCTCCATTGCTGATAGGAACATGCGCCACTATGGTTTTGCTAATATTCGCCTGCCAGATTTTAACGACAGCAACGCCGTTCTCAGGCACTTTATGCGCGTCGACTAAGCCATTGCTGATTGCAAATGCCCCCACCGCAGCCGTTAAATTGCCACAGTTTCCGCTCCAATCAATAAATGGTTTGTCGATTGCAACCTGACCAAATAAGTAGTCCACATCATGGTCAGCTTTATCGCTTTTGCTTAAGATCACGGTTTTACTGGTACTGGAAGTGGCTCCCCCCATGCCATCGGTATGTTTACCATAGGGATCTGGGCTGCCAATCACACGTAGCAGCAAGTTATCTCGCGCTTCGCCCGGTTGCTGCGCATACTCGGGTAAATCAGTTAAATTAAAGAACACCCCTTTAGAGGTGCCGCCACGCATATAAGTGGCGGGAATTTTAATTTGCGGCTTAAATTGACTCATGGTTACACACCTTCCGCTTCGAGGAAGTCTTGGGCAAAGCGTTGTAACACGCCGCCAGCAGAGTAAATAGAAACTTCTTCAAAGGTATCTAAGCGACAAGTCACAGGCACCTCTACACGCTCACCACTTTGACGATTAATCACAAGAGTTAAAGTAGCACCTGGTGCCGGTTCCCCCTCAACGTCATAGGTTTCTGTACCATCGAGTTCAAGCGTTTTACGGGTTGTGCCCGCTTTAAACTCAAGCGGTAATACTCCCATACCGATTAAGTTGGTACGGTGAATACGCTCAAAGCCTTCTGCTGCGATAACTTCAACTCCAGCCAAACGTACACCTTTTGCAGCCCAGTCACGAGACGAACCTTGGCCGTAATCCGCGCCAGCAACGATGATCAGCGGTTGCTTACGCTCCATGTAGGTTTCGATGGCTTCCCACATTCTGGTGACTTTGCCTTCAGGCTCAACACGCGCCAGTGAACCTTGTACTACTTCACCGTTTTCTACCACCATTTCGTTTAACAGTTTGGGGTTGGCGAATGTCGCACGCTGCGCCGTTAAGTGATCACCTCGGTGTGTCGCGTATGAGTTGAAATCTTCTTCCGGTAAACCCATTTTGGCCAGATATTCACCCGCCGCACTACTTGCCAAAATCGCATTCGATGGTGACAAATGATCCGTCGTGATGTTATCGCCTAAAATCGCTAATGGACGCATGCCTTTCATGGTACGCTCGCTCGCCAATGCCCCTTCCCAATAAGGAGGGCGTCGAATATAAGTACTCGTTGGACGCCACTGATAAAGTGGGTCGTTGTCTTCACCATAGTCTACCGTGAGGTCAAACATTGGTTCATAAACGGCGCGGAACTGCTCTGGTTTTACGCTTTCTTTGATCACTGCATCGATTTCTTCATCGCTTGGCCAGATATCTTTAAGTGTGACCGGATTACCTTCTTGGTCGCGACCAAGCACGCCATTTTCAATATCAAAACGCACCGTGCCTGCAATTGCATAAGCTACAACTAGTGGCGGTGAAGCTAAGAAGGCTTGCTTTGCGTATGGATGAATTCGGCCGTCAAAGTTACGGTTACCCGATAACACTGCCGTTGAGTATAAATCACGGTCAATCACTTCTTGTTGAATTTTCGGATCAAGTGCGCCACTCATGCCATTACAAGTCGTACAAGCAAAGGCAACGACACCAAAACCGAGCTGCTCAAGCTCAGGTAGGAGCTTTGCCTCTTCCATATAAGAACGTACTGCTTTCGACCCCGGTGCAAAAGACGTTTTCACCCAAGGTTTACGGGCAAGGCCTAATTTATTGGCATTACGTGCGAGCAAGCCTGCGGCAACTACATTGCGTGGATTACTGGTGTTAGTACAGCTGGTAATAGCAGCGATGATCACGGCACCATCTGGCATCAAGCCATCTTTTGGCGCTTCAATCTCTTTAACGATACCTTGATTGGCAAGGTCGTTAGTTGCAACGCGGCGATGCGGATTTGAAGGGCCTGCAATATTACGTGTCACCGTCGACAAATCGAACTTAAGTACACGCTCGTACTGTACGTTTTGTAAAGAATCAGCCCAAAGCCCAGTTAATTTAGCGTATTTTTCCACCAACTTGATTTGCTCGTCATCACGGCCTGTGAGCTTCAAATAATCAATGGTTTGCTCATCGATGTAGAACATGGCCGCGGTTGCGCCATACTCTGGTGTCATGTTTGAAATTGTCGCACGGTCACCTAGATTAAGGTCTTGCGTACCTTCACCAAAGAATTCTAAGTAGCTAGAAACGACGCGCTCTTTACGCAAAAACTCAGTGATCGCCAGTACGATATCTGTTGCGGTGATCCCCGGTTGGCGTTTACCAATGATTTCAACACCAACAATATCCGGCAATCGCATGTAAGACGCACGACCAAGCATTACGCTTTCCGCTTCAAGGCCACCCACGCCAACGGCAATAACACCCAGTGCATCTACGTGTGGCGTGTGGCTGTCGGTGCCAACAAGCGTATCTGGGAAGGCAACACCGTCACGCGCTTGAATAACTGGCGACATTTTTTCCAAATTGATTTGGTGCAAAATACCATTGCCCGGCGGGATCACATCGACGTTTTTAAATGCCGTTTTAGTCCAGTTGATAAAGTGAAAACGGTCGTCATTTCGACGGTCTTCAATCGCGCGGTTTTTCTCAAACGCATCTTCTTCATAACCAGCATGCTCTACTGCCAAGCTGTGATCGACAATCAGCTGAGTCGGCACGACAGGGTTGACTTTAGCTGGATCTCCGCCTTTTTCAGCGATAGCATCACGTAAACCCGCAAGGTCGACTAGTGCAGTTTGACCCAAAATATCATGGCAAACCACGCGAGCAGGAAACCACGGAAAGTCCAAATCGCGACGACGCTCGATGATCTGTTCAAGATAATCATTGAGTTTTTCAGGCTCAGCGCGGCGCACTAAGTTTTCAGCAAGAACACGTGAGGTGTAAGGTAGAGTCTCATAGCTACCGGGTTTAATAGCTTCTATTGCTTCTTTTGTATCGTAATAGCAAAGTTCAGAATCAGGTAAACGTTTACGGAATTGAGTATTCATAACAACTTCCAACAATCTGTGACGGAGAACAGGCGGCCATGACGGCCGCCAGAATAGACTTGAGTCGTGCTCGA
This sequence comes from Pseudoalteromonas sp. J010, assembly GCF_003934235.1. Taxonomy (NCBI): domain Bacteria; kingdom Pseudomonadati; phylum Pseudomonadota; class Gammaproteobacteria; order Alteromonadales; family Pseudoalteromonadaceae; genus Pseudoalteromonas; species Pseudoalteromonas sp. J010. The sequence goes on along the minus strand of NZ_RDBW01000019.1, from coordinate 142,898 downwards.
TTAACGCTCAGAAATAGCAGGAACTGGACGTAATTCTTCGCCAGTGTATTCCGCTGATGGACGAATAATACGGTTATCTGCGCGCTGCTCCATAACGTGTGCAGCCCAACCTGTTAAGCGTGACATAACGAAGATTGGGGTAAACAATTTAGTTGGGATCTTCATGAAGTTATAAGCTGATGCGTGGAAGAAATCGGCATTACAGAATAGCTTTTTCTCGCGCCACATGACTTCTTCACAGCGTACAGACACAGGGTAAAGTACAGTATCCCCCACATCTGCTGCTAGCTTTTCAGACCAGCGTTTGATGATTTCGTTACGAGGGTCTGATTCTGAATAGATAGCGTGACCAAAGCCCATGATTTTTTCTTTACGCTCAAGCATGCCCATCATTTCTTGCTCTGCGTGATCCGCAGATTCAAAGCGCTCAATCATTTCCATTGCCGCTTCGTTTGCACCACCGTGAAGTGGACCACGTAGAGAACCAATCGCACCAGTAATACATGAGTGCATATCAGAAAGCGTTGAAGCACAAACACGGGCGGTAAAGGTTGATGCGTTAAACTCGTGCTCGGCATAAAGGATAAGTGACACGTGCATTACGCGCTCATGCAGCTCACTTGGCTTTTCACCATGAAGTAGGTGTAAGAAATGAGCACCAATTGAGTCGTCATCCGTCTCCACGTCGATACGAACGCCATCATGGCTAAAGCGATACCAGTAGCAAATAATACTTGGGAAGCTCGCTAACATACGGTCGGTTACTTGACCTTGCTCGTCAAAGCTTGCTTCACCTTCAAGGTTGCCAAGCATTGAACAGCCAGTACGTAATACGTCCATCGGGTGTGCGTCAGCAGGAATACGTTCTAATACTTCTTTTAACGCCTGCGGCAAACCGCGCATTGCTTTTAGCTCACTTTTATATGCGTCCAGTTCAGTTTGATTTGGTAAGTTACCTTTAAGGATAAGGTGAGCCACCTCTTCAAACTGACAATTTTCAGCTAGGTCCTTTACATCGTAACCACGATAAGTCAAACCTGAGCCCGACTTACCTACCGTTGATAGTGCTGTTTTTCCCGCTACTTGACCACGAAGGCCCGCGCCACTTAGTACTTTAGCCATATTATTGTCTCCTGAATTTTTTTACCTGCTGGGTATTGATATTTTGTGCTGCTGAGTAACCCCAGCAGCTTTAATTTTTTACTTATTTTTACCTTCGGCGAAAAGTGCATCGAGCTTTTGCTCATAATCGTGATAACCAAGGTAATCATACAAATCCATACGGGTTTGCATGGTATCGAGTACCGCTTTTTGATCACCGTTTTCTAAAATGGACTGATACACCAACTCTGCCGCTTTATTCATCGCTCTGAACGCACTCAATGGGTAAAGCACCATGTCTACCCCCCACTCTCCTAGCTCAGCCTTATTCCAAAGCTCAGTCTTACCAAACTCAGTGATATTCGCGAGGATGGGCACATCAAGTGCTTCGCTGAATGCGCGATAGTGTTCTTCTGTTTGTACCGCTTCTGCAAAAATGCCATCCGCGCCTGCTGCAACATAAGCTTTTGCACGCTCAATTGCCGCTTCTAGCCCTTCTTGTGCAAAAGAATCTGTTCTTGCCATGATGAAAAAGTCAGGATCGGTGCGCGCATCAACTGCTGCTTTAATACGGTCAACCATTTCTTCTGTCGACACGATTTCTTTATTCGGGCGGTGACCACAACGCTTTTGCGCCACTTGGTCTTCCATGTGTACCGCTGCAGCCCCTGCTTTTTCCATATCTCGAACGGTTTTAGCAATGTTAAATGCACCGCCCCAGCCAGTATCAATGTCAACCATCAAAGGAAGATCACAGGCAGAAGTAATTCGACTTACATCAGCAATTACATCATTTAAAGATGTCATTCCTAAGTCAGGCAAACCATATGAGGCATTAGCAACGCCACCACCTGAAAGATAAATAGCTTGATGGCCAATCTTTTTTGCCATTATCGCGCTGTAAGCATTAATAGTTCCGACAATTTGTAACGGCTTATTGGCTTTTAGTGCCTCACGAAATTTTTTTCCTGCGCTCATGATGATGTTCTCTCTTATATATGTGATTGATTGCTTGCTAACTTGGCTGCGATATTATTTTTAGAATATTGAATATGTCGACGCATCAGTATTTCTGCCAGCTCTGGGTCGCGGTTACTGATTGCACGAACAATATGTTTATGCTCGTCAAATGCAGTGGTAACCCGAGGCCCTGCCATCCCTAACTGTACGCGATACATGCGCACTAAGTGATATAAACCATTGACCAGCATAGAGATGAGGCTAGCATTTTTACTGCCAAGAATAATGCGGTAATGAAAATCAAGGTCACCCGCTTCCTGATAGTAAGAGTGTTGATTTTTGACCTCATCGAATTGGCTCGACAGAAGACCTTCTAAATCTTGTACTTCACCCTCGGTCATGTACTGTGCAGCCAGTCTTGCTGCCATCCCCTCCAGCGCCTCTCGAATTTGATAAAGCTCCATCAAACCTTCTGGTGTAAGGGTAACAACACGTGCTCCAACGTTGGCTTTACGTTCAACCAAGTGACATGACTCCAAACGATTAATTGCCTCACGAACAACCGCTCTACTGACTTCATACTTTGTCGACAATTCCATTTCGCTGAGCTTGGAACCTGCAGCTATCTCTCCTTCAACAATCTCCTTTCGCATACGAAAGAATGCTTTATCAGAGGAAGTAACCGCTTGTTCATCTAAAAAGCTCATCATTAGTTGGCCAGTCATCGTTATTTAAGTTGTAGACAATATAGTGTTGGTTGACGTTGACGTCAACCTAGAAAAGCGCAAATTGTCGACAATTTTCAATATAGACACTATTCACCAGTTTTATGGTGTGAATAGAATTTACCGTTGATTCATTCATCACGTACAGAGGTAACGACGACATTCATTGCGCAGGATAACAATTCTGCATATTATGATATGTAATAGGACAAAAGGCTGACTATTAGCAATGTGGCGTTACCCCCTCATCACAACAATATTTCTGCTGGCAACAGGCCTTGCCAACGCACAGTCTTATTCTGTGTTGGTGTATCATGGCGCAAACCCACCCTATTATTTTGAAGAGCAAGGCAAACCAACAGGCATATTTGTCGACATTTTTCAGGAGCTGAGCAACCTGACCTCACATCAATTTAGCTTTATTCCACTTTCTGTAGCCAGAGGACAGCGTTACTTTGATGGCGGTGATGTAGACATCGAACCCGGCGTAAACCCAGTTTGGCGTAAAGCCGCCAAAGTACCCGGCATATATAGTATTAACTACGCCTTTTCAACAGAAGTGTTATTAGGGCGAAAAGTAAACTGCAAGGGAAAGCAACAACCTGAACACTTTTACGGTGCGCTCGTCGGCAAGGTAAGAGGATACCACTACGACACATTCGAAGAGCATCTAGGTAAAGGTAAGATCTCCATTTACGAGAATATTTCTGAAAAAGAACTCCTCGCGCAGCTTGAGCATAACCGTCTAGATTATATTATGATTGGCGCAGAAACCGCCGATTATTATATCTCTCAGCAACCTACATATCGTGATTTTTCCCCTTGCTTTAGAATAAGCCGCTTGCCGGTGCACATGCGCTTCCAACCTCATTTGACACAGCTAAAGCTGGAAATAAACACGGCGCTGAGCCGCATGATTAATGACGGCAAAATAAAAGCCATTTATGCTAAATATAAAATAACGCATTGATGGCTAGAGTTGCAGCTTCACGTCTTGCTCACGATACCAATGGTTAGGTAGTCCATCTTCTAGAAAAAGAGTAGTATTAGCTACTCTTAATTTACTCACGTTACCAAATAACCAAGGAAAAAACTTGATAGAACGTATTGAAACTAAACAACGAATGAGCCGCATAGTTAAACATAACGGGACAATTTATCTATGTGGTCAAGTCTGTAAAGATGCCGAGCAAGGGATAAAAGAACAAACCGAGACCATGCTTGAAAAAGTTGACGAGCTACTTATTCAGGCGGGCAGCGACCGCAAGCACATCCTTTCTGCAACAATATATATTAAAGACATGAAATACTTTGCCGAAATGAACGAAGTCTGGGATGCTTGGGTACCGCAAGGGTATGCACCAGCGCGTGCTTGTGTTGAAGCGAGCATGGCTCGTGATTCTTTGCTTGTTGAGATTTCGGTAGTCGCTGCAGAAATCTAGCTGATAAATTAAGGTAAGTGCGATTAACATTGCACTTATCTGTCATATCTGACTCTTCGATACCGGCAAAGTTTGGCAATAACTCCAGCCAAGGTTTCCTCACGTCATCAGATTCTATTTGCTGTTAGTGGGCATAAGCTGAAGCATCTCTTCATTGCCTTAATCTTGCAGGTTTGAGCGATTTTTAAATACCATGGGTGTGAGCAGCATGATTACTAAGATTATGAACGCTATTGTAACACCAGCTTGCTGAACAATATTAGCACCAGAAAAACACATCAAAGTGGCTATCGTCAAAACGGCAATTTGAGTAAACCCAATTAAGCCTCTTTTCCCACGGTTTCCATCGCCCTTAAACACCCAAAACAGAGTAATGGGTAGCGATAAAGCAAACAAAATAAGTAAGGGAAAAAGCAACCCTGATGCTGCGTGTACCATCTACATTTCCTATTTACCTATGCTAACGTTAAGTAATGAGCCGCTAAACTACTATACTGACAGCACGGAAGTTAATTCAAAATAGTACCAAACGTTCCATTGAAAATGTTGCGCTACTCGATACTTTCCACAGCCACCAAATTAAGACCTTCACTCGCTGTTGGCGCTTCAAAGTATTGGGTTACATGATGAAATACAGCTTCTGTATCAAACATTGACCTTTCTGGTTTTTCAACCCGACGCATATCGATTTGAGCTAAACATTGTTCGTCGGTTAACGCTAGATACCAAAGCTCATAATCACTATTTACTTCAGAACATAGTGATACGAACCATGACCTTTGCTTGACAGTATTTGCTGGGAAATCCATAACAACATTAACCCCAATACTTAATAAGTTTTGCACATGAGATTTAACAAAAGGTTTAATGAGGTTTGAGTACTTAATGTAGTCATTAAAAGTTTGAATTTGAGAAGGGTAATGCGCTGACAGCCAGTCATCTTCTGAAATTAAAATTGCATTATTTTCAGTAGCGACTATCTGAGACTTTGTCGATTTACCAGACCCCATCTTGCCACAAAAAAAGAACAGCTTTCCTTTATTTTCCACATTTTCTCCATTTGTACTTAGCAATCACTTAATTGATGAAAAATACGTAGCGATGAGTCATGGTAAAAAACACTTTTGTGTAGGTTTGCCTTGGCTTTTTTGAATCATACATCACTGCAAACCCACTATAAGTGGTACCTACTTCTTAGGCAAGCCCTATAAATAGTAGGCTAAGTGAAAAGTGTAATCCCCCTTTACAATTACTTCTGGCTATAGCGAGAAATTTGGCAGCTAGGATATTGCAATTAACTTTGCCAACATGATTGATATCGCTAAAGCCACATTTCACTAACTTTTTTTCGTTTTTGCGTTTATATCAACTTGCAAAGTCGTCAGATAAGTTTGCGATTTTATAATTCAGGCTTAATGCTCTAATTATCGCTGAATCGTTCTTTTTCCTTGGTTTGTTATAATATAGGCCGCTTGGATCAGGTTTACATATTCACAAAATATAGACTGTTCGGCAAACAGGTCGGCGCTTTGTGATAACCACTGTTCATAATGCCTATAAATCATATTATCTAAATTACCATGGCTACCAATATAGGTAGACTTCCCGATAACCATGCCACGTCACTTGCGTGTTTATTTGTTCGAATGAACTATCAAATTAATTAAGCGCGACCGCCTCTCCCGTTAAGTCTACAAATAACCAATAGCGCTTATTGTTAAGCTAACAAATAAGGTAGCGCGATTAAAACAAGCACTTATTACAACTGGTTTATGTATCCAACCAAAGGGAGAGCGGCTTTACTGCTTTTGTGATCAAGGTTGCTGTTTAGTCGGTGCTATTGCTATCTCACGAATACATACATTTTGTGGTTGGTTGTATGCGAACATAACCGTTCTTGCGACATCATCGGCACTCAACGCTCCACCAATGTCTTTTTTCCAGTTTTCATAGCCATCTTTTATGTCGTCAGAAGTGGTATGAGAAAGCAACTCGGTTTCAACTGGCCCTGGGGCAATCGTAATTACACGAACATTGGCTGAGGCAGCCTCTTCTCTTACATTCTCAGAAATGGCATGTACAGCGAATTTAGTGCCGCAGTATGCCGCATGATTTGGAAATGTTTTTTTACCTGCAATAGAGCTAATGTTGATAATAGTTCCCGTGTTTCGTTCTAGCATAGGGGCAAGTGCGGCTTGCATACCATTCAGTAACCCAATAACGTTCACATCGAACATGTGTTTCCACTCACTTGGCTCTTGAGTGTCAATTTGTCCCAGTAGCATAACCCCCGCATTATTTATTAATAAATCGACCTCTCCAAATAATTGCTCAGCTTTCAGTATTGCTGCTGTAAAAGCATGTTTGTCCGTAACATCAACTTTTTCGCACAACGTATTGGGCAAATTCAGTGCTTCTAATTTTTCTACTCGACGTGCAAGCAGCAGCAATGGGTGACCTTGTGCGCTTAATTGACGTGCAATTGCTTCACCAATACCCGAACTCGCACCTGTAACAACAACTAGCTTTTTCATATCTGATTACCTTTTATCGATTAAAATTGAACACCCATCTTGTAGCGAAAAGCAATAAACCATCGCTTTTCCATTAAGCTTTAATGCTATTGAGTGACTAGGTACTATCTTAAAGCTAGTTTATTAGTGCATATATATCATTTCAGTTGAAACACTGTTGCACCTGAGCAACAATAAACATCACGACTATGTAATACTAATCAGTTGCTCGGATTTTAAACTCTAACAATGATGCTTCATTAGATCTTTTAGAATAAGGAGAGTGTTTAGTGATAATTGACCAAATAAGCTTGGATGATATTCGTATTTTTGCCGTAGTTGCTGAACAGGGTAGCTTCACTAGCGCGGCAGAGTTGCTTAAGGTCTCTCGGTCACATATATCAAGAAGAGTAAGTGCGCTTGAAAAACAAACTGGTTTGACGCTGCTACAAAGAACAACAAGAACATTAAAATTAACGGATAGTGGTAAACAACTGGTTGCTCAATGTCATAGCGCAATACAAAAAATTGAATATGCCCTAGTAGATGCCATTAATGATAATGATAACCTTAAGGGAAATATCCGAGTCAACAGCGTTGGTGGGTACTTGGGTGAAGTCTACGTTGCGAGTCTCGTTAGTGAATTTATGAAACTGCACCCTGAAGTGTCTGTTGAACTTGATTTTAGTAGCCATCGTGTTGACTTAATTAACGATGAATTTGATGTTGCATTTCGTATGGGGAAGCTCGAAGACTCAGGTTTTGTCGCACGGCAACTATGTATGATAGAAATGTGTACGCTCGCAAGCCCCAATTATTTAACTGGTAAACCGGTGATTAAACATCCAAAAGAGTTGCAAATGCATTGCTGCTTAACCGGCTCTGTTGCACATTGGCGCTACTTGCACCATCACACAAATGAATCATATTCCGTCTCCATTGACGGTACCTTACGCTGTAAAAACGGACAAGTATTAATCAGTGGTGCCCTTAATGGACTCGGGATAATACGCGTGCCTCGGATTTATTGTCAAAATGCGATAGACGAAGGAAAGTTGGTGGAAGTGTTTACTGAATGGCATATTCCAAGTGTTGAGTTTTCTCTTCTTTATCACAAGGATAAACATCAAGCTAAGAGATTGGCTGCATTTATTGAATTTACAAAAGCATACTTCTTAAATACTTAGCTAGTGGCGTCCCTTCGTTATTCCGAAGTCAACCGTTTAACAAAATCAAATATGGAATCAAAAAAGGTACTGATCATTAAATTATCACATCGGATAATTTTTATGACTTTAAAGTTGATTCTATTGATGACATTACAGGCGTATTCGGCCAGAAGCAAAACGAATAAGCACAAGCCTACTGTGTAGTGTTCCTTTGTTAAAGCATGTTTCAGAATTTTGCTCACTCCGAGCTGACCCTCGGCAAGCCTAACTTTTTAACTAACGTTGCAAATTGCTCATTTGTATATGGCCCAAATACAAATTCGTCGTGCTCTGCAAACTCGTGATCTTTGATTTTATCAATGTAATAAAAAGAGCAAGTTTGATATGGGCAAGCATAAACTGATATATATTTTTTATTAGCGGTAATATTTACAGGCTCATGAATACGCCCAATATAAGCACCTTCACCAATGCTATAACCTAAAGTTTTAATACCATTAATATAGTAAACTTCATACGGCAACTCTTCCCAAATAGGGGAGCAACCAATTAGAGATAATGTTGCCAAAGCTAGAATTACTCTCATAAGCCTCACCAAATACTAATGTATTGCTTAAAGGCGTAAAAATGTTTGGCTAAAATTGGCGAAAAATACGCGCAGGCCACGCCTTGTTCGTCCCCCTTTAATATACTCGCTATATTTTAAATACTGATGACTGCGAGCATATCTTCATTGTCTTCATCCATACCAACCTCAACAAAGCCAAAGCTAGAATAGAACTCCTTAGCCACAGGATTCTTAGGGTTATAGCAAATTTCTATTTCCTTAATGTTTGCAAGCTGCTTAATTTCGGCTAAAGCAAGATCTAACGCTTTACGACCAATGCCATTTTTTTGGTGTTTATGATCAATCATAAACCGCCAAATTGAAACCTTTGTAATCGACTCTTTAGCCCACATAAAGAAGCCGACAGGCTCTTTTTCCAAGTATATTGCTCTGGTTTCATACCCATCGTTGAACATAGATTCAACAAGTGACCACATATTACAAGCAACGTATTCTTCTTGTTCCTTTGATACGTCAAGCTCACACACTGCTTCGTAATTATCTTTTGTAATTTGACGAAGTGACACTTCCAAGATTTTCTCCTTAAAACATAACGCCGAAAATAACTCTAAAATACTTGTGATTGCGTGATTACAACTTTTTTTTGATTTGGCCAGAAAACTCTGCTGATGCTGTTTCTACGATATATTTACCAATAATAAGAGCGAAACCCTGTACATTAGACTCTTCACCTCTAGGCACACCATCTATGTAATACATGCGAAAGTCATGTGGATTACTTTTAGATTGCCATATACCGCCAACTAACTCTGATGTACAACCTCCAGTTTTTCCTTCCGTTCCAATGCAGGAAGAATAACCTAGACCTTCAAAATAATAACCAGAATCATCTTGATATTTTGCTGTATATACTCCTTTTTTAACGCCAAAGTACCATTTAACAAAACCCTTTTTTACTTTATAAATAACATCATCATCTAATATTATTTGCTTATTAGTATCGTATTCAGAAAGGTTATCTTTTGACTGAAAAGATGGTATTGAGGCACAACCATTCAGCAAGATAAAAAAAGCTAACATAATTCCATATTTCATAAAACCTCCATAATTTGACTAGCTATATAACGCTGGTTAGGCACTTGTTCTGTTTTTAGCACATATAACTAATTAAACAACTCTCTGCTTTTGCAAGCTCGGCTAAGAACTATTTTAAATGAATAAAGTTTTGGGTGATGTATTTTTTATCTTCCTCTCTGTCTGCAAAACCTGGATAAATCTCTGGCTCATTGACCAAGTCAAGGAAGCTTTCTAATAGTTGATTTTCAGATATGTTCGATAACTCGGACGAAATTTCTTTAGTCTGTTTAGTCGAAAAATATCTAGCAGGACCATAACCAATATCTTCATCAGAAATGGGGAATCCTCCTAAAAATACAGAACCACCAAGAGAAGTGGTTTCCCAAACGCTTTTATTTAGTAGGAAATGAATTGCATGCCACGCTTGGTCAACGTCACATATTTTACCGCTTTCGTCTTCATATAGATACGATACTAGCTTAGACGGCTCAACGAATATCTCATTTAGTTGTTTCTCACTCACGCTTTTTAACAAAGCTACCATTGACATATAAAAGGATCTTTACTTAAGAAAAAATAACAGCTCGTTAGCTCGGACTCTTGAATATCTCACTTATCCACTTAAGTATTTGCTTTCTTGACAAACTTCGCTGTCACCATCATTTCACCGACGCCATCAACTTTACAGTCAAGCTCATGATCTTTCTTATCTAGCACACGTCTGACCAAAGCTTTAGTGCCAATTTTAATGACTTGTGAGCTGCCTTTAATTTTTAAGTCTTTAATCACCGTGACTTTATCGCCATCAGCGAGTAGTGTGCCGTTGGCATCTTTTACTTGAAAGTCGTCCTCTTTAGCAGTCGCGTTAGGATCCCATTCGTAAGCACATTCAGGGCATATTAGTTGACTTTGATCTTGATAAACATATTCAGAATTGCACTTGGGGCAAGCAGGTAAAGACATAATTAACTGTATCACTTTTAAGGCTGTGTATCATCGGCATATGATACTGTAAAAGTGAGTAGAGCGTCCTCTATATTCGTCTTTAAATCGCTATTGAATTAAGAATAGCTACCCAAAATGTTGCGGCACGGCAATTGCTTAGTAATTAATCTATATTTCATCATATAAAGGATTACCTATGCTTGTTAGTCAAACTCAAGGGGTTGGCTCACCAACAATTTATAGCAGCCAGAGACTGAATCAACCAAAAGCGGCTGAAGCGGTACAGAAAGACACCCAAGTCTCCATTAGCCAAACCGCTAACAATGCCGAACATAATTGGCAAACTATTGCCTCTAAATACAAGGTTCACAATATTTCTGCGGCAGAAGCACGAACTATGTCCCGAGAACTATTCGAAGGCGGATTTATTGATTCAGGTCAGATGATGGCTATCGGCGCGCCGATATCAATGACTGAAAACCCACATGAAAAGATTGATTTACTTGGAGATATGAAGCGTACATTTGAAATTTCAGCGGCTAGCGGCGGGCTCAGTAAAACATCACGAGAGATTTATGCTTCGGCGATCACTACGCTTGAAAATCTCGCCAAGACACACAGAAATAATATACCAATTTGAGGGAGCAAATCTGATGCAAATACCAATTAGACTTGATACTTGCGCAATTTGAAGGAGTAAACCCGACGCTAACAGCGTTAAAAATTTCTTATTTAGAACAACTAAATAGCAAAATTTTTGCCTTGCCGATATGGATGTAGGTACCTTAGCGAGAGCAGTACGCGATAGCCGTGTTATAGACAAGATTTTCTCGTCTCAAAAGAGATCACTTCATTAAGCTGATGGGCACAAGTCGATATTCGTTCAATTACAAACACAAAAAAAGCAAGCCATAGCTTGCTTTTTCTTCATCTATTAAGCGATTAAAGCTTAACGATGTTCTCAGCTTGAGGACCTTTTTGGCCATCAGTTACTGTGAATTCTACTCTCTCGCCTTCAGCAAGTGTACGGAAACCGTCACCTTTGATTGCGCTGAAGTGTGCGAACACGTCAGGGCCATTTTCTTGAGCGATGAAACCAAAACCTTTTGACTCGTTAAACCACTTAACGGTACCTGTAAGAGTGTTAGACATAATACTAATCCTGATATAAAAACAAAAACCAATGCTTTGCATTGATGAGCTATGCCCATGTGGGCGCATAGACCTAAATTTGTAGAGTGGATAAAACTTCAGGACGGTACTACTACAAGCAAACACTTATACAACAACGTAATGGAGATTTTAAAACACTGACTCAAATTCTGTCTATGAACATCATATAGGGATTCCACCCTAAGTCAATGTATTTTTAATCAGCAATATGACTCGTTAATGACAAACCTCAAAATTTTCTTGTTTGTTTTTTCAACGCCTTATTTTTAAAGGCATTATTTCATCAATCCCGCGCCACCACTGATAATTGCAATAAAATATTCATCAAGTTACAGCCCCTTTTTGGGTGTTAATTCTTGAACGAGTTGTATCACTTGCTCTATCACTATTTGAGGTGCTTTCATTGGCACGGTGTGATCGCTATTTTGTGCAATAATCAACTGAGAATTACAATGTGATGCCAACATATTTTGACCTTCTCGCCATGCTTTTAGATCACGTTTGTTCGGATCAAACGCATACTGCGCTGCAATCACCCGACATGGGACCTTTTTAGGTATTTGATGAGGTCTAACACTCGCCACTGTTTCACTCAAAGCCTGAGTTTCACGTCGTAACGCCCTGGCAAAAACATTGTCAGGTAACGTATCTAAAGGTGGTAGTAATTTGTCAGGGGTGAGTGCTTGGGTTTTATCGATAAAGTAGACTGTGACAGGATCTACGTAGAGTAAAGCAGCTATTTGCTCAGGATAATAAGTAATGTAATTTTGCATCACATAATAAGCATAAGAATGGCCTACATAGATGAACGGAGTACTAATATTCAGCGCTTTTAGTAACTGCTGCAAATTTCGGTTGTCAGTATCTACACTATAAGCTCTATGGCTAAGCTCACTCTTTCCGTAGCCCTCACGATTGTATGCCAACAGCGTATTTGGCACCCGCTGTGACAAACCTTTTAACACCAAAGTCCAGTAAATTGCGGGCGCAGCAGAGCCAGTTTCAAATACAATAGCCGGATCGCTTCCTGCCACATGATACACTTGCAGTGAAACTGTATTTGCAACAACAATACGCTCTTTGATGGTACGCTCAAGCACAGCCTTCGCAAAGGCTGTGCTACTGGCAACAATACAGAATAAAAAAAGCAGCTTGTGACACATCTATTTTCCTTGATGTTAACCTTTCCACTTGGGAAACAATGTAGCAGCTAGTAACCAAATTCGCTATTACTCAAATAAAGACTCTGACAAGGGCTCAGTTAAGTCCTATATTTATTCAACCAAAAAAGACTCTAATCCATTACTTTTCATTTCCAACACCGGACTTTTATCAACTCTAATTGTATCAACTAGCCCTTCGTGGATTGGCCAATACAACAATTACCTGAAATGCCCTGCGTAAGGACATCAATTACACGTCGACACACCATAGTAGCAATCCACTGATTTTATTTGGCTTTACGTCGCTCTATACTCATGTAAGCACTCAGTATTGGCGTGACGTCAGTTTCTGATAGAGGGGGATATAGGTGGTTTCCTTGGATCAGGTGGCACCCCGCAAGGTTTAATGACTTTGCTTGTATCGGTGTTTCGACACCCACAGCTGTACTCTCGATCTCAAGTGTTTTTGCTATTTGGACTACCACTTTGATTAGATTATTCTGTGAAGCTAAAGACTCTGATGAAGCCAAAAATGCCGGTGGGATTTTTACTGCGTCGAATACAAAATCTTGTAAGTACAGCATGTTAGCATGACCAATACCAAAATGATCGATAGCAATACGAATCCCGGTTTGTTCTAGCTCCTGTAAAATAGTTGGTGCAGTCTCGATTAAATCAATGATATCTACTTCTTTAATTTCTATTTCAACTTGGCGATACGCTATTTGATGTTGTGCAATCTGTGCTAAAAACTGCTTCATCAACGTTTGATCTGTTAACTCCACCAAAGAAAAGTTAAACGTGATAATTAGATTGTCAAAAGTACTGCACCAAGTCTGCATTGCACGTAGGGCTCGCTGACGGATTTGTTGACCGATTTCAATCATCAATTCACCGTCACAGGCAACTTCAAAGAAGTCTTTCGGTAGCAGTAGTTGATCGCCCTGTTGCCATCTAGCTAGTACTTCTAGTTTTTTAATTTTTCGTGTGTGGGCATCAATAATTGGTTGATAAAAAGGCACAAATGCTTGATTTTGTATCGCTGCAATAAGGTCGCTCTCTTGTTGCAGCCGCTTCTCAGCTTCATGGTCTAAACGAGCGTTATAAAATTGAAACTCTGTCTGTTTTATTTTCTTAGCTCGGTACATAGCGGCATCGGCATGTTTTATTAATGCTTCAGAGTCCTCGCCATCATCTGGATAAATAGCGACTCCAGCGCTAACGCAAGCTTTGATAGTTACTCGCTCGAGCGTATATTGACCATTAACACACGCCAATATTTTACTAATCACTTTTCGGACATATTTTTTGTTTTTGATACTGTCAATGAGTATCACAAATTCGTCTCCGCCCACTCTTGCAACAGTATCACACCGCCTGATTTGCCCAGTGAGCCTACTTGCGATTTCTTTGAGGAGTAAGTCTCCGTAATCATGGCCGAGAGAGTCATTGATTTTCTTAAATTTATTCACATCTACAAATATCAGAGCAAATTGATGCCGCACCCGCTTGGCTCTTTTGCACGTCTGAACGAGTCGATCATGAAGTAATAGTCTGTTTGGCAGGCCCGTGAGGGAGTCATGATGAGCCAGATGGTTCATTTTCTTCGCCATAAGCCTTGATTCTGTGACATCCTGAAACACCATCACGGTTCCCAGGTATGTACCATCTTTAGCTATGATTGGCGAAAATGAATCTTGGATTGCAAAGGTTAACCCTAAATGATTAGTGATAGAAGTAAGTTCAGGTAGACAAATTGTATGGCCTTGCTTGAGACAACGTTCAGGAAATTCGTTGAGTGGTGTTTTAGTCACCTCGTGATACATAGACATCACATCATCAAAATGCCGCCCCACGACTTCTTCGCTCAACATCGCCAACACCGCTTCCGTCACAGGATTGACATAAGTAATAACACCCTGAGTATCAGTACATATCACTCCATCTCCTATTGAGTTTAATGTAACTTCGAGCAGCTCTTTCTCTGCTTCAAAGGCCTCAGTTAGCTCTACCTCTTTTTTCATGTCTTTGAAAATACATATATAGCGACAATGTGAGCCATTAAAATACAGTGGCACAACGTTAGCCGTCATCGCGCTACCGTCACACTTAAGAGTACAGTTTGGATTCAGTTGGCCAAGTAACACAGGTAATAACCCTTGTTCTGACTCTGGTTTAGTATTTGAGACCGAGATTAAAGCGTCTAATGACTCCCCTTCCACAGAAGCAACATCAGCAAACAAACACCGCGCCTGATCGTTAGCCTGTACAACTACCCCTGAGCCATCTAGCAACAGCTGAGGAAAGGGTGCATCAGCTCCTAAGTGAATACTTTGTTGCCGTGATACACCGCACCTGAAACACCACAACAGTAACGCTAATATAACGAAACATAAGGCACAATACACAAAGAGGTTCAGGTTAAATAAAGCAAATTTATCGGCCATCAACACCACTATCAGAAGCACAATGCTAATACCTGAAAATATTACTTTCATCGCCCAACTAACCTGAACTGAGTAAGGGAAAACGCTTTGGTAAAAACACGACACACACAACACTAAAAAGCCCAGAGCCAATAAGATATTGTGTTACTGTCTGATACCAAAAAATGCGAGCTTAGGTAAGTTCTAACTATTGTTCACGACAGTAGTAAATTCAAGTTTGTAGGAGCAACGGCAAAGCGTAAATAGCCAAAGATTTGGATAAGGAGTCGGCTAATAGGTAATTTTTAAAGTCACACTAAATTGTTTCCAAATCTAGCCAGAGAGTTTTGGCCAGAACACAGCGCCGGTGCGGTGTTATCCCAAGGTTTGCTAACCCCCAAATACATCACTTAATTGAGACAACTGAAATTAAATAGCAATAATGGTAAATGATAGCGCTCTGCAAATAGGCTTTACAAAGCGTTTGACAGAAAATGTAACAGGCCTCGAGATAACTGCTTGTTGTCTAGCAGAGACAATTCCGTAGCCGCGTTAAATTGATCTCCACAAGCGTAATATCCAACCATCTGGCTAACATGACATTATACTGTTGCGCTGTGGCTACTGAGACCAGACAGCCAACTCATTGCCACTTGGCTCAACAAAATGAAAGCGGCGACCACCTGGAAACGTAAATATTGCTCTAACTATTTCACCTCCAGCTTGCTCTACTTTACTTTGTGCTAATTCCAAGTCATCACTATATAGCACCACTAATGCACCGCCGTTAGCTTGCTTTGAGCTACCTTGCGCTGTAAAAAAACCACCATTCAACCCTGCGTTTGAAAAAGCAATATAATCAGGCCCGTATGATTCAAACTGCCAGTTAAATACTTGTTCAAAAAATGCCTGAGTAGCGGGTAAGTCTTTTGCTGCCAATTCAATATAGTCAATATGATTATTCATTGATTTCTCCTTCTCGTGTTACCAATATTTTCGTTTGTTTTCAGGTTTTGCACTTTGTAGTCACTTCCATATCAGTGATACARTGTAGGCAATTTTATTCAGCGTTTATTATTGATTGTGCGATTATTATCTTTGCTCTCTACTTTAGGAACTATTTTAGGAACAATCACATTCATGAGTTTCACTTCTTCGTCTACTGCTTCTGAAACAACAGCACCGCTAACCACACCTCAAATGCTTGGACAAAAGTTAATGCTCGACTTTCGTTATTACTGTCACGACCACAAAAAAGCCAGTGCCGATTGCAGAATACCGATGACCACGCTCCCCCCTGAATTGGCAGAATTAATTAGCCAATACGAGATTGGTGGTGCTATTTTATTTTCCGAGAATGTACAAGATACGACTCAAATCGTTGGCCTCAGTAACTCACTTCAACGCGCTGCACAAAATAGTAAAAGCAAGCTTCCTTTATTTGTGGCAATTGATCAAGAAGGCGGCCGGGTTGCTCGCATTAATCGTCAACAAGCCACCTCATTTACTGGAAACATGAGTATTGGCGCAACCTACCTACAACACGGTGATAGCTATGCAACAAAAGTCGCAGAGGCAATTGGTAAAGAGCTACATAGTTTAGGCATTAATGTTAATTTTGCACCAACAGTCGATGTGAACAGCAACCCCAATAACCCAGTGATCAATGTACGTTCATTTTCCGAAACGCCTGACGTTGTCGCAAAGTTAGGACTTGCTCAAGTAAAAGCATTTGAAGACGCAGGCGTGATCTCAGCGTTAAAACATTTTCCAGGTCACGGTGACACCCACGTTGATAGTCATACTGGTTTACCCCGAGTTGATCACGACCGCGAAACGATTGATAGTCAGGATGTATTTCCATTTGCAGAGATCATAAAGGCACATCCACCAGGTATGATCATGACTGCACACATTCAATACCCTGCACTTGATAGCAGCACACTTGTAAATTCCCAAGGTCAACGCATGATTAAGCCTGCTACCATGTCTTATCAAATTATGACACAACTTTTGCGGCACGAGCTTGGCTACCAAGGGGTGACGGTGACGGACGCTTTGGATATGGCCGGGATCAGTGACTTTTTTAACCCAGTTGACGCCACTATTGCAACGTTTAACGCCGGTGTTGATATTGCACTGATGCCGATTGCAATTAGAAGCCCTAAAGACATTGAACGCTTTGAACAATATATGAGTAAGCTGGCTCAAGCCGCTGAAAGCGGTAGGCTTGATAAAAGCCAACTGAATAAGTCGATATCCCGTATTACCACCCTAAAAAATAAAATACCCAATACCGCAGCATCCGTTGCAATCGCTCACTCTACACTTGGCAACCCGAAACATCGCGCATTAGAGGCAGAGCTCGCCCTAGCTGCAATCACACAAGTAAAAAATGAAGGCCTGATACCACTTTCAAATGACGTTAAAACGCTTCATCTGATAATGCCTGACAGACAAAAATGCTTGGCCCTTGAGCAAGCATTACAGACGATGAGTCAACATCCACTAACGGTGACTTGTACCAGTTTACAAGCATACGACCCTGATATTGCACTCAAAGCAATGTCACAAGCTGATGTGGTCATTGCCGCTCATGCTTCTCCGCCACAAAGTGCTGTAGAGATAGGTGGGATGGACGACGTTAAAAAACTACGTGCGCATGGTGTTGCGAAAAACGAGCAGCCCGCCGCACTGCAAAAATTACTGAAACAAGGTCAACAATTGGCAAAAAAACAGGTTTTTATTAGCCTAAGAGCCCCTTATGAAATTAGTACGTTTGCACCTTTCAGTGACGCAGTGTTAGCGAGTTACGCCTATAATGTAGATATAGTTAACGGTGACAAGGTCTCGGGTCCTGCTTATACCGCGTTGGCTAAAGTGCTATTGGGCATAGCAAAAGCGCAAGGTTCTCTACCCGTGACTATAGATAAGTGATGGAGACTTTATGGATCCCAGTGCTTCTTTGAGCGCACCATACGCAATCAGAAAAATGATTAAAGATGGGGACTATAGCGGTCCAACCAAGGGGTTTGTTCCAGGCTTCACCCAGTGCAATGTAATCATTTTGCCACAACGTGAAGCCTATGATTTTTTCAACTTTTGCCAACGAAATCCAGAAACTTGTAAACTGCTTATACCACCAACGGATCCCGGTTGCTTTCGTGCTGATGAGCTGGGGAAAGAGATTGATATTCGCCACCACATACCCAAATATCAAATTTTTAAGGATGGACAACAAGCACAAAAGTGCCAGCAGATTGAGCAACTTTGGCGAGATGATTTAGTCACATTTTTCTTCGCCAGTTACCTGTCTTTTGACTACTTACTCAGCCAGTATGGTATTGCTTCTCACTCGGTAAACCCAACCACTCCCTTACCTCTTTACATCAGTAACATTCCCTGTAACCCAGTTGGTAAATACACCGCAACACAAGTACTCGCAATGCGGGCGCTGTCGAAACCAGACTTAATCAAGACAATTCAAGCAGCGACCCTAAGCCGTCTTCCCTTTGCCATGCCACTACATTTTGGCACACCACAAGAAGTAGGTATAGACGATATTAGTAAGCCTAATTTTGGAGAGCCTCTAACTTTTAGTCACAACCGCTTACCGGTATTTTGGGGTTCCAGTTTAACGGCACAGTTAGCAATTACCAAAGCCGCGCCTGAATTTTGTATAATGAATTGTCCACATCACTTGCTGGTAACAGACATTCAAGATTTAGAATTAGCAGTACACAAATAGGAAAACAGCATGTTGTTAAATTGCGATTTAGGCGAAAGCTTTGGCGCTTGGAAGATGGGCTTAGACGAACAGGTCATGCCACATATTGATATGGCAAATGTCGCTTGCGGCTTTCATGCGGGCGACCCAGATGTACTTGCAAAGACACTGACGTTGGTCAAAAACCACCAAGTAATATTAGGTGCACATCCGAGCTACCCAGACCGCCAGGG
Source organism: Pseudoalteromonas sp. J010 (assembly GCF_003934235.1). Classification (NCBI taxonomy): domain Bacteria; kingdom Pseudomonadati; phylum Pseudomonadota; class Gammaproteobacteria; order Alteromonadales; family Pseudoalteromonadaceae; genus Pseudoalteromonas; species Pseudoalteromonas sp. J010. The sequence continues at coordinate 123,676 of NZ_RDBW01000019.1, read as the reverse complement.
GTTTGGTCGACGCTCGATGTCCCTCAGTGCACAAGAGTTAACACATCACCTGCATTATCAAATCGCAGCTATTGATGGGATGGCACAGGTGCAACATACGAGTCTACATTACGTAAAACCACATGGCGCACTATACAATGATATGATGAAATCAGAAGCTGTGATGACCACAGTTCTTAACGCCATTGCGTGTTACCCCAAAAAACTGAAGTTGATGATATTGGCCAGTGCAAAACAAGATATACATCAAAAGCTCGCTGAGCAGCACGGTGTCACGCTAATTTTTGAAGCCTTTGCAGATAGGCTTTATCGTGACGATGGGCTTCTAACACCTCGTTCAGAACCACTTGCGGTGCATGACAAAGCCGCACTGCTGGCGCAAGTTGAACAACTACACAAATATAGTAGCGTTACTACGGCATCAGGTAAGTCGCTGACATTGCGTGCCGATACTTTATGTGTTCACGGTGACAATGCGGCCAGCATTGCGTTAATCCAAGAAATAAAAAGCATGATAAATCAGTAGATTGTGATACTTTACAGAGATGGATTTCATCATTTAAGGAACAATATATGCTACTAACTACCAAGCGACTTACTTTGCGCCCACTTCTTGAGTCCGATTGGGCGCTTTGGCAAGCACTCCACCAGCACCCTGATGTAATGCGCTATATCGGTGATATAGCCAACGAAGATACATTCCGGGAGAAATTTAACTCACGCTTAAGTGCAGGGCTTGGACAGTGGCGCAAGGAAGACAATAGCTGGCTTACGCTGGTAATTGAGGAAAAAGCAACGGGTATCGCCGTAGGGCTTCACGGCTTTTTAAGTATGTGGACGCCTTTTCAACAAGCAGAGCTGGGCTTTATGATAGTCCCCGAGTTTCAAGGAAAAGGTTACGCTTATGAAGCCTCTCAAGCGGTGCTATCACTCGCGTGGCAGCAATGTAATTACCATAAGCTTGTTGCAACCGTGACTCAAGGTAATCAAGCTTCACATCGGCTGCTGAAAAAACTCGGCTTTGATCTAGAGGGCACATTAAAGGACAACTATCAAATTGCTGGGCACTGGGTAAACGATGAAAAATTTGGAATGCTAGCCCCATAACCTGTGTTTGGTACAACGAACCTGAGCTTTGGATAAAAAGTGCGCCAGTTCATTGTTTTTAAGCCCGCATCAAATTTTTCCTTATCTAGGGCATTTTGATAATAACTAAGCAAATTGACGCAGTGAACGCTAAAGCTGACTGCCAGAGAGGTATTAATCACCCCGATTCTTGGGTTAATTAATACACTTTTAGCCGATAACTGGCTTAACTTTCATTCTTTCCAGGAAAAATATAACCCAAATTAGTAAATTAATGCGGAATTTTTACATTCATTCACACCCAAGTCTGTACTTAATGTCCCTAAAAACGTAAGTTGATGGCTGGATGTACGTCATAGTTCAGGATCAATAATAATGAATAAAAAAATATTCCAACTCTCTTTGATAAGTTTAGGGATGCTACACCTAAGTGGCTGTGGTGGCTCAGGTAGTGACGATAAAAACGCACCGCCACAGATAGTTTCAGCACTTGAGTCCAGTGCCGATGAAAGAAGCTACGTCAGTGGCTCAGTGACAATTTCTGATAGTGATGGCTCCGTTGCAACCCGTACCGTAAAACAAACGGAAGGGCCTGAGGTTATCGACCTCACACTCAGTGATTCAGGTCTTTCATTTATTGCCCCAGAGGTCTCAGAAGATACCAATGTCGTTTTCTTAATCAGCGCCACAGACAATGATGGTGACAAAGCCGAATCAAGTGTGTCGGTTACGATCAAACAAGTTAATCAAGCGCCGGAGCTGACAGGCGGTGCCTACAACGTAGAGTTTAATGATACCCTCGAGTTCACCCTTGATGCCAAAGACGCAGAGGGTGACGCCATTACGGTTACTTATGAACCACCGCTTTCTGGTGATCTTACCCTGATTGATGGTTCAACACAGACATACCGCTACACGCCACACAAAAATAGCACTAATAGAGAAGTGTTGCGTTTCAGTGCAACTGATGGCGCATTATCCACCGAAGCTGAAGTGTTGATTGATGTAGTTGATACCTCAGCGCCACAATTACTATCTAGTCACCCAGAGTCTAACACGACCCCCTTTAGTACAACAGATGAGCTAGTGCTGCGCTTCGACGACAACATGTCTGCATCTTGGGTCACTGAGATTGGGACTCCTGAGTGTAATGGCGCTATTCAACTTCGTAAGGTGAGCGACCAAACTTGCGTACCTTTTTCCGTTGGACAAGCACAAGAGGATGCACATTTTACTCTGACCTTGCTACCCAACGAGTCGCTGCAAGCCAGTTCACAGTATGAGCTCATAATCACAGATGCCGTGACAAATTATTATGGCACAAGCGCGACACAAGCCCAGACGATTAATTTTGTCACTGCACACACAGACTTACTGATAACTGAAATCTCATCATCCAAGTTCATAGATGATAATCGCTGGGTAGAGTTATATAACGGTACCAATGAAGCAATAGACTTAAGTCAGTATCAGCTGGTCACCGAAAGCGTTGCTCTTGAGAATTATACTGATGGAGGTACGCGGGTATTTCCATTAACAGCGCTATTATTGCAACCTGGTGAGTATATTGTGATACAAAACCAGCATGGCCCGCAAACGTGGCAAAATAGCGTCACCAGTTCGTCGCAATTAATGTTGATAGGTGAAGGCTTGTACGCCCCAGCATGGTATCAATCTGGATACGTAGAGTTACAAAACAAGCAAGGAGAAACCGTTGATTTTGTGCGTTTTGGCGAAAGCCAGAACACGCCAGCGACCGCTTCACAGTGGCAACAAAGTGATCAAATGCAGCCTATTTCTACTCAGTTAGGCCAAAGCTTAGTTAGAACAAACTTGCTTATTGACAGTAATACGATAGATGATTGGCAGCCTGCATCATTTTTCACTCCAGGTGGCAAAAACGATGTACTTTGCGATGAGGATGCTGATTTAGACGGGATCCCAGATTGTGCTGAACAGCCTGGTGGCAGCTTTGCAGGTTTACCTTTATATGAATGGGGGGCAAGAGCTGGGATCAGAGACATTTTTATTGAAGTGGATTACATGGACAGTGAAGATGCCGGTATTATTCCGCAAAAACCAGCCCTTGATAAAGTGAAAGCAGCTTTTGCAGCACAAAATATCGCGGTACACTTTGATGTAGGAAATTTATACCATCAGGCAGATGGGTTATCACCGGCACATTATGACCTTGGTGGTGGCAGTCGAATTCCTTTTGTACAAACCACTACTTTTGCCAGCACAGAAGCCGCACCTAGCGTACTGGATCACAAAGCAAAGCATTTTGACCTTAAACGTAAACCTATTTTCCACTACATGTTGATGGCCAACAGCCAAAAAGAGGACGGCAGTCAAGGTTCATCCGGTTTAGCAGAACTGTTTGGCAATGACTTGATGATTTCACTTGGTAATTGGGGGCTAAATGTTGATTCAGAAATTGCAGCCAATGTAACTTACAGCTTTCAAGCTGGCACCATTATGCACGAACTAGGTCACAACCTTGGCTTGTATCATGGTGGCAATGAAAATGTAAACTTCAAACCAAACCATGTGAGTGTGATGAACTACCTATATCAACTCGATGGCTTGCCAACGGTGGGGAATAAAGAAGGAGATCGGTACTTAAGTCGATGGTTTTATAGTAACGAAAACTGCTTCCCTAAGGGAACTGCACTGGTAAATAGCCCAGCAGAAGGCTTAGAACATTTTATTATTGACTACTCGCATGGTCATAATAAGCCAATAAATGAAGCGAATATCGATGAGTCAAAAGGGCTAAACAACGATAAATCTGAGGCAATCGACTTTGACTGTAACGGTAGTACCTCTGATCTCCTAACCAACTTTGACCTTAACGGTGACAATGACAATACCTCGGTCCTCAATGACTATGATGAATGGTCAAGTCTGATACTCAACTTTACGCAATTTTGGAGTGGTGCGAACAGCGGCCATACAAAGCAAGATATGGAGTCTCGGACGCAGAAATCCATCATGCACAGTGATAGACAAGCGGTACAGAAAGAAAGCGAACCATCACCAGCGGTATTTGAGCAAATTAAACGCTGGTCAAACTATCAAAACTAAATAACCTGAATGGGGATAAAGCCCTTCAAACTCAAATAGCCGCCAGGTGCTTTACGCAACTTCGCGGCTATTTTCTCTGTCAACTCTCGAATTGATGTGGCGAAATACTTAATTTGACTTCAGTCACTGTTGCGCTGCGTTGGTAAATCACTTAAATACTCAACAAATTCAATTTCAAAGCCTGCTGGGTCAATAAAATAGACATTTTTTCTATATGGATGCTGCGCACCCACTTTATCAACGTCGTATCCCGCCTCTGTTAGCCGCTTTACAACACTTGCTATATTTTGTACAACATAGGCAAAGTGTGCAAAGCCAACTTGGTGACCTGTAAGTACCCTGTTTTGCCCCTCTCCGTGATCGCTAAATGCAATATAGTGATAGTCATCGCCGAAGTGCAGCCAACTCCGTGATTTTCCGTGCCACTCTCCTTGCCCCTGACTTCTCACCTTCCAATGTGGAAAAGCCGCTTGATAAAATGCCAGTGTTGCTTTTAGGTCGCTTACAACTAAGTTTACATGCTCTAAATACATATACTATTCCTTACTTTACGCTCGATGCGCACTTCGATGTGTTGTTGATACGCTGCACACCATAAAACCTTAAGTTATGTTTAGGTAAAGCGATTTTTTAATAAAGAGCAAAGTTACAGCGCATATTTCGACATCAGGAATATTCAGTAATACCAATTATCTTCATTAAGTGGTCTATTTTGAGGCGAGAAAATCTTGTCGATAACGAGGCAAAAATTTTGCTATTTAGTTGTTCTAAATGAGAAATTTTTAACGCTGTTAGCGTCAGATTTACTCCTTAAAATTGAGCAAGTATTAAGTCAAATAGGTATTAGTGCACAGCAGCACGTTCATCGCAAAGAGTTGATTAAGCCGTTATAAACGCCATAGTAGAGAAAATAATAAGCAACAGGATCAGCTATGAAACACTTTTTAGCAAGCGCAGCCATCGCCAGCACGGCATTGACACTGCAAGCTACTCCGCTACAACCAACCGATATTTTTAACCTTGAATACGCCAATCAAATAGACATCAGCAACAACGGCGACAAGGTATTCTTCGTGCGTAACCGCATGGACATCAAAAGCGACAGAAAAGTCAGCAATATTTGGTCTGTTGATCTGTCAACAAACGCGATGCAGCCTGTGACTTCTGGCCTCCACATGGACTATGCCCCAGTTCTATCACCGAGCAATGACAGAGTCGCATTTATCTCCACTCGTGATGGTAGCAGCCAAATCTATGTGAAATGGCTAGATACCGGTGCCATTGCAAAAATCAGTAACTTAACTCATGGCCCATCAGGGCTGCACTGGTCACCAGATGGCAAAAGCCTCTATTTTAGCCAATTTGTACCAAGCCAAAAAGCACCTCCAGTTTCCATAAAAGGCAAGCCTGAAGGTGCCAAGTGGGCAAAGCCACCCGTGTTTATCGATGATGTGTATTACCGTGCTGATGGCGCAGGCTATACAGACTCTGGTTTTAATCATATTTTTAAGCTGGATGCCAATGGTGGGAATGCCAAACAAATCACCTCTGGTGATTTTAATCATAGCGGCGTAATTAGCTTTGCTGACAATGGAAAAACCCTATATTTTTCAGCTAATCGCCATCAGGACAACCAACTAAACCCAGCCAATAGTGAAGTCTACAAGCTAGAATTAAGCTCACTTGAAATCACTGCGGTAACCGACCGAAAGGGGCCAGATAACCACCCCGCCGTCTCACCAGATGGTCGATACCTTGCCTACCTTGGCTATGACGATGAAAAAACCAATTATGAAAACAGCCTACTTTACATCAAAGACCTTAAATCTGGTGAGACCAAAACCTATGCCACCGATTTAGATAGAAGTCTAGACTCCGTTACATGGGCAGCCAATAGCCGTGGGGTCTATGTTAGCTACGATAATGAAGGTAAAACCACTTTAGCTTATCAGCCTTTAAAGGGACGTTTTGAACAAATAACCGATGCCATTGGTAGTGTTAGCTTTGGACGTCCATATTCAGGTGGCGACTATGCCATTAGCGACCGTGGCCTAGTTGCATTTACATTGGCTGATCCGCTACGACCCGCCGACGTTGCCATCGTAAAGCGCGGCGAGCCTAGGCCTATCACAGCATTAAATGAGGATGCTTTAGGCGATAAAACACTGGCAACCGTTGAAGAGGTATGGTTAAAATCAAAGCATGATCAATTGCCAATTCAGGCATGGGTTGCCTACCCTCCTGGGTTTGATAAATCTAAAAAGTATCCACTTGTGCTTGAGATCCATGGCGGCCCAGTTGCTAATTATGGCCCACATTTTAGCGCTGAAGTTCAGCTTTTTGCAGCTCAAGGTAATGTTGTACTGTATATGAACCCACGCGGTAGCGACTCCTACGGCAAAGAGTTTGCACAAACTATTCACCATAATTACCCAAGCCATGATTTTGACGACCTAATGACTGGCGTCGATCACTTAATTGGTGAAGGATATATAGACAAAAGCCGCTTATTTGTTACCGGAGGTTCTGGTGGTGGCGTATTAACTGCGTGGACTGTTGGCCATACCGATAGATTCGCCGCCGCTGTAGTAGCAAAGCCTGTGATCAACTGGTATAGCTTTGTGTTAACTGCTGATTTCTATCCATTTTTTGCAGATTATTGGTTTCCTGGTAAGCCATGGGAGCATTTGGATCATTATATGAAGCGCTCGCCAATTAGCTATGTAGGTAACGTGAAAACACCGACTATGCTACTGACAGGGGAAGCCGATTATCGCACACCAATTTCAGAAACGGAGCAATATTATCAAGCGCTAAAACTGCAAGGAGTAGAAACCGCGATGGTGAGAATCCCAGACGCTTCGCACGGTATTACCAAAAGACCATCTAATCTTTTAAATAAAGTGGCGTACATTCAGTGGTGGTTTGATAAGCACGATCCGAAGAAGTAGTAAATCACCTGAACTCGATAAAACACTGAGGTCAGCCGACCTCAGTGTGCTTTTAACTATTAAATTAACACTTAGACCAACTTGAGAGGTGAAAAGCATATTCACTTCATTTACAACCCTTTATGTTACAAACTAAACCTATGAAAAAATGGGGTTTTATTTTTCAGCAACCTTTTTACGCTTGCTATATTAAACGTACTTTCTATGGCGATTACTTGGAAAGTGTGAGCATATATTAGCAAGAAACGCAGATTACCTAACTAACAATACTTTTTCGCTTCAGTAGCGTGTACTTACTTATTATGACCGACTTATCTCAAATTTGCTTACGGTATGAATAGCACTCATTGAGTCCTTATCAGTATAATTGCGAGCGTATTAGCAGCAGTACGTAGTAATGTTTATTTGGAAATTAATTTTTTAAGGAGGATCAATATGGATTACCTTTCTCTAAACAGAAAAGCTTGGGAAGAAAGAGCGATTGCGCACTTTGATTCGACGTTTTATGACGTAAATAGTTTTTTAGCGGGAAAATCTTCACTAAATACAATTGAATGTGAGTTATTGGGGAGTGTGTCTGAGCAAAGCATACTTCACTTGCAGTGTCATTTTGGCTTGGATTCACTTTCACTTGCTCGACTTGGTGCCAAAGTTACGGGCGTCGACTTCTCGCAAGAGGCCATTAGGCGCGCGAATACACTAGCACAGCAAACAAAGCTGGATGCAACTTTTATTTGTCAGGACATTGAAAAGTTTGGCAGCACCAATACCGACAAATTTAATATTGTATTTGCATCCTATGGTACGATTTGTTGGCTGCACGACCTTTCATCGTGGGCCACCACGATAGCCAATGCCCTGAAACCGGGAGGTCAATTTTGCTTTGTTGAATTTCACCCAAGTATTGATCTTAATATGGGCTACTCATACTTTGCAAAGCAGCAACCCGATGTAACAACAGAGGCTACTTACACCGAAAACCAACAAAGCGATACTCAAACCATCGCTACTTGGCCTCACTCAATCGGCGAGGTGCTCACTGCACTAATGCAAGCAGGCCTTACAATCACACACTTCGACGAACATCCTTTTAGTCCGTATAACTGTTTTGACGGACTTGAGGCTGTGCCTGGACATGGTTTCCAGTTACTTCACAAAGGTCAGCAAGTCCCTTTACTATTTTCAGTCATGGCAAAAAAACATGCAAACGAGTAGTTTGCGTGTTTTATGCTTTTTGTTCAGAAAAGTTACCAACCTTTAGACATTTGCTTGAATCGTCGTATTTGTCTTCACTTCGCTCAAATTCCATAACAATGCTTTTTTAAAAACTGTTTGATCCACCATCAAAATCCAACATTGAACATCAAAAAATTAACCTTTAGTTATCAAAAAAATATTGAAAGGTATTTTCATAAATTTCTTATAATTTTGATCTAACTTAAGCGAAATTACAAAGCAGAGCTAAAGCACTGTTATTTAATAAAAAATAACGATTCATTTTTCCGAATGCTGTGATTTGTTTTTCTGGATTTTCTCTTTTTGATTTGTGAACTAAAGTTTAACGCGAACGTTACGACCAATTTATTCAAAGGGGAGCACCCATGAACAAAAAATCAAGAACGATGTTATCAGCTGTTGCACTTGCAGTGACAACGACTTTATCTACACCAAGTTTTGCAGCGATAAGCGAAGCAAAAACCAACCAATTTTGGTGGCCAGAACAATTAAACCTCAGCCCTCTAAGACAGCATAGTCCAGAATCAAATCCATACGGAGCAAACTTTGACTACGCAGCCGAATTTAGCAAGCTTGACCTAACACAGGTTAAACAGGATATTGAACGCACACTCACCGACTCACAAGATTGGTGGCCAGCCGATTGGGGGCATTATGGTCCATTTATGATCCGCATGGCTTGGCACAGCGCAGGAGTGTATCGTGTTCATGACGGTAGAGGCGGTGCAGCAGGTGGTCAGCAGCGTTTTGATCCTTTAAATAGTTGGCCAGACAATGCCAATCTAGACAAAGCAAGAAGACTATTATGGCCTATCAAGCAAAAGTATGGTCGTAGTCTGTCTTGGGCGGATCTTATGGTACTTGCAGGAAACGTAGCACTTGAGTCAATGGGCTTTAAAACCTTTGGCTTTGCTGGTGGTCGTCAAGATGACTGGGAGCCAGATCTCGTTTATTGGGGCCCTGAAGATGCTTTCTTAAAAGACGAGCGACGCGACAAAAAAGGCAAATTGAAAGGGCCGCTTGCCGCAGTTGAAATGGGACTAATTTATGTCAACCCTGAAGGTCCACATGGCAAACCAGATCCACTCCTTGCAGCAAAAGATATTCGCATGTCATTTGGACGCATGGCAATGAACGACGAAGAAGTTGTTGCGCTTATCGCCGGTGGCCATACGTTTGGTAAAGCACATGGAGCCAAAAAACCGTCTGACTGTGTGGGTAAAGAACCCGCTGCAGCAGCAATAGAAGAGCAAGGCCTTGGATGGAAAAACAAGTGCGGAACCGGTAAAGGTGCAGATACAACAACCAGTGGTTTAGAAGGCGCTTGGACAGTAACCCCAACTCAGTGGTCAACAAACTACTTAGATAATCTGATGAACTTTAACTGGGTAATAACGAAAAGCCCAGCGGGAGCAACACAGTGGATCCCAGATAACAAGGCCGCAGCAAACTTAGTACCAGATGCACACATAAAAGGTAAGCGCCATGCACCTATTATGTTTACTACAGATATCGCGCTAAAAGAAGATCCTGAATATCGCAAAATTGTTGAGCGTTTTCGCAAAGATCCAAAGCAATACGAAGAGGCCTTTGCAAAGGCTTGGTTTAAGCTAACACACCGAGATATGGGACCACGCGCCCGTTATATCGGCGCTGAAGTACCGAGTGAAGTACTTACATGGCAAGACCCTATTCCTCAAGCTGATCACCAGACAATTGACGATAAAGATATTAAGGCGCTGAAGCAATCTATTCTCGACTCTGGCCTGACAACACAAGCGCTGATCAGAACCGCATGGTCAGCAGCATCAAGTCACCGTGTGACTGACATGCGAGGTGGTGCAAATGGCGGGCGTTTACGTCTTGAGCCACAGATCAGCTGGGAAATTAACAATCCAGAAGAGGTAAAAAAAGTACTGGCCAAGCTGGAAGACATTCAAACCAGCTTCAATAAACGCGCAGGCAAAAAAGCAGTATCTATCGCGGATCTTATTGTATTAGGTGGTGCCGCTGCTATTGAAAAAGCAGCAAGTGATGCCGGACACAACATCAGTGTACCGTTCACCCCAGGTCGAACAGATGCCTCACAAGCACAAACTGATGTGCTCTCTTTTAGCTACTTAGAGCCAAAAGCCGACGCATTTCGTAACTACTACAGTAAGGATGCCTATATGTCACCAACTGACATGTTGGTAGACAAAGCCAATATGCTAGATCTCTCCGTGCCAGAAATGACCGTGTTACTCGGAGGTCTACGTGCGTTAGATGCCAACTATCAGGGTGTTGATCACGGCGTATTTACCGACAAGCCAGGACAATTAAGTAACGACTTTTTTGTCAACCTGCTTGATATGTCAACCAAGTGGTCGAAAGTAGATGGTCAAGAGGGCTTATATGAAGGTCGTGACCGTAAAACTGGTGAAATCAAGTGGACGGCAACACCTGTGGATTTAATCTTTGGCTCAAACTCAGAACTTCGTGCAGTTACAGAAGTGTATGCCTCAGACGATGCCAAGCAGAAGTTTGTTGATGACTTTATCGCAGCTTGGGTAAAAGTCATGCAACTGGACCGCTTTGACCTAAAATAACCGCGCTAACTCAACAGGGTCTACACTAGACCCTGTTGTATCTAGCCCTACTCTGGCAGCAAGACCTGCGCCAGTCGGCAAAGCTAAGTTACACGCCAAGCGCTGACTCAAATTATTGCAACGCCAGATTGGTTCTAGGCAAAGGAGTAAAACACAGACGTGTTTGCATTTCACCTGTTACCAATTCAGTTTGTGTAATGTCCCAGCTATTATAGAGGCGTAGCTGTTTATCCTGTTGCACATAATAAAACCCTAGTTGATCCAACCGCGAAGCCCACCTAAACGCTAAAACCAGATCGCAACGGATAAAAACACTCAGCTCTCGGTATAACATGGGTTTATCACCGCCCCAAAGCAATTGATAAGGCCTATTGGCACGCTGTAAAGCCCCTTGCCAAAATCGTGAAAGCCGCTCATTCTTAGTTGCACTTTGTATCTCACCGCTAGGATTCCAGAGGCTGATAATCGCCCCTGAAGCTTCAAAGCGCAGTGGCCGTATTGGTCTAAAATACACATCCAAGTATAGTTGCCATAAATCTGGCTCAATTCTCATTTGTTATACCAATTTGCTTAATTAAGTGGTCTATTTTGAGGCGAGAAAATCTTGTCGATAACACCGCTTCCGCGTCCTGCTCACGCCGAGGTACCTACGTCCTGTAGGCAAGGCAAAAATTTTGCTATTTAGTTGTTCTAAATAAGAAATTTTTAACGCTGTTAGCGTCAGATTTACTCCTTCAAATTTAGCAAGTATTAAGTCAAATTGGTATTACACCTTATCTTGATATGTGACTTAGGCAAAAAGTTTAAAGCGTTACTCCTTTGTTATGCTAACTCTCAAATTAAAATAACCTTATGCGCCTGCGGGAGGCGCGACCAATCAGCTTTCGAGTCTGAATACGCTTAGTTGGTTTCAATCCACGCGCCTGCGGGAGGCGCGACCTGAGGTGGGGGATTTTAGCCGCGCGGTTGAAGAGTTTCAATCCACGCGCCTGCGGGAGGCGCGACTGGTGCCGCTTCCTGTTTTGGCTCTACAAACTTGTTTCAATCCACGCGCCTGCGGGAGGCGCGACTCTGGGGAGTGGTACCTATGACCCCAGAGCAAGAGTTTCAATCCACGCGCCTGCGGGAGGCGCGACTATTTCGCTATTGGCATGATGAGGTTAGCCGCCATGTTTCAATCCACGCGCCTGCGGGAGGCGCGACTGCCTTGCTTTCAAGGCACAACAACCCTAGCACGGATTGCTGTTTTCCGCTAACTGTCAGTTAAATGGGGTTTAATACCCGTTTAACTGACAAAGAAAAGAAGTTTTTCCATATTTTTAAATAACTTATAAAATCGCTAGATCCCTGGGGTTTTGGTGAGTACGCTGCCCTAGCGATTTAATCGACTTCATATTTTATACCATACACTATTTAAAAAACTTAACCTCTGTCAATCGCGACTTATATACAGCAATAACTTGTCAGTACAGCTAATAACACAAATACCTAACTAGTCAGTGTTCAACTTGGATAACACAAGCTACACAGCGCTTGGTGCCTATCAGCAAAGATCATTTGCTCAATACAGCCACTCGCTTGCGTTCATTTTCAGTAAAACTTTTTATTAATAGGGCTTCAATCTGCTCTGTTGCCGCCGGGGTACTACCATACTCGGCTAAAATGGTTTGTTTTTGCGCTTGAAACGTGTGCAGCTTTTGCTGCCACTCTAGGTCTTGCTGTGTTACTTCAAGCATACGCATTGCAACGTCATCACCAAGATCAGCACTTAATTCATTGTAACTTCGTTGCTTGAGGTTAGCGTGTAAATCATGAAGCTGCGCCGTCGCACGAAACAAAGACTGCTCGGACTTTGCAAGCTGACTGATATTTGCTTCTATAAGTTGCTGTTTTTGCGCTTCGCTCAAGCGAGTGTCTGATAAAATCTGCCAACGGTTCACTGTTTGCCTATCCCATGCATTATCCTCCTCAAACCACAGCACAATTACCTCTTTGGTAAAAAAACGACGCTGTAAGGCGTGCAATTGCTCAAGCCGCTCTGACAAATTAAGCTGCTCATCCACTTGCCCTAATGCTTGTTTAAACTCCACATATCTACCAGCTATTTGATGAAGGCACTCAGGCAATAAACTTAGGTGATCAGCCCACTGCTCAACTTCTTGTAAATTCTGTAATGCAAAAAGCCAGTCATCGATTAGATATTTATCCTCTTTACTGAAAGGCTTGCACTCAGCACTCACCGATACCGTATTGATAGATTGTGGAGCCTTACTCTGTTCGTATTTAAGAGTAGGTGCAGTCACTAACTGGGGGAAATGACTTGACCGTTGCTGCTGAGTAAAAATCAGTAACATACTCAGAAATACGATAAGCAGCAGGCTCCACTTTTTCATAGTGCTAATGCCTTCAAGCGGCGGATATGTTGTCTATAAACTGTTAATGGATCAGTTTCAAACAGATGGTGAATGCCAATTGTTTGGTTTACCTGATCTAAGTGGTTCATTTTGAATTGGTTATTAATCACTTGGCCTAAATTACTAGAGCAAGCCGACACCAAACCATCGTTGGCTTCATCAAATACTTGTGAGAACAAGGCTAAAGCATTGTCGGCAGGGTCAAAAACATTCGTCCATGCTTTGCTGCCACTCCAAGAAAAATAATGTACGCCATTACTGGCTAGGCTTTGTGTTTCAGCGCAGTAGCTACTCGGCACACCTTCAGGATATTTTTGATTGAATGCCAAGGTTCCTTCTGTTGTTAAGGCGCTGAGTGCTTCTAGCGCGTCTTTTGGTACGCCTGACTTACCTGACAGTAAATCAATTAGTCCTGCAAGCGCGTTAGCAAGGGAAGCTAAAAACTGCTCTGAGAATGAGCCACTATCAACGCCACCACGCACAACATCCGCAAATCGACTGCCCCAATTAACGCCGCCGATACTGGTTACAGACGCTACCCACTCAGGTTTTACCGAGGCCACATAGCGGATAGTTTGTGCACCTTGGCTGTGGCCGATTAAATTAACTTTTTCTTGCCCTGTTAACGCTCTCACTATTGCGACTTGCGCCAACAACTGCTCGCCACGCAATTCTGAATTATGGGCAGAAGATACTTGTGCAACGTATACCTGACCACCTTCTTCTTGAATAACTTGCGGGACGCGATAGAAATAATCTACACCCAGCAAATTATCAAAGCCAAACAACCCGTGCACTAATATCACCGGATATGTTAGCTGCTCTTCACTGTGCGCGGGGGATCCCACGATTGCCAATACCCCAAATAGGGCGCTAAGAATTAACCTTTTCATGTACTTGCTCCAATTGTTACAATTTAATAACAATACAACTGTAGAGGACAATGGTCAGAGGTCAAGCCAGAATGATGTGTTAAATGAAATTTTAATGAATCAAAGGTAAACAAATGTAAATATAAAAAGGATGCAGAATGAGAAAATTAGTAACTGAATATCTACACTTTAAATTGTTGCTGCTGGTTTATTGTCTATCTGAAGCTTGGATAAGAAGCAAGCTGGCTCATCCAAGCTTCGGGATCAGCGTTTATTGACAATCTGCATGCGGATAGGTTGCCAAGCCATCAAGATGAACACGATAGCTATTTCCTGTAATCGGCGTTGTACCGTAATGCCCTGCATCAGCACCTATGGTAAAAGCCTGTGATGCTGGGATCCCTGCTTTAATAAAAGCTTCAGCGTCTGTTTTTGCATTACCGTAGGCGCGCACGACCTCTATACCCTGTGCTTCTAGGCGATTAATTTCAGCGGTTTTATACTCAGCCGTTTTGAATAAGCTGGTTTCGTTACTCAAAGAGGTGCGCAAAAACCCTTGCGGTAGGCCCATCCAATTTAACCAACCGCGTGTCCCTTTTGCATACCAATATACGCGCGCCGTCAAAAATACAGGTTGATAACCCAAATCTAAATAATGACGGACTAGATCGTATGCTCCGTCTTTTGGTGAGGCGTGATCTATTCCTGTATAGTCGCCGATTTGCTCCGCATCGGACTCTGTTAAGGTGCCATCAATATCAAACAACACAGCTTGAGTCCCAGGCTCTACCACGGTGACATAACCCTGCGCCCCAGTACCGTCAGCGGGCACCCCAGCGTATATACGATACTGTCCTGCAGGTAGCGCTGGCAAAGAAATAAAGGCCTTGCCATCGCCATTTGTCGTTTGCTCCCCAAGATAATGCCAGTTCGAGTCTGACTCACTGCGATAATAAAACTCCACAGCTTCAAACTCTAAATCTTTGTGGGTGATACTACCATAATCAAACTTTGCGGTGATCTGGGTTACGGTACCACTTGCTGTTACTTGATCATGCACCATATGGTAGCTCGGTAGCCAAGATAAATACTTATTAAAGTGATTAGAAAAGCTGCGCTTTTCCATATTGGGGGCAGCATACTGTGTTTCTAGCTCACTGATGTTGGGACACTTTGGGGCTGCCAGTGAAGAAAATGAAGTGAATAACGCAACGGCTAAAATAGAATGTCTCATGCACGACTCCGTGTTTATTATTGTCGATAACAAATACATCACTTGAGGATCACTTTGCTATTCTCAAGTGATAAAGCGCAAGGCACGATAATCATCGCCCTGTCATAAAACGCTAGAGCATAAACTCGAAATGTGTCAAATATGTTAAATTAATATTAATCCAAAATATAAACCCTACGCTGCTAAATTAACCTGTATCCAGAAAACTCTATCGCATTAGAAGTACGTATTACTTTCCATTCAAGATAGCGACCATTGCTTCGATACTGACTTCCTGACATCCTCGTCGGTTACTACCGCTCCAAAGCGGGCTAAAGTCACCTTTCCCTTGCTTTTCGGCTGCAACGCGTAAAGGTGTCAACGCAGCGGATGCGTATGGGAAGCTTGGTGTTTGCTCGTAGATAAAATCAAGTGCAAGCATTAGCCGATTCTCAATCCCACGAGCTGGTCGACCTGAAAATACATTTGTCACAGCAGAAGGCTCAGCTAATGATTTAAGTGCATGACGATGAACTTGCGTGGTATCAGCTTCATCACAGAGTAAAAAGCTAGTACCTAATTGTGTTCCACATGCACCAAGTTTTTGCATCATCAACACATCTTGATGTGAAGCAATGCCACCTGCGGCAATAACCGGAATAGGTAACTTCTCAACCAGCTGTGTTACCAATTGTTTTGTTTGCAATTGCTCATCAAGTTTAGCTTCAGTAAACGTTGCCCGGTGACCACCAGCTTCAATTCCTTGAGCGATCACGATGTCTGCACCATTTTTTGCCAACCAAATTCCCTCTTCTACTGTTGTTGCTGAAGATAAAATCGTCGCTCCCCAAGACTTTACCTTTGCCACCAGTTCTGGCTTTGGTAAACCAAAGTGAAAGCTGATAACTGGAGGTTTGTAAGGAGCAATCGCCTCAGCCATCTCCTCATCAAATGGCCTCCTAAGTACACCGACCTCATTGTCGGGTGTTAGGCCAAATTCAGCATAATATGGTGCTAATTTTTGTAGCCACTTACTTTGCTGTTGCGTATCCAACTTGGGCATATCATGACAAAAAAAGTTAAGGTTGTACGGCTTGGATGTTTGTGCCCTAAAGTTTTTTATTTCACACACCACCTGCTCTGCGTTAAGCATGCCACATGGGATTGAGCCTAAAATTCCAGCCTTGCTTGCTGCGGCTGCTAAGCGCCAATTTTGCACGCCTGCCATTGGCGCTTGGATCATAGGAATTGAAATATTAAGTAATGTAGAAAGCTGCATTATAAAGTCCTTGTTTTTATCGTAGCGCTGATACACTCATACACTATAGACACGCTCTGTGTGGGGCCAGCAACATAGTAAAACACAACCGTGTTCATTAGACACCTTTTTGCTCGTTGGCACTCAATTTTAACCTGACGCATACGTGCCTTCATCTCCTGCGTTTTTGGCATTGTAATCTAAAGTAATTTGCGTAGCGGCAGCCTTGAGTTACACTCACGTAGATCTCACTGCGCAGTTTAAGGATGTACCATGCACGAGCATACACAACGTATCTGTGATTTTCTTAGCGAAATAAACTTACCTTACAAACTCCACTCAGTAGAAGCAGACACGTTTTTACCTGGTTTAAAAACTGTCATGGGCACACTTTATATTGATACCGATAAACTCATGTACCCAGGTGATATACTTCATGAAAGCGGCCATATTGCAGTATGCGAGCCTATATATCGCAAGCAACTACATGAAGATGTGTATAAAAACGGACTAAAAAATGGCAGAGAAAAGCAAGCCATGCACGCTGAAGAAATGGCAGCAATTGCTTGGTCTGTGGCCGCAATCCAACATATTGGATTGCCAATTGAAGTCGTACTACACCAAGATGGCTATAAGGGGGCATCCTCAAATTTAATTGATGCCTTTAAGAGCGGCGGTGGACTTGGCTATCCACTGCTCGACGCATGGGAAATGACATGCCCTAAAGCGGGTTTTCCTAAAATGAAAATATGGATCAGAGAGCGTCGCTGGATTAATGAGTAGGTTAACTAGTGGTTCACATGAGGTTTTGTTCTTTTTGTCATCACCAACTCAGCTAAACAGCTAGGTTAGTGATGACATAGTGCTCCACGCTTAGAGGCTAAAACCAACTATCTTAATTAAGTGGTATTAGTTCTTGTGGAGACAGCTTACCGTCTTCATTGCTGTCTAGTTTATCAAAAATAGCCGTGAGTGAATCTGATAATGCGGCTTCGCTTTTTGAGATGAACCCATCTTGGTCTAGGTCAAAGTCGCTAAACTCGGCTGCCATGACAGCACTTGACCCTAGTGCCGTAATGGCCAAACAGAGAGTGATTACTGGTTTCATGATCCCTCCTAACCTTTAAAATTAGAAAATTCAGACGCACTAAGCTGACCATTTTTGTCCGCATCCAACTTCTCAAATTGACCAAGTAGTGAGGAGGACATCGAAGCCTCTTGCTGACTTATTTGACCATCTTTATCTTTGTCTACATCTTGAAATGACAAGGTCGCCGCAAGTGCCATTGTGCTCACTAATACGCCAATCGTTGTTGCACATACTGTTCTAAGTTTCATCACTATTCTCCTTACCATACTAGATTATACCAATTTGACTTACACTCTTTTATTAGCCTTTGAAGTCGTTAAATTCAGACTGGCTTAACTGCCCATCTTGATCCGCGTCAAGGTCTTTAAACTGCGCCATTAAATTTGGATTCGCTTTAGATTCACCTAAAGAAATATAGCCATCCCCATCGGCATCGTATTTATCAAAGTCTGCGCTGGCATGAGCTGCGATTGATGCAAAAGAAAGTACAAGAGTTGATAATGTGATTGCTAACGTTTTCATATTAATACTTGCTCAATTTGAAGGAGTAAATCTGACGCTAACAGCGTTAAAAATTTCTCATTTAGAACAACTAAATATCAAAATTTTTGCCTAGTTATCGACAAGGTTTTCTCGCCTCAAAATAGACCACTTAATTAAGCAAATTGGTATTACTGTCGCTATGACTATTCCAACTTTAGTGCCAGAATTAAAAAAGCAATATTTTTCAATATGTTAAATTTATTTATATGAGCGCATTCAGAGTCAATTCAGTAGCGTTGTTGCCATTTAGCAACACCAATCCGGAGAAGATAGAAAAAAGTTAAGTAATTCATAAAGTTAAACTGTCGCATAAAAGCGACATAGTCAATAAGAGGTCTTTTGAAAGGAAAGTAAGTTTGCCGAAAAAACACCAAAACAATGGATCTGTCACCATTGTAGCGAAAAAGCCATCGACATAATTTACAACATAGAAAAACAATAAGCTCATAAATATCAACTAGATATAAACACTCATGCTAATGTTAATCTATATTCGATAGATTTTTTGGTAGAAAATAAATACAAAAGGCAAATGTGTTGCTAATTGGCAACACATTTGCTTCATCGACGATGCTTTAGATTAATACCAATCAAACCGCTCAAAAACAAACTTGAAAGGTCAGCAGGCCCTATTACCCATTAGATTGGCTTTTTAGCTCTTCCAGCATACGCTCGTCACCCATCAAGTTTTTCAAGATTGCTTTGACCTTTGGATCTGCTGCGTTTTCATAAAGAGACAACAAATCTTGCGCGATTTTCTTCTGCTGTTTAGGGTCTGAGCCGGACTGAAAATATTGTGACATCAGCCCTTCAGCAGCTAAGCTCTTTACGTAATCGTTCTGCTCTTGTTCAAGCATTTTCACAAACGATTGTGACAAACGCTCATCAACAATAGGAGTGCGTGACACTAGCTCTAATGCTTGTAATCTTAACTTTTCATCGTTCATGCTGTGCGTCATATTAAGAATGGATTCTACCGCTTGGTAATCATATTGCTCTAAGTCATTGCGGTTTAGCATAAACATATTCATTTGTAACTGACTCATTGCAGCTAACCGCTCTGCTGCTGGTAGACTGCTATTGAGGATTTTCTGTTTTAGTTCGTTACTTACTTGGCTTGCATACTCAGGATCGGTTTTGATCCGCATTTCATAGTCTTCAGGTAAGTCTTCATAAAACCCATAAATTGGATTCTCTGCTTTCATTTCTGCTATTTTTTGCTGCTCACGCTTTTCTATTAGCGAAAACACCAAAGATTCAAATTCTTGAGGCGCTTGTTCAGACAACATTTCTGACTTTTCCATCGACAGCGCTTGTATACGCGACTCTAGCTTATCGATTCGGGTCAATAACGCATCAATATCTTGAGTTTGCTTGTTCGCTGCGCTTGCTGGGACATGGTATTGCGTTGCCTGCTCTGTAGATTGATATGCGGGTGCAGGATAGACTTGAGCTGCAACAGGGCTAGTCGCCAGCTTTGTTTGGATAACATTAAACCCAGAAAAAGCTAATGCAAGAACCGAACAAGAAAGCGCAATATTGAGTTTAAGATTTGACATGAGCAAGTTACCCTTTGAAAAAGTAGCAATGTAATACATCTGCAAGATAAATACTGTAAATGATTGTATTGTAAATTGATACAGCTTCGTCTAGTTAACCTAAACTTGGAGTAAGAAGTTATTTTTTAATACAAGGTACATTTGTGCGTCAATATCTAGTCTATTACAAACCAGTTTAACGCAGTAACAAGGGATAACAGCGGTTGGATAACAAGTTATTGTCCCAGACTCAGGTTATACCTATGGTTTGTATGAGAAGTGAGCTAACATATTGTTTTTAAAGGTTATACCCCAGCGTTTTAAAGGTGACATAACGCCCCAGCACAGTCGATATAATGTAAAACGGAGTTTAATTGGAACCAATACTGGCTAAACATCACTATAAATTACATGTCTTAAGTTTACTTGGCATTGCATTTATTATGGCTATCTTTGGCAATGGTGCACTGTGGCACAGTCATCAAGCGCTGCTACAGTGGTGGCTTCCAGCGGTGTCGGTGCTGCTGTTATTACATTTGGGGTGGCGCATTAGACAAGCCAGCTTAAGTGTTGGCACGACTGCGCTACATTTGGACATTAAACTCTGCTGGGTCGCGCTGCTGTTATGTAGCGGTGGGGATCTCATCAATGTTAATCCCTTACAGGTTTACCATCGCCAAGATACCATAATAAAGCACGACTACCTCATTGACTCAATTTGGTTATTTGCATCAGGTTATGGTCTTTTGCTGTGGCTACTCGTTAGAATGCTCAAACGGGAGTTCTCGCTCACAATCACCCAAACTACGCTATTAATCGTCGTGGCAGCAGTGTTGTCTTCACTGAGTTATTACCAACTCTATTTACCTAATATAAGTTTATATTCATTGCTTTTAAGTGCTGGCTATAGCTTTTTAGTGGCGTTACTTGCAGTGTTTGGCAGCTGGTTATTGATTCAAAATTTACGTCTTGGCTTGCGACTAAATTATGCCGTTGCCCTTGGCTTTATTCTAGCCATGGTTGCTGATGCTATCATTGGACAATTTTGGCTCTTTGCTAAGAATGGCGAAGGATATTTCCCCATTGCCAGACATGTAAATTGGATTGTTTATATTAGTTCTCAAGCACTATTGTTGTTATTTCCTATCGCCCTGATACGCACTCACACAATGAACCAACACTTACGCTAAGCTACAGGCCGAGCAGTGTCGGCCTTCTATCTACCTACTTTGAACGTAAGCGCAGATATTATCTTTTTATGATTGCATTGTGATAAACGTTTTGTACGTCATCGACATCTTCTAGCATATTGATTAGCTTTTCGAATGTTTCAATCGCTTCTGCATCATCTATTTCTACATGTGTTTGCGGCACCCAAGTGATTTCATCTACTTCAAATGTGATGCCTTCAAACGCTTCTGTTAATGCAGTTTTTGCTTTGAAGTACTCAGTATGTGGAGCAAAAACCGATACCTGACCGTCTTCTACTTCCACGTCAGTCACATCGACATCAGCCATCATTAGCGCTTCCAAAACTGACTCGTCATCATCACCTGCAAAGCCAAGGATTGCAAAGTGATCAAACATATGCGCAACACAACCTGGACTTCCTAGGTTTGAGCCAGTTTTGGTAAACGGTAAGCGTACATCTTTGATTGTACGATTCATGTTATCTGTTAGGCAGTCAACGATGATCATGCTGTTACCAGGGCCATATCCCTCGTAACGTGCTGGCGTGTAGTCTTCACCGGCACCACCGGCTGCCTTTTCAATTGCTTTGTCGATTACGTGCGCAGGAACTTGATCTTTTTTTGCTTTATCGATTAAACGACGTAACGACAAGTTAGTTTCAGGATCTGCGCCGCCATTTTTAGCAACAACGTAAATCTCTTTTCCGTATTTTGAGTTTACTTTTGTTTTTGCCGCCGCCGTTTTTGCCATGGCGTTTTTGCGGACTTCAAATGCTCTGCCCATCTTAATGCTCGTTTTGTAAAAATTGTCGAAGATTTTACCAAGACATTTGAGTTACGGCTATACCCTAATTATCTGTATAGGTAATTAGCGGCACGTTAAGCTTAAGAGGTTCACTTACTCAGTAGCCAGTAGCCAGTAGCCAGTAGCCAGTAGCCAGTAGCCAGTAGCTTGGCTTATACGATAATGTTGTGGCACAGCTAAATAACTACACTATAGTTACTACTGTTAAATAACCTACTATGGGTAAGTTTGTTATGATCATGTTTGGCTTAGGAAAGGCAAAAAGGGACAATGACCTAGACGCTCCTCTTTTTCAGCACATAAAAAAAACCACTGCGTACCTTGAGATTGATCATCAAGGAAATACTATTGAGGTCAGTAACCGGTTTAAGCAGCTGCTGGGGTATACACCCGATGTACAGCTTACTTCAATCAATCAAATTTGCCGCAGCCCAAAACACAAAAGCGCCCTAAAGCAAGCCATTACGCAATTGGCGAGCCAATCTCAAGTTAGCGTTGAAATAGCCTTTGACACCGCAAAGCAAGTAATTAAGCCATTACTGCTTGAGCTCTCCAAAACACCTCAAGGGAGGATTGTGTTGATTGCAACAGATATTAGCCATTACCGCACCACTATCAATACTGCACGAGCAAGCCTGCAAGCACTTTCATCTTCGTTTGCAATGGTTGAATTTAACGCTGATGGCACTGTTTTATCCGCAAACGACAAATTTTTATCATTGCTGGGTTATGAGCTAGCTGAGATCCAGAATCAACATCACAGTATGTTTGTTGAAGATAACGATGCCAAAAGTGAAGACTATCAATTGTTTTTACAACAGCTAAACAGTGCAAAAAGCTTTGAGGGTGAATATAAAAGAAAAACAAAATCCGGTAAAACGGTATGGCTACATGCCACTTATACCCCTATCGTTAACGCCAATAATCAGCTGAGTAAAATAATTAAATACGCTATTGATATTTCGGAGCAAAAGTTTCAAGAGGCGACATATCAGCATCAAATCAGCGCCATCGAGCAAACTCAAGCGGTTATTGAGTTTGACCCGAACGGCAATATCATTACCGCAAATCCACTCTTTTTAGATGCCGTTGGATACAAGCTGACAGAAGTACAAGGCCAACACCATCAAATATTCATGGATAACAATGAGGCTTTAAGTAGCCAATATATCGCTTTTTGGCAAGCTCTGCGGCAAGGGCTGCATCAATCAGGCGAATTCAAGCGCGTCACTAAAACAGGGCAAACACTTTGGATACAAGCAACCTATACACCCATACGTGATGAAAGCGGTGATGTTTACAAAATTATAAAGTACGCCTCGGACATCACAGCTACCAAACTCGCTTCTTTTGACTCTGCAGGGCAAATTGCGGCGATCAATCGTTCACAAGCCGTCATTGAATTTGATTTACAGGGAAATATTTTAAAAGCCAACCAAAACTTTTTATCCACTATGGGTTACAAAGAAGAAGAGGTTATCGGCCAACACCACCGTTTATTTGTTGCAGAAGACTATGCTCAAAGCACCGAATATAAAGCCTTTTGGCAACGCCTTCAGCAAGGACAGTTTGAGTCAGGCGAGTTTCATCGTTTGGCCAAAGGAGGCAAAGAGGTCTGGATCAGCGCAACCTATAACCCAATTTTGGACGAGCAAGGTAAACCACTTAAAGTGGTCAAGTTTGCGACCGACATAACCAAGCAAAAGCTGAGCCATGCCGACTTTTCAGGGCAATTAGCTGCAATCCGCAAGTCACAAGCGGTGATCGAGTTTGCAATGGATGGAACTATTTTATGGGCAAATGAGCTATTTCTTGACACCATGCACTACAAACTGGAGGAAATTCAAGGTAAGCATCATCGCCTTTTTGCCACAGCTAAACAAGCAAACAGTGCCGAGTATCAAGAGTTTTGGCATAAGCTTAATAGAGGTGAGTTCGATTCAGGGCAATACCTAAGGCACGATAAGCATGGTAACCATGTTTGGATCCAAGCATCTTATAACCCTATCCTAGATCAAAAAGGGAAACCTTTTAAAGTCGTCAAATATGCAACCGATATTACGGCTCAAAAACAAGCTGTTGAGTGTATTAAAGCGGCAATATTCGCGATGGAACAAGGCGACCTAAGGCATCGTATCACCGTGCCGCTAGATGGCGAATTTAGCGTACTTCAGCAAGCTATGAATGGCTTATTTGATAAGCTGAGTGATTTGGTCAACACAATCAATCGCGGCGCTGAGCAAGTATTCGATGTTGCAAAGCAAATTGCCAGCAATAACGAAGACTTAAATAGCCGAATTGAAAACCAAGCCGCGAGCTTGGAAGAAACCGCAGCAACAATGGAAGAGCTCACTGCCACCGTCAAGAAAAATGCAAATAGCGCCAGTCATGCTGCCGAAAAAGCGACATTTGTTAGCGAAAAAGCGCATTCAGGTAAAGCATCAATTGATGATGCCATCACAGCGGTGGGAAAAATAGAATCCTACAGCACGAAAATATCTGACATTATTAGCGTAATTGATGAAATTGCTTTTCAAACTAATTTACTGGCACTCAATGCGTCAGTTGAGGCAGCACGAGCAGGAGAGGCCGGTCGTGGTTTTGCCGTTGTTGCAGGTGAAGTCAGAAACTTAGCACAGCGCAGTGCATCAGCCGCGCGGGAAATTAAGTCGTTAATTAAAAATAGTGTGGATGCAGTAGCACAAGGCAGCAAGCTTGTGTATGAGTCTGGTGTAACCTTTGAGGAACTGATGCAGTCTATCGCAGATGTCAGTCAGATGGTCGAAGAGATAGACAATGCAGGCAAAGAGCAAGCGGATGGGATCTCTGCGGTATCCACCACGATTGCGCAAATGGATAACATCACCCAACAAAATGTGACGCTAGTAGAAACCACTTCCCGCTCAGGAAAGCACATGGAAAATCAAGCTAAACTACTCACCGACCAAGTTGCGTTTTTTCAGCTAAACAACCTAAACGATGAGTAAGTGACTTGAAATTCGGATAATTGACCCGAAATTAGGATAACTGATCTGAGTTCGGTTTAATTAATGCCTTTCTCGCTGCTAGTTAAGACACATTCATTATCCTCAACTCATAGGCTAGAGCAAAGCTAAGATAACTTCAGCTTTGCTTACCTCAAATTGTTTTGGTTGCTCCACATTCAGGCTTGTCACTACACCATCTTCAATCACCATGGCGTAGCGCTGCGAGCGCAGGCCACCAAAAGCACCGGTATCCATGTCCAGCCCAATTGCTTTTGTGAAGCTGCCATCACCGTCGCCAAGCATCATAATGGCTTGTGCATTTTGTGCTTCACCCCACGCTTTCATCACAAAAGCATCGTTTACTGATACACATGCGATAATATCCACACCTTTGGCGGTAAACTCATCTGCATTAACCACAAAACCAGGCAGGTGCGAAGCTGAGCATGTAGGTGTAAATGCGCCTGGCACGGCAAAAAGAACTACCTTTTTACCGGCAAAGCAGGTAGCGACATCATGATTAACCATGCCATCTGCGGTGAGCTCGCTCAGTTGTGCCTGAGGTAGTTTTTGTCCAACTTCAATCATTTTCAATTCCTTCAATTTATACCAATGTTCTTAATTAAGTGGTCTCTTTTGAGGCGAGAAAACCTTAACGTGTTGCTTCACTCAACATTAGAGTCTATCAATACGCTTTATATCGACTTGCGGGATCTCATAGCCTGTAAACAATAGCCAGTTTTTTGTTTCAATAAACTCCAGTCCCCTACTGCGGCTAAAACTGCGCTCAGGCACACGGATAATGTCTTTATGTTGTTTACTCGCAAAGTCAAAGTAGCTAATGCGAAAATCACCACGATGAACAGATAAGTAGTAGATACCTGAACGAGACACTGACCAGCTCGCGCTTGATGCTAAATATGCCCCAGTAAATAAATGCTGATGTTCTTTAGACATCAGATCCATTTTCCACATTTCTTGTTGTTCACTTTTGTATATGTATAAGGCATCTTTGTACTCAATCGCCGTCGTCCCAGCGGTTAACTTAGTCACGGGCTTTTGATGTGCCTCTATTGACACTCGAAATATGTCTTTGCCATCTGAGACATATATATGCTTGTCGTCAGAGGACCAGCTAGGCTTGCCATGATACTCAAGACCGGTTTTTATTTGGATCACTTGCTTGTCGGCTACATCCAGTAGCTGGAGCTGACTCCCCTGCGATGATTTAGTGATAAAAACTACTTTGCTGCCATCTTTGGACCATGCTGGATGCAACGCTTGTAACTCTAATTGGGTTAGCTGTACTCGCTCGTCACCTTTGAGGTTAGACATCCACACTTCATCAAAGCCAGACTGATTAGAAATAAAAAGCAACTGCTCTGAATCTGATGAGTAATCAGGGTAACGAAAGCTCACTTGTGAGTGTAAAATTGGAAATGGGGAGCTTGCTACAGCTGCACTTAAATCAAGTTTCATAATAGAAGTATCTATCTCCCAATTATGAAAATAAAGCGCTCCGGAAGCGCTGAAATTTGGGTAGCTGAGCCCAGAAAACGGTAGCGAGGCCAATATCTTGCCGTCAAGTGACACTTTATATGCTTTACGTGCACCATGCTCTATAGATGACACCACAAGGTAATTGTCAGTAGGGTGCCAAGTCACTCCTCGTAAGTCATCATGACCTTGTAGAAGCGTAATCTCCCGACCTGAGTCCAGTATTTTCAGGTAGAGGTTTTCTAAACCATTGGGTAAGTTGCGACTGATCACGATTTTAGAAGCATCCGGTGACATCACAATACTTTCAGGGTAGCTATCTTGACAGTTCAACTGGCAATCTAAGACCGTTTCGGTCAGATGAGTTAAGTCAAGTAAGACGACCTGCCCGCCACTACCTTCACTTTTTTTCGCAACAAACCCAAGTAGATTTTTTTCTGCCGAGTAGGTCAGTGTGGTCGTCGTGTTTACAGGGCAATCTGCGAGCACTTTTTGTGCTTTAGTCACTGTATTTAGCGACTTGATGGCACACTTACCCGCTTGCTTTGCAATGAAAAATACCGTTTGGTTGTCTCGCGCCCACACCGAAACAGACGCATTTTCGTTACCATTACTGAGCTTAATAGGTGGACGGTTTGGTTGAGTAAGATCTTTTAAATACAGATGTGCATGACCACCGAGCTTTCGCCATGCAAAGGCCATAAATTGCCCATTAGGAGAAATACTTGGAAACAACTCTCGCCCGGGGTAATCGGTTACGTCAACGAGCGCATCGTTTGGGCGGTCACTGTTCAAATACAGCATTAAAGTGACGACTAAAATACACAAAGTTGTCAACATCATGACTTTGTTGACACTTATAAACTGTGCAATATTAGGTTGTACCTCAGAGCTAATAGCTGCGGGTTCAAAATGAGGAGGAACTTTTAATCTATACCCTGACTTACGAATGGTTTCGATAACCTCGTTTTCTGTATTTTCAGCGCCACAATCCAGTGTTTTGAAGGTTTTTCGCAAATGCCAAATAGCATTGGTCAAGGCTTTTTCACCAACAAAAAGATTACCATCCCATACTTGAGCAATGATCTCTTCACGTGTTACTACGTTGGGGTAGGCACGTGCCAATACTGACAATACCTCAATAAACTTTGGTTGGACACAACACACTTTCCCATCTTTAGACATACTATGTCCAATAGGGTCGATGTTTACGCCTAATAACTGAAAAGTAGTGTCGTGCTGCATGATTTCATCTGTGAATAAGTATGCAATAAATCATACCTAAATTAGTGTCTAAATGAAAAAATTTACACGATGAATGCCACTTTCGTATTTAAATCCATCTTAAAGTATTAATTAACCATCTGTTTTAAATGCTTATTTTTAAATAGATATTAAATAGAGCTAAAAACGTTAAAGAATAGATATTGGTATCATTGCATGTACTAAAGGGATGGTCAGAATGAGCAACACTGGTCCAGAATATCACCTTTTGTTTGTGAAACAATAAGGCATTCCCCGCCCAGCAGACCCTAAATCAATGAACAACAATTAGAAAAGGGATCACCGTGTTACCTAATAATAAATTAAAACTCATTACCCTATCTATCGCACTCGCATGTAGTCATTCCACAACTGCACAAGCGCAACAGATTGAACGTCAACAGGTAGAGCAAACGAGCTCGACAACCAACACTCAGGCCGAGGATCAGGCGCTTGAAAAAATAGTGATCACCGGATCGAGGATTAAAAGAGACAGCTTTTCGGTGCCAACACCAATTGCAACAATGAATGCGGAGTCTTTGAATGATGCTGGGTTTGGTTCACTGGCGGATATTTTGTTCGAAGAAATGCCGCAAGTCAGCGAAGGAACAGGTAACGGAAACTCGCAAAGTAGCGTTCAAAATACGGGACTTTCTACAATCGACCTCAGAGAGTTAGGGGTTAGCCGCACGTTAACCCTGATTGATGGTCGCAGAGTGGTTTCCAATAGCTACTCAGGCAATTACGTTAGCCTCTCAACTATCCCTAAAGGCATGGTTGACCGAGTAGAAATTATCACTGGAGGCGCTTCAGCTGCCTATGGTTCTGATGCCATCGCTGGGGTGGTAAATATCATTACACAACAAGATAAAGAAGGGGCAACTTTCCATGCTCGTGGAGGAGAAAGTACACAAGGTGGCGCAGCAGAATACACAATAAGCGCAGACTACGGTACCAGCTACGACGATGGTAAGGGCTACTTCTTTTTCAGTGCCACGTATGATGAAGAAAAAGGCTTAAGTTACTGGGATAGAAAACGTGCCCAACAGCAAGACAGCTGGGACTACGATGAAGAGCGTATGTGCAACGTGATGCTAACAGCAACTTACGATCCCGACACAAAAACAGCCTATCAATGTATGCGAGACATCGACAAATCACAATGGACTAGCCTCAGCGATTCTATCCCTGGTGGCGTCTTTGACGAGTCGAGCAGCTTTAAACCCGACGCCGGTTTTTGGTACGATGGCACAACGTTAAGAAACGATTGGCAAGAAGAACGTCACGGCATCGACTTCAACCAATTTACGATGTTAAAAGTGCCAGATAAAGATATTTCTGCAGCAGTAAAAACTGAGTATGAGTTTGACAATGAAGTAGAAGCCTACTTCCAATTACAATACAGCCGCAACACCTCACGCAATGTCAAATCACCAGAAAGTGAAGATGAGTGCGATGCGATAGTTACATACGATCCTGCAAACAATCAATTTGGCTCAGATTGTATGGGCCGTATTCCCTATGATAATCCCTATATGCCTGACGCTATCCGCGCAGAAGCAAGTTCAAAAGGCGTAAAATGGGATCGACTGTTCTCAGAAGTGGGAAATATCATCAACGACAATGAAAGAACGACGATTAGGACATGGGGTGGATTACGCGGCTACCTGTGGGATGACTGGGAGTGGGATGTCTCCGTAGGTTATGGCGAGTTCAAACAAGAGCAAAACCGTAGTAACGAAATCTTTGTTGCGCGTGTCAAACAAGCACTCAACGCTGAGCGTCTAGCAGACGGCACCATTCAATGTAAAGATGAACAAGCTCGAGGCCAAGGTTGCGTACCAATCAATTTATTTGGTGAAGGGTCAATCACAGCAGAAGCCGCTAATTATATTCGAGCTAATCCATCCATAACCACAGATATCGATCAGGTTACTGTATCTGGTTTCATCACCGGCGATTTATTTGAGCTACCAGCAGGCGCTGTAGGCTCTGCTTTTGGTTTCGAATATAGAAAAGACAGTCAGAGTGTCGCTACCAATGTGCCTAATGGCGGTGTAACCTTCAACTATGTACCTACTTTTGATGGTGATGTGAGCGTGCGAGAAGTTTTTGCTGAGCTTTCGTTGCCGTTACTAAAAGATGCCCCCTTGGCTAAGTCTCTTAGTGCAGAAGTGTCAGCTCGTATTGCCGATTACAGCTGGGCAAATACAGGGCTTATCCAAAGCTATAAAGCTGGATTTATCTACGAGCCAATTGAAGGTTACTCAATCCGGGCCAATTGGGCCAGAGCGATGAGAGCACCTACTATCACAGAGCTAATGTCTCCGCCTCGTGGTGATTATGATAGCTTTGATGATATTTGCGATGGCGTTACTGCCACTTCAATGGAGCCGGGACATGATAACTGTCGAAAAGAGGCAGGGATCCTCGCTACCATTGCTGCAGAAGGGAAGTTTGAAGATGAGAATAATGGCTATTCTCCAAACTCAGGGAATAATGAGTTGTTTGAAGAAACAGCTGATACAATTACGCTTGGCTTGTCCCTTGCCCCTTCGTTTATTCCCAACCTTAGAATGGCGTTAGACTATTATGATATTCAAATCGATGATGCAGTTACGGCGCTGGGCAACGAAGATATCATCAAATTCTGTTATGCCTCATCCATGGAATATGGCAGCGAAAATGAATTTTGTCGCGACATCAAGCGTGATGAAGAAGGGCAGATCTTTGAAGTAAATCAGCGCGTTATTAACACTGATGAAATTCGCACCAAAGGTTACGATATTGCCATGGAGTATCTGTACGATGCCAGTGAATATGGCCGCTTTAAGGTAAAAGCGGATTGGACGCACGTCATCGAGTATTCAATCACCAGTACGGGTCCTGATGGCCAATATGAGGATTTATACGAAGGCTACTTAGGCGATGACATTTTTGAAGACAAGGGCGCGATTGCACTGACTTGGTACAAAAATGACTGGCGTGTGCGCTGGAGTACAAAGTACAAAGGTGCTGTGGAAGCAAGTCGCTCTCGATATGAAGATTGGCAAGCTGCAATGACGAAAAATGATGCCCGTTGTGCCGCTGGAGAGTCAAGCTGCATCAGTAACCCTGAGCCACTGTGGCAAGGTTCACTGCCATCGGTTGTCACCCATAGTATCAGTGTAAACTACAGCATGGATTTGAATAACGATCGCTCTTTATCGATTTATGGTGGTATCAACAATCTATTCGATGAAAAGGGACCGTTTATTGTCGGTGGTAGAGGTAACTTTGATAGTGCTTATGGTTCTGGTGTTGGACGCTTTGCGTTCATTGGTGCCAAGTACCAATTTTAAAGTAAATACTGTGGTTTAGGCCACGGTAATTACAAAAAAGCCCCACATTAGGTGGGGCTAAAATCATGATTTTATCGATACAGACTCAGCAAATGTAACGCTCTTACTGAAACGGTAGGCTGCGGTGCTACAGTTCACCGCTACACAACAAAACCATGTACAACAAGACTGTGAAATCCCCCTAAAACGACGTTAAGAGTTCAAACGGTAACCATCTGCTCTAATGTGGGCCGGTGTTATTTTGAGGTGTTAACCAATCGCTTTGCCACACATAGTTGCCATGTATGTACAAAAGTTTATCGCCTTGGATAAGCCCCCTATCCGCCTCGGTATATCCCAGCACTTTATCATTACTAATAGGCGAGGTTAGCGCTGCTCGGCTGCTACCACGGTAGGTCAACGTGGAGTCCACTCCTTGCACTACTTCAAATGCAGCCAAGTCATTAGCAGTATACCAAGTGGAGCTAGCGTCACTCTCTTGTTCGGTAGTCCAATACACAATAGGTAACGTAAATCGCGTCACTGACTCATTGTCTTTTAGCATCGCCAGCGTACGATAATCATACTCCAGTGGCGTAAATCCCCCTTCAAAGATATGTGCTTTTAACAGCTTAGGTGCCGCCGGATCAGCCACATCAAATAAACTCACTTGTGTACCTGAAGCGACTTCAGAGTTTGGCTCCGTTACATGTTGTCCAACGCCAAGCAATAAGCCTTCGCCAATTGGGTGTAAATATGAGGAAAAACCGGGTACTTCTAGGCTGCCAACCATTTTAGGCTCTGTAACATCGGATAAATCTAAGACATATAAAGGGTCTATTTGCCTAAAAGTAACAACATAGGCAGTATCGCCAAAATACCGCACGGCGTACACATCTTCATCTACTTGATTGGTTTGTGGGTTCACTTTACCAATTGGGGTGGGATATTTATCATTTGGCAAAGTGGCAACTGTTACCAATGTGTTGCCTTCTGGTTTTAGAATATGCAGCTTGTGGCTATTTCCCATGCTAGTGTCATATTTACTTGTGAACACTCTGAGCATACCGTCTTGTTCATCAAATCGCGTTGCCGCCATGTTACTACTCACCTGTGCAAGCTGACCTTCAACCTCTCCTGTCGCTTGATAAGTTACCCCTTCATTATTTAGTGTCAATTGGTGTAATACTAAACCATGAGGTTGCCAAATCGCGGTATTGACCTCATCAGTGTTATCGGCGAATGTGTAGTTATACAGATATAGCGCCGTCGCTGACATATAAAAGCCCGCGGTTCGGGTGCTTACGCATGTTGTTTTAAAGTCATCAGGAGTGTCAATATTCACTTGGGTTATGGTGGTTAAGCCATGGTAGCCATCTAATGCCGTTGCATCTGCAGGCAGATAGCAACTATCTGCTGCGACTAATGGTGCTTCTGCGTTTGTTTGTAGGTTTTTAAAGGTAGGGAGCAGTGCGTTGACATCCATATCCATTAGTTGGTTATAGCTTGCTAATCTGTCATTGTCCGTATATCCACTGTAACTCAATGTATGTTCAGCTATTACATACAGAGTATCACCTATTAGACGACTACCAACTAGTGAGCCATCCATCCGAAAGCGTTTCTCGACGGCTGCTTGTTCGGGCATGGATACGTCACTGAAAGCCAGCTCTATAAAACCTTGATAATCCACTTGTGGCTGGATTGACTGTATCGATATGTCGTCTGCAAAGCCGTAATCATAATCCATCAATACACTGATTAACTGGTGATCCTGTAAATAGAGGTTTTGGCTAGCAAACGCTGAGTCCGACACAATAAGTTCATTCACTTGTACTGGCACTTCGTCAGCCACAGTATCTAACACTCTAACGAAGGTTTTACTGCTGTCCCCCTCGTAGGCAACCTCCGTCGTCCCAGCAATATACAAATAGCGCCCGTCAAACTTGATCCGGTCGCTTTGTGATACCCCATCCACAAGCTGGTTTGTCCCAGAGTATGGCGTTGTTACGGTAGTAGCGGCTGGGTTTTCCGACACGTCTTCACCGTTTTTCCCCCCTCCACTTGCGATAAAAATACCATTTTTAACAAACTGACTAAATTGCGCTGCAGAAGATGCTTGTAGCGGTGCCGTACTGTTATTTAGCGCATTGAGCGCTGGCAACGTCTTATTCTCTTCATTGTTGCTGCTACCACCACATGCACTCAAACCTGCAGCAAGTGGTAAGCTCAACCAAATTTTGTAATTCATAATGTTATCCTTGAAAGTTAAGCGTCAATTAAGCCTAAAC
Source organism: Pseudoalteromonas sp. J010 (assembly GCF_003934235.1). Lineage (NCBI taxonomy): Bacteria > Pseudomonadati > Pseudomonadota > Gammaproteobacteria > Alteromonadales > Pseudoalteromonadaceae > Pseudoalteromonas > Pseudoalteromonas sp. J010. The sequence goes on along the minus strand of NZ_RDBW01000019.1, from coordinate 90,447 downwards.
TTTTACGCCGGCATTTCTGTTATCATCAGCGTTTGTTTTGTTATTTAATGTTACCCTTTCTGGTAATTTGTACCGCGACTGGTAAATTACACATTAGGGCAGGCTGACCACTCACCGCCAAAAAACGACTACCATTTTGTTTTAATACTGACTCAAGTTGAGGAAATCAAACACTGACGGCATTAACGCTTTTTATTTAACGTCACCAACATGGACACAAATGGCTTGGTGATAACAAAATGCGACAGTGGTGTTATCAACACAGCTTTCTGTCATCAAAATAGATCAGCTAACGAAACAAATTTGTATCACTCAAACTGGAGTTTCACATTGAAAAAGTTACTAGTGGCCTTAACTTTGCTGCTCGCCGCCAAGGTAAGTGCCAATACAGTGCCATGTGACGCCAATGACAGCGAATGTACAGCTATTGGCCAATGGCGTTTTGGTGTCGCACTCGGTGGCGGGGTGATCACCAACCCACTACATGGCGGTGATAACATACCTTTGATTGCAGTGCCTTATATCAGCTATTACGGCGAGAACCTATTTTTAGATAATGGAACATTAGGCTATACGCTCTACTATCACGACCAATTTGACATCAGCTTAATTGGCACATTTAACACAGAACAAGCGTATTTTGAGAAATTCCACCCGAGTAATATTTTTGTACAAAAAAGTTTGTTAGATGCCAGTGCTGAATTACCTGGAGGTGAGTTTCTCGCAGAGCAACGTGTTATCTCACTTGATGATATTAAGTCAAGGAAATGGGCAGTTGATGGGGGAGTGCTAGCACATTGGATTATCAATGATAATGTCAAAGTAACAGCATCATGGCTGAGCGACATCACCAACACATATCAAGGTTATAATGCGGATATTGGTATCAGTTACCGATTCCGCTTCAATAATACACCAAATGCCCATGCACTCATCAAAGCAGGGCTAAAATGGAAAAGTAGACAGTTAATCGATTACTACTATGGGATTGATAAAGCCGACACCCTTAACTCAGCCTTGTGGTATGAAGGTAGCTCAAGTTACCAGCCCTATTTGAGTTTTGCTTATTCATATCCCATAAGCAAATCGTGGACTTTCAAATTTAACGCGAAATATCAACAGCTTGATACTGTTATGACAGATAGCCCGATAGTCGAGGATAGCTATACCGCGACAGTCTTTGTCGGGGGAAAATATGAATTTTAGGTTGTACTTAATAATAATTATAATGTTTAGTGCTTCTAGCACCGCCTCAACCACACCTAGCAATGAAGTTAACTTTGAAATTAAACCCATTACTTGTATGGTAAAGCAAGCAGGACAACGCTGTGAAATGACCGCAAAAATAGCGTGGCAATCTCCCTTCCAAAGAAATTTGTGCTTATTTCAAGAAGAACAAAAACTACAATGTTGGGAGCAAACTGCTGAGGCAAAATCAACACAGACCATCTCGCTATCAAAATCCATGATTTTTAGCTTGAGGGATGCTAAAAATAACATGATTGCGAAACAAACTATCGAACTACACACAAGCGTCAACCAGCAATATCGACGCAAACTGAGAAGCGACTGGAGTGTGTTTTAATGGCAAAAGTATTACTAGTTGAAGATGATGTTAAGCTTGCGGAGTTAACCGCAAAGTTTCTTATTCACAACGGCTTTGAGGTCGTACAATTGCACAATGGCATCAATGCGATAAAAGCGATTGAAGCAGAAAAGCCCGATATTCTTATTCTTGATATCATGTTGCCCGGACTTGATGGTTTCTCCATTTGTAAAGCGGCTCGAAGTGAGTTTAAAGGGCCAGTTTTATTTTTAACTGCCAAAGATAGCGACTTTGATCATGTCAAAGGACTAGAAATTGGTGCCGATGATTATATTATTAAACCAGTAGAACCCTATGTATTGCTGGCTCGGCTAAACGCCCTATTAAGGCGCACACAAAGCGAACAAGTTAAATCAGACTCTATCGTGCTTGGCAAGTTACGGATCAATAAATCAGACAGAAAAGTCTATTTATCCAATCATGAAGTAGAGCTCACCAGTTATGAATTTGACTTATTAAAGACACTCGCAGGTCATGCTGGAGAAACCCTCAGCCGTGATTACATTTACAAACATGTAGTTGGACGTGAATACGACGGCTTGGATAGAAGTGTAGACGTACGTATTAGCCGTCTGCGCAAAAAACTCGGTGACAACTTAGAGCAACCGGCTCGACTCATTACCGTTTGGGGTAAAGGTTACCTTTGTTCAAAGTCTGCTTGGGATTAGTTTATCTGTGTTAAAGCTATTCCTCAGCTTATATGTAGCTGTGTTTACCAGCATTGTTATTATTAACCAAGTAAGTGAAGCAATTTGGACGCATTGGGTGCATTCTGCACCTGACGAGTTGCGCCATGCAAAAACCATAGCACACACACTGAAGTCCAGTATTTCTCCCAATAGCTTACCCAAAGAGTCAGACACCATAAAAATACTCGATATGGATGATGTGGCTTGGTTGCCAGAACAAGCTAGTACCCTAAAACAGGGTGGTATACTAACGAGTTTTGATGATACCGGCAGTGCTTGGCTGACTTTCAAAATACCAGCGTCAACTTTATTGCTGCAACTAGGGCCGCTCGCCCCTGCAACCTCTGCGACCAACAAGCAATGGCTTATCAAGCTACTCTCTTATGCTGTATTGGCCTTTTTACTCATGTTGTGGATAAGGCCGCTTTGGCTTGACCTTTTACAACTTCGCTATATTACCGAATGCCTCGCTCAAGGTCAGGTGCCTAAAACGACGCGACGCTCTAGATTCTCTGCTATCTCTAATCTTACAGAGCAAATCTACCACTTAGCATCGCAAGTGGCACGACTGATTGAAAATCAAAAGCTATTAGTCAACGCCGTGTCTCATGATCTGCGTACCCCTTTGGCTAGACTTAAATTTGCTCTTGCAATGCTACCTGAAAACAGTCGAGAGCAAGGCAATGATATGGCTGATGATGTGTTGGAAATGGAGGCCATGATAGATGAAATGCTGGCCTATGCGCGGCTAGAATTTGAAGTAAAAAAGCTAGAGCTGATCCCGCTTAGCCTTAATGAGTTAGTTCAAGACCAAATAAGCAAACTAAGTAAACTCACTGATAAGCAGGTTTCCTTTCAAGGTAGCTGCGATGAAATTATCCTCCTAGCCAACCCACATTATTTATCTCGCGCTATCCAGAATATTGTGCAAAACGCAGACAAGTACGGCAACTCAACCATCATGATCCGTACCGAAAGTGACAAAAAGCATGCCTATATTCAGGTCGAAGATGATGGTAATGGGATCCCAAAATCACAGTGGGAATCCGTATTTGTGCCCTTTTCTAGACTTGATGCAAGCCGTAGCAAAGGCGGTGGAGGGTATGGACTTGGCCTTGCAATTGTACGCAAGATTGCCACTTGGCATAAGGGGAACTGTCATGTTGGTTGCTCAACTGAACTTGGCGGAGCTAAGTTTACCTTTATTTTGCCACTCGCACATCATACCAATTTGACTTAATACTTGCTTAATTTGAAGGAGTAAATCTGACGCAGCCATAAGTAATGACAGCTGCTAAAGAACAGGGTACTATCCCGAGCTAAGGTTAATTAAGATAATTGGTATTACTAGATAAACTCAGCCATCACAGATGTAATTGGCTTTGCTATTATAGGGATGATTTCACCTTATATTTTGTCAACGGCATGAACGCTATAACGGTAGCTTTTAAAAATGTGAATTTCATTTTTCACTACATCCACTCCTTTGTATTAATCATAAGGAAAGGTAGTGACTCTAATATTTTTCAGAACGACCAATGTAGTCCAGCGCTTTCCCATCAAGATATTAACCCCTGACGTAATACTACTTTGATTAAAAAGGTAAAAAATGACGATAAAATCTTTATGTTTGAGTGTGACAATCTTGCTGAGTGCCGTCACACAAGCGAAAGACGCACCTTTCGATATGCAGACATTACTGGGAGAATATATTACTTGGGCTCAACAAATTGAGTCGCAAGGTAGAGAGGTAGGTATACCGCTTGATGCCAGTGGCATTGCATTGGCAAGAGAAATCGGGATTAAGCACCCAGAAAAAGTTCGCATCATTTATCTTGATACTGTCCCATTTCCTATCGAGAACAAAGCACTAAAGGCAATGGGTGAGTCTCTGGGCTTTATTGGCGAAGGAATAGTAAACAACGCTCAGGTATTCGGATACTCAATTTACGTTCGCCATGGATTTGAGTTAAATAGGCCAAAGCTTGCGCATGAGCTGGTTCACGTCCTGCAAATCGAACGTGCAAGTTTTGCAGATGTACTTCGCCAACACATCTCGGATATGCAAAAGTATGGATACGAAAATGCACCGCTCGAAGTAGAAGCATTCAAGGCTAATATTAAGTACGCGATTCAAGAGTAAACAATTCCCTAAATTAGCAAAAGGCGTCACGCAGCAAGCTGTATTCGCCTTTTATTATATTCGCCACTCTATACCTCTTACTTTATAAAGTGTTACAAGGTACAATTTTTCACCATTACCATTGCGACTTACAAGGAAAGTTTATGCCATTATTAGAACAAAGGTCTCTCCATCATATTGATCAGCGTCTAGCTGGCGTTGAGATGCAGTTAAAAGAGGCCTATTACAATTTAGACAAAACAAACTCTGGCTTTGATACAGAACTCGACAACAAGGAAAAGTCGCTTAAGCGCTATAAATGGTGGGCGATTGGTATTGCAATCCCCTTACTATTTCTTGCGCCTTTTCTCCTAATCTCAATAATTCCTATCTACTTTTTGTTAAAACGCTCTCTTAAGTCTTTCACCAAGGGTGTGTTAACTAGAGCTTATATGGTGGCACCAATTGCTTCGGCGCTTAACTTAGAATATTCAGTCGGCGGTAATTTACTTATCTGCGAGGAAGCTATCAGTGCAGGTATATTAACCAAAGGAGGACAAGCTGTCGCTGAGGATGGATTTAACGGCGAAGTAAATGGCATTCATTTTTACTTTACTGAAGTGCATATTCGCACGCTTCATCAGAACAATGACAGTAAACGCTTGTTTAATGGTGCAGTTATAAAGTTGAGTATGCCTAAACCTATAGATACTCCAATCGTGGTATTACAAGATGCAGGACTTTGGAACATGCTGATAAGTCGGCGTCAATCTCTAAAAGGGTTACAGCGAGTTAAATTTGAACAAAAAGACTTTGAAAAAGAGTATCAAGTCTATGCTAAAGACGAAGAGACCTGCCGCAAAGTGCTCACGCCAGAATATATGGCGAAATTGTCACAAGTCAAAACGTTCTTCTCATCTAGTAACCTACCAAAAGGGTTAAAAATCCCCGAAGTAAAAGCCCAAATGTTTATAGAGGGTAGCGATATACTGCTCTCTCTTGACTATGGTGCCAACCTATTCAGCCCGAAAAAATTGCAAAAAGAGTACGACCCCACTTGGGCTGAAGATATCGCCAAGCAATTTTTACTGATTGAAAGTCTGGCAAAAAGCCTTACACGCTAACATAAGACTCTTCGCTTTTTCTGAAGCAAGAAATCTAAAGCCCAACTCCACGCGTATTGACACTTTTAGTGCTAGTGTGGACGATAGCGATGTTCAATTGGTTTAAATCAGATATCTCGAAACTATACAGAAGTGTACTCGATGCTTCTATCGATGGTGTTGTTGTGATAGACGAGTCTAACAACGTTATTTATTACAACCAAGCAGCACAAAATATCTGGGGATTTAGCCCAGATGAGGTAATAGGGCAAAATGTTAAAATGCTCGTTCCTTCGCAATTTCGCGCCAACCATGATGAACATGTTAACCGACATAGGAAAATGGGAAACGACAAACTAGTGGGTCAAACCTTAGAACTCTTTGTCGAGCCAAAGCAGGGAGGCAAAAAAACAATAAGCCTCTCTTTATCTAAACTTGACCTTGGCAATCAACGTCTCTACTCAGCAATTGTTCGTGATATAACAGCACAAAAAGACGCACAAACAATTATAGATCAGACCCTTGAGCAGTGCGTTGACGGTGTAGTTACGATCGATGAGCATAATAATATTATCTTTTTTAACGCAGCTGCGGAGCGAATATGGCGCTGTAAAAAAGCTGATATTCTTGGTAAAAATGTAAAAGTTCTTGTGCCAAAAGATATTAGGCCGAATCATGATGAGTACGTCAATAAAAACCGCCGTACAGGTGTAAACCGAGCTGTAGGTACTTCATTAGAGCTTCCCACCACAACGCTAGACGGCACAGATATTTGGGTTTCGCTATCCCTTTCAAAAATTGAGCTTGAGAACCGTGTGTTATACACCGCTTTTATCAGAGATGTTACAGCACAGTACCACGCAAAAAAATCATTCGAGAAGCTTTCATTAGTCGCAAATAACACCAGTAATTCCGTTATTATCACCGATGCCCAAGGACTAATTGAATATGTGAACAATGGTTTCATCTCTATGACTGGATACACTCAAGAGGAAGCGTTGGGTAAGAAGCCAGGTAACTTACTTCAGGGAAAACATACCGACCAACAAACGGTTGCTCATATTTCCGCAAAGTTACAGGCTCAAGAACCTTTCTACGAAGAGATCCTAAATTACGACAAAGCGGGCAACGCATATTGGATTTCACTTGCTATCGACCCCGTGTTTAACTCTCAAGGGCAGCTAACCAACTATGTTGCTGTTCAGGCCAATATCGATAAGACGAAAAAGCGTTCTTTGGAATCTGACATAAAAATGGAGGCCATAGAGCAATCTAACATCGTGTTTGAACTCGACAACACAGGTAATATCATTCATGCAAATGATATTAGTTTATCACTCTTTAAGGTGACAAAACTGAACGAACTTCAGCTGCTACTTGGTTCAATGCAGCAGCAGCTCCCTAATCCCATCTGGAAAGAGTTAACAAATGGAAAGACGGTGAAGAGCGAAGTAACCTTAACATATCAAGAAACTCAAGTTAGGCTTGATATGGTTGCAACCCCAATAAAAAATGTAGAAAATCAAGTTACAGGGCTCTTGATGTATGCCGAGGATGTATCTAGTAAAAACGAAGTGATCACAAAAACTCACTCTGCAATGTCACAGGTATTAGACAGAATAAGTACCATTGTCGAATCGATCAACAATATATCTAATCAAACCAATTTACTTGCACTTAACGCCGCCATAGAAGCAGCTCGCGCGGGTGAAGCAGGCCGAGGGTTTGCTGTCGTTGCTGACGAGGTCAGAAATTTAGCGCAAAGCTCAACGGATTCAGCAGAGCAAATAACGTCACTGATAGGCGAGACAAAAACCCACGTTGAGCAATTAGCGACATACCTCTCAGGCGAACAATAAGCGGCGATTATAGGAAGCCAGATATAGCGAATAACCGGCTGTTAGTGTGATCCTTGGTAAGAAGAAATTACTGACCAGTGGGTTAGGTAAGAAATAAGCTAACTCACTGTTTATACAACCATTGCACATCATTTATAGCAACTCCTACACCTTGACTCCTTGGGCAATGGCGGTCTTAGCAGCTACATCCAACCTGCTGTGACTCCCCACAGTTACCACACTGCCACGCTTGATAGCCGAGCTGAGCCATTTTGCATGATTGAATATACTGGCAGACGCGTAACTACAATAAGTGACACCCATCACTCATTATTCGCTGTTACCTACTTGTTTCGGGTGATTAAAACAACACTAATTGTTAAATTCTTAAGAGACCGATAAATAAATCAGCGAACGAAAATACATCGCTCACCTATAAAAACGTAACTCGACTTCGCAACTCTTCAAGTAGTCCATCCCTATCTTGGCTTGCTCTGTTCACCAAAGCCATTGGAATGTTTGTATCAGGGCTGTATTTCGCACTCCAAATAATCATATCCAATAAAACTGGCAGCATATCCACGCCTTTTTCTGTCAGTGTGTAGATTTTTTTCCGTTTATCTTTCTCATTTGACCGTTTAGATATAAGACCATCTAGCTCTAATTTTTCCAAACGATTCGAGAGAATATTGGATGCCATTTTTTCGTCTGAATTTTGCAAATCTGAGTATGATTTTTTATCAAAAAAAAGAAGGTCGCGTAGGATCAACAAGCTCCATTTATCCCCCACCAAATCCAATACATTGGAAATTGGGCAATTCGAACGTCTAGTCATAAGCACCTCTCATAAGAATGATGGAAAGTATATGTAACTTGCACTTTGCAAGCAAATAATTTAACTTGCATTTTGAAAGTTAAGTTTAATTTATGAGGCCATTCCTATGCACGGACCTAAGATAGACATTAATCAGCTAACAAAGCCACATTGGTCAGAAAACGATTTACATAACGCTAAGCTTGCTGTCGAATTTGTACAGCGCATCATGAATGATCACGACTTCAATGGCATACGCGAGCTTTTTTATGGCCAACAGTACATACAACATAACCGAAACATCGCGGATGGAATTGAAGGCGTCATTGAAACTGTAAGCAGTCTTGTAAATAATGCCCCTGAGTTCAGTTACGACATCAAACATATTTTCGTTGATGGTGACCATGTCGTATTGCATTCACATGTAACTTTAAAGGCCAAACATCGAGGCATTGAGACGGAGGGGTTTAATATTGTGGATACATGGCGTGTGGAAAATGGGCGCCTTGTCGAACATTGGGATACCATTCAGGGCATTAGCTTTTCTATGCGCCTGTATGCACTTCTTACTGGTGGAAAAGTTAGGAACAAAAATAGCATATTCTAGCTGGTAGTATTTACGTATTTCTCGACGCCAAAATCAGTGTACCGTACACGAAAAAGTTAGCATGACTTGTATAGCTTGGAGAGTTGTAGCTAGAGACTTTATTTGGTTAAACCAGCAAACGTTCACAATTTTCCAGATTTGTGCGTCGTCGTTTTTTTGAGTGTTTCACAGTAAGTTTTCAATACCTGCTCTCGACCTGCAGCCCTGCAAAAAACCCAACAAAATAGTGTTGTGAGCTTTATCCAAAAAATCAGGTTCGATGTTTAGTTAAGACAAAATTGGTTAAAACTCTAAAATAGCGCCTTTTTTATCGGTGCGTATACATTTACCCGTAAGCTCGACTAACTCTAAGTAAGCCTTGAGTTCGAAAGGCAGGACTTTGAACATGTGTTGTCGGGGCTGTCCGCAAACCTTACGTAATCGGCTGTTTGGTCATTTGCGTTGCACGGTCGGTGCGTTTTTTGATACTGGTAAAGTCAGAGGTTTCAGGCGTTGGAGCTAATTTAGCTCTATTGGGGTTTTAGTCGACTTATGCCATACTGGCAGCTAATGCGGCCTCGTCTAGCAAGGGTTGAGATTTGAATCTGCCTTCCCAAAATCTGCCAGTACATTCATCTTCTTTATTTGCCCTGCGGGCAATCTCCTCGTTGAGTACCCGCATAAACCAGCTAATATCTACCAATCTTTGCCTGTACTTGGCAATATATTCACAGAGTATCAGCTGTTCTAACTCGATTAGTGGCTCTTCCTCGATAAACTTCCACGTTATCCAATTACCTTTAAATAACTTGTGTCAGCAAATGCGGTGCTTCTGCTAAAACTCCTTAGCTAGACAAGTAAAAAACTAAGCTGTGGCTTTGCAGTAATGGGTTGAAACAGTAACGCCCTGCTATCATTCTGCTACCATTTTTTATCACAAGTCATTAATTACTATAGATTTATGTAATACCCTGTAATGTATCTTTGTTTAGCAATTTGGTACACTAACTATATAGCTCTAACTTCCGGTCGCAATAACTTCTTTGTTGGCGACTAAGCCATTGTGAGAGGGCAATATAGGTATTTTTCTCTGCTCTGATAATCAGTCTTTGATAAAGATATTGCGGACTTACTCGGCACAATGAAAAACGACACAAACAACATGCTTTGAATGCAATAAGAGCCGTGATGCAAAAACAACAAAAAAGAAATGTTTTCTCGCCCGCGATTGACTATGTAAAACCCTCAGTAAAATGGCTACTGAAACATTCAACTCATACTCAACTTAAGTCTTTCTTGACGTTAAAAAGTACCATGTTTTCAAGCCTGCGATTTGACTTTATTGCCACCCTGCATGGGTTGTTCCACGGTTACCGCTTTGAGTGTTATTTGGATTGGAGGCCAGTATGAGTTTTCTACCTACAACCACCAAATAATGCGGTTAATTGGGGGCTTAACAACGGAGCTGAAAACCTTTAGGAAAGCCCATTAAGTACCGCCATTTTACTGAATTTAATAATAATTTTTATTTGATATAGAGATGAACACGGCATGGCTCACATGCCCAACTCATCGTTATTTTAACTTTTTGGTTATCTCAGGGTAAAACCTAGATATGGAGCAAATATGAAGCTAACCAAATTGGCAAATTGGCTGGTCTACACCAGCGTTTGCTTTTTATCACTTTATTCCTCGTTGGGGTATGCCACAAGTGTAACCTGGCAATCTAAAGGTACTACCGCTGAAGCAGCTTACACCTATTTACTCAATGGGAAATCCACATCACTTACCTTTGACTCTTGGGAAACTTCCGTAACTGCTGGGACAATTACGGTCCATACAAATTATGGGGTGTCTTTTAATGAACTGTATACACTGGATTCTACAGATTGGGACAAAAATGATATTGGTTACTCTGTAAAGGCAACTGGTTCTGCGTTTAGTCTAGATAAGGTTGGCTTTTTCGTGATTGAAGAAATCCCAGAAAATGCCAACATGTACTTTGAATTCACCGGATATCTTAACGGTTCTAAAATAGTGATGGAGCAAGTAAAAAGAAACAATGTTGAGGGGGGGCTTACTCCCGGCTCTCTTGTTTCTATCACACGTGAATCCGATTTGTCAGAAAAAGAGAAGTGGAAAAATATCGATTTGCTGGAAATTCGGTTTCCTATTCTGAATGATGCTGGCCAGCATAGTGGTCAATATAAGCCAAAAAATACCTTAAATGTATTTGAGTTTTCAGCTCCTGTTGTAACTAACACCCCGCCTGTTTTTAGAAAGCTTATCGCCGGGGAAGCTTATCAGTTCGGTGGCGAACCAGTACAARTAACTTCGCAGATTGATATATATGACAACGAACTTTCAGCGCAAGGTGACTACTCTGGTAGTACACTCACCATCATGCGAGATGGCGGTGCCAATGCCGAAGATGTTTTTTCGCATGGATTTTATACTCTGACCGAAAACAGCAACTTTGAATTAGGTGGTATGTATGTCATTGCGATAGAAAAAAACTCAGGAGGTGTATTAAAGCTGAGGTTTGACCTTAAAACAGGTACTAATGCAAAGCTTTCCGGATCCACCATAAACACGATAGCTCAAGGCATTAAATACAAAAACACTTCTCAGACCCCCTCAGATAACGTATCACTTAAATATACCTTTAATGATGGTATTTCCGATAGCCAAGATGACAATACACTAGGGGTAAAAATTGCTTTTCCAAACCGCGCACCAACAGATATAACGCTTGCTAAAACGTCGTTTAAACATAGTGAACTTGGTACATCGAAAGTTTTAGGTGCTTTGTCAACGGTAGACCCAGATACTGGGGATACACATACCTATGAATTTGCCACAAACGCGACACAAGCGACTGCTGGTACATGCTCACTGCCCAACGACCGGGGCGACAGGCGCCTTTACAATCCTTACTTTATAATTGTTGAAGGGAGTTTACATGCCAAATACAATACGACCGGATATAGTGGGTTTAATGGTAGTTACTCTGTCTGTGTGCTGAGTAAAGACAGTGAGGGAAAATCATTTAAAAAAGCAATCGAATTGAGCTTTATAGATGACGAGGCACCAGAAGCGCCTTCAATACCTACTATGACGGATGCTTCAAACTCTGGAAGCAAGTCTGATCAGATTACCAATGTAAAGGAGCCAACATTTAAAGGTACTGCAGAACCAAACTCTACTGTGATACTGTATGTTGAGCGGACCGTACAAAGCTTTCCGGTTAATACGACTGAGACGATTGAATTGGGTAGAGTGAAACTGTCATCCTACCATGATACTTGGGAAATAAAAGCGACAGGTATCCTTAAATCCCCAAACCGTCATGAAATCGATGAAACTTCGAAAGTCTACGCAACAGCAACAGATCTGTCTAACAATATCAGTGTTGAATCAGCAAAACAGACTGTAAGGATAGATGCTGCCCCACCAAAAGGCTACCCTTTACTTACACTAGGCAGTAACAGTGATAGCGGACTATCTAGTACGGATAAACTGACAAATAAAACCACTCCAACGTTCACAGGCTCAAGTGATCCAAGCTATAGCCATTACCTTTATAAAGTTGAGGGAGATGAATTAAAATATTTAAGCTATGTGTCGGTTTATGACTATAGCGATCCATTTACAGCTCGCGTTCCGAGTAGTAGCCCTCTGACTGATGGCAGTCATACATTTAAAATCATTATGAGTGACGAAGCGGGGAATAAGGCAGAAGGTCCTAGTTATACCATTGAGGTTGATACAACGGTGCCAACGGGTATCACCGCCGCATTTGATCAAGAGAACTTCACCAAAGAAAATGAAAAAACCGCAAGTATCACTATTTCTGGCTTAGAAAGCAGAGGTAAGATAACGGCAACCATTACCGTTGAAGGTCAAAATGCAACACAAATAGTTAAAGAAACACTAATCACTTCGACAACAGGTACGCAAAAACTAGAGAATATTGATTTAACAAGCTTACCTGAAGGTACGTTGAAACTGTCTGTGGTTGTGAGCGATTGGGCTGGTAACGAAAGCGCAGCTGTGACCGACACAGCTAAAAAACAATATAATGCCAAGCCTGTTATCAGCGGCACGCCTGCTACTCAAGTAAATGAAGACAGCGAGTTTGACTTTACGCCGACATTAACAGACACCGACGAAGGCGATACTCATACCTTTACGATCAATAAAACACCTAGTTGGGCGAAGTTTGAGCCCACCACTGGACGCTTATTTGGTACACCAAAGAACGAGCACGTGGGTGAAACTACAGGGATCATCATTACCGTTAACGATGGTACAGATGAAACTAACTTAGATAGCTTTGATCTAAAAGTGATTAATACCAATGACGCACCGACTGGTGAAAACGTAATACTTAACGTTAAAGAAGGTGAAACACTAGAAGTTAACGCGACAGATGGCTTGATGGAGAACGGCAAAGACGATGACACTGCTAATAATCTTGATGAAAAGCTTATTGTGCTTGCAGGTAGCCAACCCAAATACGGCACGCTGACGTTAAACCAAGATGGTAGCTATAAATATATTCATGATGGTAGCGAAAACCATCAAGATAGCTTTACTTTCTACTACCAAGACAACGCCAAAGCCGAGTCTGATAAATATACTGCGACTATTATAGTTGAAGCCGTTGAAGACGCACCGACTGTTGCGAACGATGTGATAAACCTAACAGAAGACACGCCATCGGCAAAAGTGGATTTGTTAGCCAATGACACCGATCCTGAAAACAATATGGATAAGTCTTCGATGACTCTGGTGATTCAGCCAACCAAAGGTAAGGTAAACGTCGAAAACGGTATTGTAATCTACACCCCGAATGACAATGTTAATGGTGAAGATAGCTTTACTTACACTGTAAAAGACACTCAGCAGCAGGTATCGAAAGAAGCCAAGGTGCAAGTTAACATTAGGGCGGTAAACGACGTTCCAAAAGCAGCAGGCTTCATCGTTAACATTGATGAAGACATAGCATCAGACGCGTTAGCGGTAAGAGCAACAGCAACTGACGTTGAAGACATCAACCCGAAAGGCGACATTCGGATTACTCAACAGCCAAGTAAAGGTAAAGTCACTATTAACCAAGAAGCCGGTACGCTTGTTTACACACCAAATGAGAACGTAAACAAAGAAGACAGCTTTAAGTATGTGATTGCCGACAACGATGGCGCAGAGTCAAACGAAGCGGAAGTGTCTATCAACATTGGTGCAGTCAATGACCGTCCGACAGTTACAAACGACACAACGACGACCAAAGAAGATGAGTCAGTCACCTTAGCTATTTTAGCTAATGATGAAGACATTGAAGATGAAACATTTGCAGCCGCCAAAATTACGTTACAAGATGGTGGTGACTACGAGTTAGCCAAGGTTACTGTTGGTGATAATGGGGAACTAACTATTACGCCTAAGCAGGACAAAAACGGTCTACTCACCTTTACTTATACCGTAGCAGATAGCGAAGATTTGCGCTCAGAACCTGCTAGTGTTGAAGTGACAATTGCCCCTGTAAACGACGCGCCTGTGGCGAAAGAAAACACAGCACAACTGCTAGAAGATGGCAGTGTTGAAGTGAATGTACTGGGTAATGACACCGACGTGGATAGTGAGTTGAAATCAACATCGGTGACGGTGGTTCAACAACCAAAAAATGGTACCGCTAAAGTTACTGCAGAAGGCGCTATTTTATATACGCCAAATGGCAACTACTTTGGTAATGACGAATTAACATACACAGTTGAAGACACCGAAGGGTTAGTCTCTAATCAAGCGAAAGTAACCATCACCATTGAGTCGGTCAATGATGCACCGGTGATTTCAGGTACGCCATCTCAGTCAGTTGATGAGGATCAAGCCTATCGATTTACGCCAGCTGTTAGCGACGTGGATCAAGATGCGTTGACGTTCTCTATCGAAAATCAGCCTAGCTGGACACGCTTTGATGACACGACGGGTACGTTAACAGGTACACCAACGGAAGGCCAAGATGGTAACTATGCTGGTATTGTCATTTCAGTAACCGATGGTAAAACCACAACCAGCCTAAATGCGTTTAGCATCACAGTGAATGCCGTAAATGATGCGCCTGTGATTTCAGGTACGCCAACACTTAATGTGAAGCAAGATGAGTCTTATCGCTTTGCGGCGTCTGCGTCAGACATTGACTCGGAGTCGCTGACATTTACTATTATCAACAAACCAAACTGGGCTGAGTTCAGCACAGAGTCTGGGGTGTTGTCAGGTACACCAACACGTGATGATGTAGGGACTTACCGTGGCATTGTGATAAGCGTTAGCGATGGTTTGCTAAGCGACAGTCTTGCTACGTTTAACCTCGAAGTGTTGGCAGTGAACGCAGCGCCAATTGCTAACAATATGCAGCAAACCGTTAAAGAAGACGGTACAACCAGCTTTGTAGCCAACGTCAGCGATATTGACGGTGACACCTTAACTGTTGAAGTTCAAAACCAACCACAACGTGGCCAACTTTCAGTTCAAGGTAAGGTGTTCAATTACACGCCTCTACCTCAATTTAATGGTACAGATACATTCACTTATGTCGTCAAGGACGGTACATTCACCTCTACTGTCGCAACCGTAACGATGATAGTAACAGCAGTCAATGACTTACCCATCGCGATAGATGACAGCTATTCATTCACCGCGACTAATTCTGGCCAATATACTTTACCAGTCTTAGAAAATGATACTGACGCAGACGGTGATGCACTTCGTATTGTCGGTGCAAAGTCATCATATGGCAGTGTTGTCATTGAAGGTAACGTACTGAATCTGTTTGTAGAAGGAATGTCACAAGGACAGGCTGTGATCACTTATGCTATTGAAGATAGTAATAAAGGCAGAGATCAAGGCCGAGCAGAGGTCACGATTTCAAGTAATTCAAACAGCGATACCAGACCAACAATTATCGCGCCACCGGCAATTACAGTGAATGCTACAGGCTTGTTTACTAAAGTCGACCTAGGTACAGCCACGGCCAATGACAGTAATGGTGTTGCCCTGCCAGTCTCGCTTAATAAAGCTCAGCCAATATTCTCGCCGGGAAATCACCTTGTACATTGGAAAGCACAAGACAGCCAAGGTCAAGAAGTGGTTGCAAGTCAGGTGGTCAAGGTTAATCCTCTTGTCTCTTTGCAAAAAGACAGCCAAGTGAGCGAAGACCGCAATTACCATGTAAACGTTTACCTAAACGGTGATGCGCCAAGTTACCCTGTCACTATTCCGTATACAGTAACAGGTACGGCTGACGCAGCGGATCATGATTTACAGTCTGGTGAGTTTATTATTACCTCCGGAACGCAAGCGAGCATTGAGTTCCGCGTATTCGCAGACAGCGAAGTGGAAGGCAACGAAACCATAGTCATTAGCCTAGGTGATAGTGTAAATGCAGGTGCTAAATCAACCACAACTATCACAATTGTTGAAGACAATGTAGCACCAAGCGTGCGTACAGTGGTTTCGCAAAATGGTGAGGAGCGCAGTCTAGTAACAGCAACCAACGCAGAGGTGTCGGTTACTGCACAGGTTGCTGATGTGAATCCAAATGACCAAGTGAGCGTTGAGTGGCAAGCTTCAAGTGAGCTTGAAAACTTATCATTCACTGATAACGTATTTACATTCAATCCTCAGTCACTTGCGGTTGGTATTTACAAAGTGGTGGTGATTGCTTCTGACGATGCTACACCTAGCCTGTCAACTAAAACTGAAGTGTATATTGAAGTAGTCGATGCACTCGCAACCTTGTCAGACAGCGATAGCGATGGCGACTTGATCCCAGATAACCAAGAAGGCTACCAAGACTCAGATGGCGATGGTATTCCTGACTACCTAGATAACATCGATACCTGTAATGTAATGCCACAACACGTGGATCAATCGTCACAATTCTTAGTAGAAGGTGATGCTGGTGTTTGCTTGCGTAAAGGAGCCACTGTTGCACAAAACCAAACTGGCGGTATACGGCTGTTGGAAAGTGAAATTACCACTGACACTGAAGCGCTCAACATTGGTGGTATCTTTGACTACATTGCAGTAGGTCTGCCAAAAGATGGGGATGTGTACAGCATTGTGATCCCACAACGTAAACCTATTCCAGCCAATGCGGTATACCGTAAGTTCAAAGATGGCCAGTGGAATAACTTTGTTATTGATGCAAGCAACCAAGTGCTATCTGCACGTGGTGAGCTAGGCTTCTGCCCTCCTCCGGGGGACTCCCAGTGGACAGACGGTATGACCGAAGGTGATTACTGTGTGCAGCTGCGTATTCAAGATGGTGGCGCGAACGACGATGATGGCGTTGCCAATGGAACTGTGGTGGACCCAGGTGGTGTTGCAGTGCCAGTATCAGGCAATAGCTTACCGGTCGCAAACAGCGATGCCTTGACCGTATTTGCAGGCCAAAATGTGGTATTCGATGCACTAGCTAACGATACGGATACAGATGACAATACGCTAACCATTACTAGTGCGTCAGTCGACTTTGGCCAAGTTGACGTGGTAGAAAACCAGTTAAGTTACTCAGCGCCCGCTATGTTTGTGGGAATTGCAACCATTCAGTACGGTATTACAGACGGAGTCGGTGGTACAGCACAAAGTGTGGTAATGGTTTCTATCGTCAATAACCAAGCGCCAAATGCGATCAATGACAGTGCCAACACAGATGGCACTACGATAATGCTAGACGTATTGGCCAATGACACCGATCCTGAAGGTTCAGCACTTACCTTAGTCTCAGCCACCGCTAAGTACGGTACTGTTACTATCGAAGGAGCAAAATTGCGTTATGTTCCAGCAAATAACTTTGAAGGTATAGATACTATTCGTTACGTAATTAGCGATGAATTTGGTACCAAAGCAGAGGCTGAAGTAAGTGTCACAGTCAAGACCACACCTCATGGCAAAGTTGAAAACAGTTCATCCGGTAGCATGGGTTTGCTGAGTCTATTACTGATTTCTGCATTGGTGCTTCGTCGCAGCAAATCAAGTTTACCTGCATTTGCACTGGTGAGCAGCATAGCGCTAGTAACCACGTCAGCGATGGCTAGTGAATGGAAAGTTGCGGGTACTGTCGGTGTCACATCAGCGGACAGTGACGTATCAAACGAATCGTTCGCTACCACTTATCTAGATGAAAAAAGTACAAGCTGGTCTATCGGTGCTTTTTATCAATTAACTCCACAGTGGGATATTGGTTTGAGATATATTGATTTGGGTGAAGGAAAAGTTGAGTTCAGTGGTCTATCAGCAACACCCGATGAAATACATAAAACACTGTCTTCTATAGCCCCAGCTCTTCCACAAGGTGCTGCATTGCAGGTTGGCTATGAAACCAATCTAGCCAGCGAATTAGTAGGTAAGCTGTTTGTCGGTGTACTCAGTTGGAAATCTGAAATTAACAGTAGGCTGAACAGCAGTGCTACCCTGTTACATAAAGAAAGTGGCGCCAACGGTTATGTGGGGGCTGGGCTGCATTATCAGCTTAATACCAATTTGCTTAATTAAGTGGTCTATTTTGAGGCGAGAAAATCTTGTCGATAACTCCGCTACCGCGTCCTGCTATCGCCAAGGTACCTACATCCGTGTAGGCAAGGCAAAAATTTTGCTATTTAGTTGTTCTAAATGAGAAATTTTTAATACTGTTAGCGTCAGATTTACGCCTTCAAATTGAGCAAGTATCAAGTCAAATTGGTATAACCCCATTATCTTCCACGACCTGCAAACTCAACTTCGGCCATCTCAATGGCTCCGCGTTTTTGCATCGTAATAAATAAACGCTTGCCATTGTTACCGCCAAAAGCAACATTGGTTGGGTGTTTGCCTGTCAATTTAATTTCTTTAAGTAATTCACCCTCTGGTGAGACTACAGCAATAACACCTGCACCGTAACGAGCAATGTAGAGATTGCCTTGGTTATCTGCACGCATGCCATCCAAACCAAAATCATTAAACGTAATCAATAGTTTCTTGTTACTAATATTGCCTTGTTCATCTATGTCATAGCGCCACACTTTGCGTTGCACGCTTTCGTTCACGTACAGGGTTTTATTATCAGGACTGACTTCTATGCCATTGGTCGTCCCCATACCCGCTTCGAGTAAAGTTACTTCTCCTGTCGTGTTTATACGCCATAAATTCCCGCTGCTGGCTTGCCAGTTTGGATCACTGGCAAACAGAATGCCATTATCCATAATCGCAAGATCATTCGGTTGGTTCATGCCATCATGGTGTGCAAATACACTCACAAATTCTGATAAATCACCGCCTTGTTTGAGCGCGCTACTGGTGACTTTCAGAATATTGTGGTTGATGTAATCAGCAATATACATGTTCCCTTCTTTATCAAAACGAATACCATTACCAATAGAGCCATTTTTGAATGTCAGTAGCGTTTCTACTTGACCCTTTGCCGTTACCTTGCCAATACTTCCTTGTTGTTGATAGTTCACCGCATACAACACTCCTGCGCTGTCAACCGCGGGGCCTTCAATACCTTGCGTAAACACGCCATCAACGATCCAGTCCTCGGTATCTGCATTTGTATTGGCTATCACACAGCCGCTGCTTTGTAGTAACAAAAAGCTCAACAAAATTTTTTTCATGATGTTCCTATTCAATGCTTATTTACTGATTGGCAATGAAGATAGAGCGTTCGCATCGGATAAATACCTGTAATGACGATTTCATCCGTCAAGCTCTGTAATGCCAATAACTGTTGATTTAAGTTGGAAGTTTGTGAAGGTTGTAAAGCCCCTTTACACACCTCCAGCACGTGTTGGCTAAGCTCAATCAATTGCAATACCTTGAGCGTAGTTGCGTGTACTTCAGTCAGTTCTGGGCGATGCCGTAATAAGCTTGCATCCTGTAGCTTCATTTGCCAGTGTTGTAACTGCTTCTCAATTTGGATTAATGCAGCTACATCTCCTGCAATAAACCGTTCAACTAATTGGTCAAGCTCTCGGACTTGGCGACTTTCAACGCCAAGATAGTCAACAAACCGATTGAGTGGTGCTCTTTGATGATATTCGTCCTGTAAAAATTTAATATGATGACGTGTGTAGTAGTGACTTGGCTCAACAATCTGTGCAATATGGGTAAGTAACTCAAGTGTTTTAATACGCTCTGATTCACCTAGTGTTGTGCTAATTAGTGAGTTAAAACCCAAGCGCTGTTGTACTTTATGCTTCAGCCCAATAACGCGATGTGAAAAGTCACTAATATGCTCGAGCCGTAAATACATGGCGTCGCTATCAGTGAGGCTTTGTGCAGACCATAAACGTTCAGCGATAACAAAAAGCCGTGGCCAAATTCTGACATCAAGATTATGCTCAGTAACCATTTCGCTCCAAATTGTCGCTTCTCCCCCTAAAATCAGGGCATGATTATCACGACTAAGTGAGGCCGACACATTTACAGGGGCAGGGTTACTTATGCTTGTAATAGTCAGAGGGTAGCGGCTGTTACCTATCATGACTGCACCGCCGTTTATGGTTCGGTTAAACTCAAATTGTAGTGGCCCCATCCAGCTGTCCATCGTCGCGATAAATTGCTGTGTCTCACGTGTGATTGGTTTATCCGTTTTAACCAATTGGTGCAGATTGCTATTTAGCTTGATCAGCACCTGCTCACCCAACACCACCAACTCTCCCTCAATTGCGCTTCCTTTTAAGCGTGGCACAGTAAAGGCAAGACTCATCACACGTGGCTGTGTGAGGTTAATTTGCGGTTTTTCTGGTAACGGATCGTTACGGTAGTGGAATGACGAATACTGGGGTTGGTCGATATAAAAGCCCGTTGACAGGATGCCTGCATACCCAGCTTTTGCTACTGCATTTAACGAGTCATGTCCGCGCCACGACTGTACTAAAATATCTTTAGGCAGTGCGGGGTGAAAAATTTCATCCCACCCCATCATCGTTCGCTGATATTTGGCGATTAGCTTTTGTACACGTATATTAAAGTAGTTTTGAAGATCATGGCCGTTTTTTAACTGATGCTGCAACATCATCGCCTGTATTTCACTATTTTCAAGCCAATGCGCAGGCTCAACTTCATCACCGCCAATGTGAAGGTAACTATCAGGAAATAAACTCACCATTTCAGCCAGTATGTTATCAATAAATACATACACTTCAGGGTTAGCAATATTGAGTAACGGTTTGAAAACGCCCCAGTGGCGTTCCATCTTATACGATTTAACCTTGGCCATTAACTCAGGATACGCCACGGCTATAGCGCTCGCATGACCAGGCATGCCAAATTCGGGCACCACGCGAATACCTAAAAGGCTCGCGTACTCAATCACCTCCTTAACTTCAGATTGGCGGTAATACAAGCCATCAGAGGCCATTTTGGTTAACTTCGGGAACACCTTGCTTTCTATACGCCAACCTTGGTCGTCAGTTAAATGCCAATGTAATACATTCAGTTTTGCAGCAGCCATGCCATCAAGTTGGCGCTTTATAGTTGCAATTGGCATAAAGTGACGAACGCTATCAATCAGCAGACCGCGCCAAGTAAAGCGCGGAGCATCTGTAATACTGGTATAGGGAAACGACAGCGGGTTGAGAGGATCTACCGTCGCCAGTTGCAGTATGCTTGAGATGCCGTGTTGCGCCCCAAAAACTGATGTTGCCAATAGGGTTATCCCATTTTTATCTATGTTTAGCGTGTAGTCTTCTGGCATCCCCAGTTGAGGCATGTTTAATTGGGTTTCAGCCTGTTTTACACGAATAGTTAAATCTGCTTTCTCCCCCTCAACAACGCGTAAAGCAATTGGCTTTCCTGCAATACGCTCAAAGTATTTCGCTACCCTAGCAAGCTGAAACGCTTTTCTCTGTGATCCAAAACCATGAACTGCTATTTTTACTTCGCTATTGAGCGTGAGTGTGCCTGTGCCCATTTCGATTTGTTTTGGCATCGGCATAAGTGGCAGTGGCGCTGCCGCTAGTGCAAATATAGGCAACAGTATGCTAAATAGGATAATACTAAAGGGTATTTTCATAATGACATTCCTGCGTCTCTAGGCTCGGTAGTAAGTGCTCAGGGATCAACGCACCGTGATGTTGAATAACCTTAGCCGCCACTCGGTGAGCAAAACGCGTAGCTGAACGCAGCTCAGTGCCTAACAGCCACTGTGCCATAAACCCACCAGCAAATGCGTCTCCAGCGCCACAGGTATCTAAAATAAGCGTTGGCTTTATATGTTGCGCCGCAATATAAATGACGGGAGTATCATTAGAAGAAACCAATAGACATGGCTTTGCGCCTTGACGTATGACTAAAATTTGCGGCTGCATGCTTCGTTGTTGGTGCAAAGATATAATGTCATCGACACCTTGCGTGCCGTATACGGCATATTCATCCTCATCAGTCAAAAATGCAATATCTACTAGTGGCATCAGAGCCAAATAGCTCTGCTTTGCCTCAGGGCTAGACCACAGCGCCTGGCGGTAATTATTATCAAAAAATATCATACCACCGGCTTCTTTAAACATGGCTAATGCTTGGAATAAACATCGCCTTTGTGAATCACATAAAATGGCAAGACTTACCCCTGAGAGGTAAATCGCATCAACCTGTTTATCTTGTAGTGCTTGTATGAGGCGTTGCTGTCTATTGAAATACGCTTTTACTGGGCTTTTATCGCGGGCAAAGGTAAAGCGCCTTTCACCATTGTCATCAAGAGATATCCAATATTCACCCAAGCGACTTTCTGGTGTGATTATAATGTAATCCTGGTTGATATGAGCGGCTGATAGCATCGCGGTCAAATCAGCACTGGCACTGTCGGTGCCCAAAGCAGTAGCATAACTTACTGTGATTTCGTCATGTTTGACTTGTCTGAGTAATTGCGCCAAATACCAAGCGGTATTAAAAGTGTCGCCACCAAAGGCAGTCACCCCATCAGCATTGTGCTCCACCATACACTCACCAAAAAAGACTATCCGTTTTATCATTGACTTCATGAGGTTACTTTTACCTCTTCTGACAGCTCGGCGTTTCTTGGTTTGGTCACAATGCTCGTCAATACCCCAAATAGTAGCGCACTACACAACGCCGGAATAATTGGGTTACCAAAAAAAGCCAACCAGCTGTTATTTGCCCCCACAAGTAGCGCAGCAATAAAACCAGCAAGTAAAGTGGCCAAACTACCTTGCCAGGTATAGCTTTTCCAAAAGCGCCCTAACACTCCCATCACACAAAGCCCTGCCAATACAAGCGAAATCATCTTGGTGATATAGCTGATGATATTATTTGATAACACTGCAATAAATAATGCCAAAAAGACTGTAATCAACATGGCTATTTTTGATGTTAGTAGCAAGTTGCGCGGCGCAATATTACTTTTATACCACGCTAAATAGATGTCAGAGATCAATACACTCACACCAGCAATTGCATCTGAGCTGGCACTCGACAACGTTGCAGAAATCCCCGCCAGCAAAATTAAACCACCTATCAGTATAGGCATCGCCGTCAACGCCAAATAAGGAAAGGCGAACGCAGGGTCATCTAAACTCGCGTTCACGGCATAGGCTCCTATCCCTATCACCGCAGGAATAAGCGAAAACCCTAAATAAAGCACTCCTGAGATAAAAAATGATGTACGAATACTCGCTATACTTTTAGCCGAATAGATCCGCTGGCGAAACGAGGGGGTTGCTAAGACGCCAACCAGCACTGCAAGCGCCATGGAGATTGCTGGCAACATGCCTATGTTTTGATATGAAAATAGCCCCGCATCTTTGGCAACAGTCACATTGGTTAAACTTTGCCAGCCGCCTACCACATCAACAACAAAATAACTCATTAGCAAAAAGCCTGAGAATAAAATAATGGCTTGAATGGCATCCGTCCATACTACTGCAGAATACCCACCTAAGGTCACATAAACGGCAAGCCCTATCCCAATAATGAGCTTAGCACTGGTTTCATCAAGTCCTGTTAACCAAGCAAGGTACATGCCTCCACCAATTAAATGCGCCCCCAACCAACCAACGCTGGCGGCATAAATCAATATTGCTAGTATTTTTTTTACCATTTGATGGTTACCAACATAACTTGCCAACTCCTCACTCATCGTTGCAAAGCGCTCAGCCCTGACTGGAGCAAATAACCAGGCAAGCAATAAAATCCCCATTGCTCCACCAACTCCATAAAGCGTGCCTGCCCAGCCATGTTGATAAGCAAACCCTACCGCTCCCATTGATGAGCCAGTGCCAACCATAGTGGCAACGGTTGTACCTAATGTCAGTAATAGTGGTACTTTGCGCCCAGCCAATAAGTAGTCACTATTTGAACGTTGCCATCGCGATGTCAACCAGCTCACTATTATCATCACCGACAAGTACAACAGAAAAATAAGCAAATACATTTGCTGGTTATCCATCATCTCTTCCCTCTTATGCTGCTTTGTATGGCTACGCCTGTTGGTCTTTATAACAAGTAACGTCAACCTCTACTTTGCAATCCACGACCAAATCAGCCACCATACAGATCCGTGCAGGAGGGTGTGCTGAAAAGTATTCAGCAAAGACCTTATTAAAAGATTGGAAGTATCTTGCATCCGTTAATATCACCGACACATGAGTGACATGTTCAAGGCCATAGCCTGATTCAGTCATGATCGCGATGCAGTTTTCAATCGCTAGGCGTGACTGCTCAACGATCCCGCCTTCGACAACTTCCCCGTCTCGCATCGGTGTTTGCCCTGAAACCTGAAGCCAACCACCAGCCTCAACTGCTCGTGCAAAGGGTAAATGTTGCCCTCCGGTTCCTGTACCGCCCTCGGCACCTATTCTTCTTATTGTCATATTAACCTCTTGATGATTTTAATGAGTTTTAACGATTTAAAAATCGCCCTGCACGACCAAGTTCGCAGATGTTATCTAGTGTCGTGCCTTCCACATAGCTAAGGGTACCGTTCACCCACACTTTCACTATCCCTGTCGCCAGTTGTTTTGGGTTACTGTAGCTTGCTCGATCTAACACCCGCTTGGGATCAAACAAAACCAGATCAGCAAAGTAACCCATTTGTATACTGCCACGTTGTTTTAACTTAAAGCGGGCAGCTGGCAGCGCTGTCATTTTATGGATGGCCAATGCCAGCGGCAGCGACTTTTGCTCTCTACAATAATGTCCAAGTACTCGGGGAAACGTCCCCCAAAGTCTTGGATGAGGATGAGGATCGCAGGGTAAGCCGTCAGAGCCAACCATACTGTGCTCGTAACTTAGAAATTGCCGCACATCATCTTCCAACATACAATGATACACCGCCCCTGCGGGTTGCAGACGTTTTGCGGCGTCAAGTTGCGATACTTGCCAATGCAAGGCTATGTCTGCCAGGCTCTGCTTTGCCAGCTCAGGGTACGGCTCAGACCAAGTAATAAAAATATCCGTATCACCTGTCACTTGATTTAGATCTAAAGTGCTAGCGCTTGCGGCATAAGGATAACAATCACAGCTTATTTGATGGGTTTGCCGATGTTGCTCAAAATGGGCTAAAACTTCAGGCGCTCTTCCCCAATTTTCTTGGCCTGCACATTTAATATGTGAAATAACTAGCGGTAACTTGGCATGCTGAGCTGTTGAAAACGCCTCATCCATTGCCCGCAGCACCCCCTGAAACTCTGTACGCAGATGTGTGGTATAGATGCCACCAAATGGTGTAACAACCTCGGCCAGTGCGTTGACTTCGGCTTTATCTGCTCCTTTGGCATTATAGTAAGCAAGCCCAGTGCTAAGACCTATTGCCCCTTGCATCATTGCCTTGTGCAATAAGTCTTTCATCTGATTAACTTCTTGTGTCGTGGCAGCGTGAGATAGGTCATCCATTACCTGCGCCCTTAGTGTGGTATGTCCAACTAGCATGGCCAAATTCACACTTGGCGCAGCCTCACTGAAAGCCCGCTGATAATCCTTTAGTTCACAGTAGACAAACTCAGCGCCTTCACCTAGAAGGTTAATTGGGTCTACGGGTGTAGAAGTTGTACGGTAAGGCACAGCACTGATCCCGCAGTTTCCAGCAATAACCGTAGTCACACCTTGACTTACCTTGCTTAGCATGTGCGGCGCTCGCAGTACCTCAAGATCATCATGAGTATGCACATCAATGAAACCGGGTGCCAACACTAATCCCATGGCATCAATACGCTCTCTTGCAATAACATGAGCACAATCACCTAAAGCAACAATTTTATCTCCATCAATGGCAACATCGACTATCTGCGCCTTTGAGTGTGGCGTAAAGTAAACCGTTGCACGCTGAATAAGAGTATCCACATAGTTGGAAGCGCCAGTCATTAATCCCCCAATGGAAAACGTTTATCAGCAGGTGGTGAGTTACTACTTTTATCTCTATGTTGATCTAGCTGAGTCTTTAATCGTCTGAGCTTTTCCCTTGAGCGCTTTTGGTTACGAATAGCAACTTCGCTTGATAGAATATCTACCGCAGCCATCATGACATAACGTGCCGCGCTCGGTTTGAAGATATAATCACTTTCTTGTGTTTTGATTGGTAAATGGTGATCAGCTATATTCGCTAAATCACCGTTCGGACAAATTGCGATAATTTGCGCACCATATTCTTTCGCTATCAAGGCGGCATCTCTCACATCAGGAGAGACGCCACTTAGCGATAAACAAATCACCACATCTCCTTTGTTTACCGTCGCAGCAACCATGCGCATCATCATCGGGTCGCAATGGGCATTACTGAGCACGTCTAAACGAAATAATCGATTTTGACACTCTTGTGCCATCAAGCTACTGCCACCGCCAACACCAAAAATGAGGCAATGACGTGTCGCACAAATTATCTCACTGGCTTGCTCTACCGTTGCTTCGTCGATTAATCCAGCATTGAGGGTCAAAATCTCTTGGATCGAGGTATAAACCTGAGAGATTTTTTCTTTTTCGATAGGCTCAGCACTCGTAAAGCGCTCTCCAATTGCCGCTGATTGCGTAAGCCTAAATTTAAGGTCACGTACGTTATGACACCCTAAACTACGTGCAAGGCGTGTAATACTGGCGTGACTCACTTGCGCTTTTTCAGCTAACTCACCAATAGTAGCGCTCGCCGCAAAGGTCAATTCAGCCAAAATCAACCGTGCGACTTTCTCTTCAGCCGGACTAAAATGACCCAAGCCTTCTTTAATTTTGCTAATAATATCCACTGCGTCGCCTTATACCATTTGTCTTAATACTTACTCAATTTGAAGGAGTAATTGGGTATTAATTAAAAATAGGTTGGAATAGTATGAGTGATCACCCAGCCCTGCTCAACGACGCCAATTTCCCGCCATTTATCAAAAGTAAGACAAGGGTGGGATGTCGAAAAACAAATCATATCGCCCACTGCCACTTCACATTCAGACTGCGCACTGATCAGCGCATGTTGATCCATGATTTTTTCCACTTTAAGCGCACCATTTATCCCTCGGAGCTGCTTTGCGTGTACAGAATACATCAGCTCAGGGGTTGGCATGCCTGCATCAAAAGCCACATCTCTTTTGCCCAGTCCAACGATTATCATGTTCGGCTCAGGTGTAGAAAGTACGTATGCCCAAATGCTTAAACTTGACTGCAAACTATCGCCGATGTCGCATGCAAGTTGGGATCGCGACAATACCGCATGTTGAGCATCATGATAGATACCAGTATCATGGATTAGGTAGCAACCTGGGCGCAGTACCAACTGAAATTGCTCAGCATGTGGACTTTGATTAAAAGTACTTGCCACAACATCGTACCATGCAGAGCCTGCGCCCGAGATGATAGGCAAGGCCTCTGAAAATATACCTTGCTGCTGTAATCTCTTCGCCGTTTTCATCACCGCATCAACAAATTGCTGGATTTGCTCCTTGGCATCATCGCCATGGATCACTCCCTCATAAAATCCAATACCTGCAATATTTAAGCAAGGATAAGCTTGGCATGCTTCGGCTAGCTCCCCTAACGTATTAAGATCACGCCAACCAGCGCGCCCTCCCATCACACCCACTTCCAATAAAATGGAAAGGCGCAACGAGCATGTACTAAAAAAGGCTCCAAGTGCTTGGGCATTGTCAATAGAGTCCACAAAACAATAGAGTTCAACGTCAGTATCACGGAGCATGTTTGCAACTTGTTTAAAGTGGTACACACCGACAAGTTGGTTTGCCAAGATCACCCGCTGCACTTTGGCAGCGACGGCCACAGATAGCTGCGCTACTGTGGCTACGGTAATAGCCCACGCACCATGGGCTATTTGCAATCCAAATAACTCTGGAGACATCGTTGTTTTACCATGAGGAGCCAAAAGGGCTCCACTTGCTTGGGTAAACTGTGCCATCCAATGGGCATTATGGGTTATTGCCTGCTGCCTAACTACCGCAACAGGCAAACTGACTTCTTCAGCCAAAATATCCCATCCGCTACCGTTTAACTTGTCTAGATCTCCAGAGCCCTTTGTCATTACTCTCTTCATTGAGTTAGCTTCCTACTTAGCTCATACCAATCCAGGCCACAGCGTTAAAAAGTGGCACGTACACTTAAAGCAAAGCGTCTGTCGGTGGTGAAGTTGAGCGCTTGTGTCTTAGTTCCACTCTGATCCATTTGATATTTAGTTTTGGTCTCTGTGTCCAAAATATTGCTAGCCTCAAAGCCAACTTTCCAATTATCGTTAATGGTGTAGTAGAGACTTGCATCTACCATCGCTGACGCCTCTGCGTATGCTGGTACATACTCTTCAGACTCTCTGAGTGTTAATAAATATTCTGAGCGCCATGTGTAAGCAAGACGAAATGAGATGTCTTCATATTCGTACATGCCAATGATATTGAAGTTTTGATCTGAGTAGCCTTGTAGCGGCAAACCACTAAAAACCCTAAACGTATTACGGTTATCATCTAGCGGGTTGCCATCTTCGTCAAACCCTAGCGTGCCTTTCGATATTTCGTTTGGATCTTCCAAACCGTTTTGATCGATATAAGTGAAATTAAATTGTAGCCCTAGACCGCTCCACGCACCCGGTAACATGTCGTAAAATTGCGAGTAAGAAAACTCTACCCCTTTGATAGTACCTGAGCCAGTATTGGCAGGGCCATAGGCTGATACATTGTATTCTTCACTGCCATAGGCCACGTCAAGGTCGAACGCTCGGTCACGAATAATGTTATCTAACTTTTTGTGGAACAGCCCCAAAGTCACGTATCCTGCGGAAGCAAAATACCACTCAGTGGTTAAATCTGTATTAATCGCTTCTTCAGGTTCAATATTTGGATTACCAGAAAGCGCCGTCAGGTTTATATCATCCAGCCCGACAATAGGATTTGTGACCTCATCGTAATCTGCACCAGGCGTCTGTAGCACTGGTACATAATCCAAGTTAAGAATACTAATATTTCTTGCTGCTACTAGGCTTGGATAATACAACGCTTTTGACGCACCAAAGCGCACTACTACATCTTCGGACACGCCAAAACTAAGGTTTAAACTGGGTAACACTGCGCTGTAGTCAGTACCATCCACCGTACTCAGTTCCGACTCACCTCCAGCAATGTCGTAATAGCGCTTGTATTGCGGTTGCTGCATCACGTTATTTAATGAACTGCCCTCTGCTCCTCGCTTAATTAATGCTGGTTGAACCAATGCACCTGTTGACTCCAACTGATAGTTTACGTAACGCAGGCCAACATTACCGACAACTGGAATACCTTGAAACTCAATGTCAAAGTCACCGCGAACATAAAACTCTGTGCGCTTCTCGTTTGTTGCACTGATATTATAGGCAGCAAAAGGTCCCTCTACTCGATTAGGTTTATCTTCATAAGGAACATAAGTGCCAGAACATACCCCATTATTTTCCGCACTAATGGTGGCATTATGCCAGCCCTCACGACACCCTTGGCGTAAAGATGCCGCATAATTCTTTACCAGCTCCATTCGAGGAAATAAAAAGTCATTGACCGTACCCATGAGTACTTTCCCATCGTAATAATCTGAAAAGTCAACACGTTCAAATAACTCAGGACGATTAACAGCAGCTGCCGCATTACGATCATCTTGGATCCATGGTGTTCCAATGGCAGACCAGCCTTCATAGGCGGTATCACGAACGGTTAAGTCTTTATCTGACATATAAAAACCTGAACTTACACTGGTAAAGTGACCATCAAGTTCATATTTAAAATCTAATTTAAAGCTATCTGACTCTGCCGTATTTCGTTCAACCTGCTCCATGCCACTGCCTAAAAAGACGTTAGGCACAGGTCCGTTCCAATCTTCATTCGGTGACCAGCCAGCAGTGAGCAGGTTATCACTTAGAAACTCTACGGTAGGTCTTGAACCACGCATATCTAGGAAGTAAGGCGCAACAACATGAACATGATTGCCTCGGGTCTGTCCTGACATACTGTAGTTTTGTACGTCTTTATCAGAGTCGATGCGTTGATAGTCAAACTCTACCGTTAACCTGTCTATTGGCTTTAGGGTTAACTTAAATGAGGTGTCTTTGACTGTATTTTCATTATAGTTCCAGCGGCTACGGTAAAAAAATGGAGTTTCTGGACTCACACCTAACGCAATGCCCGATGTCACAAAGCCACCTTCGGTGGTAAGTGGGAAGCCATTTGCCACATCGTCCATCCAATTTTGTGACGAGCCCATATAACTTTTAAATCCTTGCGCCGCTTGGCCTATTTGACGTTCATTCCATTCAAGCGATGCCTCAGAATAAATATGCTCTATGGTTGCAACAATGGTTTCATCAGCGTTTGCCCACTGTAGCGATGACGTAACGCCTGTTCTTTTACGGTCATTCGTCGCCGTACTCATATGTATAGCGACAGGCACATGCCAAACGCTACCTTCAGGTTGCCCAGGCAAAGCGGGACCATCTACAGGAGATGAGGGGTCAACGCCTGTTATGCCACCCCATTGATCTAAGGTAGGAACAAAGGAATCCCCTCGGGAATGGAAATTACCTAAGCCAACACCATCACCTCGAGTTTGATATTCTGATGTAGAAGCCGCAATAAGAAACCCAAATTTGCCCCCTTTGGTTTCCCAACTATCTGAGAAAAGTGCAGAAAACGAGGGAGTCACTTCATCTCTAAAATCGCCATAGTTCGCTTTTGCATTAAAGGAAATAAGCTGCTCATCAGAGTCAAATGGTTTACGTGTAATGAGGTTTACCGTGCCGGATATACCACCGGAGATCAGATCCGCAGTTTGGTTTTTAACCACTTCTACCGCACCGAGTAGCTCGGCAGGAAAATCTTCATAACTTAGCCCCCCTGAGGGATTGGCACTAAAAGCATCTCTGCCATTCACCTCAGATCGAACTCTATCCAAACCCCGAACCAGTACGCCAGTACCTTCATCAGCATAATGCTTAGGGTCATCTGATGATGCAAATCGCTCTATGGTCACACCGGGAACTCGTTGTAATGCCTCTGTCACTGATTTATCCGGTAATGCACCAATATCTGAGGCTGTGATTACATCCTTTACGGTGTCAGCAAAACGCTTGATGTTTTGCGCACTATTAATGCTACCTCGGATCCCACGCACTTCGATAACTTCAATAGCTTCGTTTTGCGACTCAACACTGACATCGCTGTCATTTTTTGCCGCAGTTTCAGCGAGAACCCAAAAAGGAGTAAGTCCAAATAATATGGAGGATACAGCGACACTCAACTTACTACGCTTTGGGTTGTGTTTACCAATATCAGTGACTAGGTTTGACATTTTATTGTTCCTTTTCTTTTTTTAAACCAGTAGCAGAGCCGTTATTAATATTGCGACTCTGAGAAACTTAAAACTGCGGTATGTGCTACCAAGGCTGCGCAGCGAGTGTTACTTACTAACACAAAAAATAAATCTTATTGTTACTTTTTAACATTTCAGTGCAAAAAGTAAACTACTGTTTTGTATTAATATAGGAAAAAACCTCTATCACATTGAAAAGTAAAAGGTTAAAATTAATTACAAATTAACAGCGATAGAATAGCAATCGAGCCTTTAAAACCAAAAGATCTCTACTTATACCAATTTGACTTAGTACTTGCTCAATTTGAAGGAGTAAATCTGACGCTAACAGCGTTAAAAATTTCTTTTAGAACAACTAAATAGCAAAATTTTTGCCTTGCCTACACGAAGTTAGGTACCTTGGCGATAGCAGGACGCGGTAGCGGGGTTATCGACAAGATTTTCTCCCCTCAACATAGGCCACTTAATTAAGAAAATTGGTATTAAATTTAGAACGCTTAAACAATGGTGAAAAGTTTGAGGACGTTTTTACATTTTAAATCGGTTGCTAGAGAGGCATTGATTATCTGAAACTTAGACAGTTTAAGGCTTGGGTGAGGAGTGCGCTAACTCACGATATACAAAATGAATAAACATAAAAACCAGTCTTTATTGAGAGCAAACTTTCAAAGGTCGAGATAGAATTGGCTCTGGTGAGCCTTTACCTCACCAGTTTACCGAGCCTCTTAATGCTTTGGTTTGACCGCGTTTGGTTTTTTGATTCAATCGCTTTTTTTGAGCACTTTTTGTCGGTTTAGTGGCTCTGCGGGCTTTCTCAACTTTAGTTGCTTCTAGAATAAGCGCTTTTAGCCTCGCTAAGGCATCCTCTTTATTCAGCTCTTGGGTTCGAAAACTCTGGGCTTTTAATACAATTACGCCTTCTTTGGTGATCCTTGAGTCTTTTAGCGCAAGTAAGCGTTCTTTGTAAAAAGCGGGCAAAGTAGAGCGATTCACATCAAACCTCAAATGAATAGCACTAGACACCTTATTGACATTTTGACCACCAGCGCCTTGAGCTCGAATAGCTGTAATGTCTATCTCCCAAGGGGCAAGCGTAACGTTATTTGAGATTTTAAGCATAATATTTTCGAGCCTCCATGCTGTATTCTAGCAAAATCATGAGGGTCTTAATATATAGCTCGTCACTTTATACCTATCTAGCCAACAATCAAGCAGCTCGAGTTGCTATTGCCGGTGGTACTTTAGAAGCTGTCGTTGCTGGGTAGTAGACAGCTAGTTGGCCTGCAATAACCATGACAATGGCACCGCTAATCAAGTACTCACCTGGCACACTCGTTAGCCCAAAATAATTGACCAAATAGATGTTTGCAATAATAGCAACAATTGTACCGAGCAATACGCCAAGTAATGATACAACTGCGTTTTCAATCATAAAATAACGCAGAATATCACCTTGTGTCGCACCTAGCGCTCTACGCGTACCTATTTGCTTTTTGCGCTTTAATACTGTGTATCGTGCTTGGCCAAAAATGCCCAAAATAGTCACGCATGCTAGTGCCGCTATCACCACTTTTAGGGTTTGGGATACCGCATAGTCAGCTTGCAAATTCTCGGCTTTTATCTGCTCGAATGACTTAAAGTTATCCACTTGCCTTGCTGGCTTTTTGAATAAAAGCTGATGTACTTCGCTCATCGCTTGCTCTCTTTGGCCCTCCACGGCTCTGACTACAATAATACTTTGCTCATAATGCTCTTTTACTGAACTGATCACAGCCATATCATACGCATACCAGAACCGCCATGGAGATTTCATAGTCTCGACGATACCAACGACTTTTTGGGGTACAGATTGCACGTATATGGTTTCGCCAACCACACTTCTCCAATCATTAGGGCGAATTTTATAAGCAAGGTCTTGCGAGATCAGCACGCTAGCTGATGCTGTATGACCATCAAAATATTTGTGCACCACATCGTTATGCTGAAAGCTTCTTCCTGCAACAACCCTAAGCCCGAGCGTATCAACCACCGTTTCATCCGACCCATAATACCCTGCATGCGTGACTCTATCTTCATCCTCTGGAGTTAAGCCAACCGCAAGCGAGCGACCCCAATTGGTCAGTGGTAAACTGGTTATGGTACTTGCGCTCTCAACACTGGCAAGCGCTTGAATATCAGCTAAATCGGTATCTAATGCTGCGTGCTTTTCTTCGTCACTTCCCTCAAGATTTGTGCTGAAACTAAATAGCTGACTCTCACTTAATCCTGTTGGCTGAATTAGCTCATTTTCTTTTGTTACCATCATAAAAATGGCATTCACTAGAATGGTAAAAGTTAAGGCTATCTGAAGTATCAGCAGCAAAGGAGAGACTTTATTTTTTCTAAAGGTTTTTAAAATTGGTAGTAAGTCTTTCATATATAGGCTCCTATAGGCTTTTCAGCTGACTAGATGGTTGCACCTTTGCTGCATGCAAAATAGGTAACAAGCCAAAAGCCATCGCGCTAGTAATAGCCAATACAATAGTCATCACTACAATGCCAAATGTCATTTCTAACATTTCGGCATATAGATGACTATAGAGCTGAGCCGTTACCACCAAACCAAATTGTGCTAGCAACAACCCTAAACCACCGCCAAGCAGTCCCACAATGCAAGTCTCGATGGAAAATTGCGCGACAATATCTTGTTTAGATGCACCAACAGCCCTGCGTAAACCAACCTCACCTGTCTTAGTGTGAAATTTTGCTACCATCATCGCCATGCAGTTGAGCAAACATACACCAAGAAACGCAAACGCAAGCCACAGTGCTATATTGCCGTCCTCTTTCTGTACTTTTCTATCAACTAGATCTTCTTTGACGTTGAACAACTGATGTAGTGGCTCGCGAAGAAAACGTCCGTACTCTCGCTGCTCCATCGAGTAGCGGTGCAAAAAATCAAGGTAGCGACTTCGATCCGCCTCAGACGCTAGCTCCACCCAATATGAAACCCACACACATTCTGATGCTAATATTGCTGAAAAAGAATCGTCAGATGGTTCTTTCCAGCATAAGAATGAGACGTCTGAACTTGTCCACAACTCATTATTAATTTGAGTATTAAATGGAATAATAATATCTCTTGGTTTGTTATATGCTCTCACTCGATAGTCAAAAAACTTTGGAATAGGATACCAATCTTCAGTCACACCAACTATTTGATAAGAGGACTCACCAATAAGTAAAGACTTACCAACTGAGTTTTCTCCAAGGAACAGCTTGTCATTCAACTCTTGGCTAATCACTGCAACTTGTAATCCTTCTTTATCAGCAACTTCATCCCATGCCCCGCCAAATTTAAACGGTACATCAAACATGCTGAACATATCGCGATATGCACTTCTGATGGCAGTCATTTTTGCTTCAGTGACAGGTTGCGTAATGCCGCGAGTCATCATCTTAAAACTACCAAGTGGGGTCTGTCGCACACCTTGCTGAGCATTTTGCAAATTCATTGCATCTTGGTAAGTAAGAATCGTTGGAGGGACTTCCTTACCTTTGGCAATATTAAATGGCTTATCTGGTCCAAAACTATTCAGACGAACATTAAATAATTTTTCACTCTTGGAAGGGATCGGGTCTTTCGCCAGCAAATAGCTTACCGTATACGTCGTCATTGCAGCGCCAATGCCAATAGCAATAGTGATAATCATTAAGAAGGACAAAAACGGCGTCTTTTTTAAAGAGATAAGCGCTAATTTAAGATAATATCCAAGCATAATTATTCCTTACGCTATCGCTTTTTCAATTCTCTTACCTTCGCTCAATATACCATCGCGGATCTCAATAACCCGCTGTGCCCTGGCTGCTTGATTAGGGTCATGGGTAACCATCACAATACTGGTGCCTTGGGCATTAATATCTTCAAGCAATGCCATGATCCCTTCTGCCATTTTGCTATCTAAGTTACCCGTTGGTTCATCTGCTAACAAAAATGATGGTTTACCAGCAATTGCCCGTGCTATCGCAACCCGCTGCTGTTGCCCACCAGATAACTGTGCGGGGTAGTGATCCCTGCGCGATGCCAGCCCCACTTTCCCAAGCGCATCCATAATACGTTCATGGCGCTCTTTTGAAGATAATTTACGATAACGTAGCGGCATATCTACATTGTCATAGAGAGTTAGCTCTGGAATTAAGTTAAAGCTCTGAAATATAAATCCTACTTTTTCATTTCTCAGCTTTGATTTTGCTTTATCACTTAAGTGTTCAACATTAACGCCATCGAGCTCATAACTTCCCTCACAAAAATCTTCCAACAGCCCTGTAATATTCAAGAAGGTGGTTTTACCTGAACCAGAAGGGCCTATTATTGCCACAAACTCGCCCTGCTCAATTGTAAGGTCAAATGGCTGTAAAGCTTGAGTTTTTATGGTGTCAGTATGATAAGCTTTTGAGAGATGACGCATCGACAGCATAGTGCTAATCCTTTATTGAATAATTTTCACACTAGGGGCATCTTTAAAAATCCGAGCATCTGACGTAATGACCTGATCTCCGACATTCAACCCCGAGAGCACTTCAACCTGACCAATACTTCTCAATCCTATCCGTATTGGTGTTTTAATCGCCGTGTTTTCCTTTACCACATATGCAAACTGGCCATTATATGCTTCTAAATACTGCCCATGCGGCAGATAAGCAATATTCTGTTTTTGTTCTATTATGATGCGGCTGGTTAATCTTTGATTTTGCCGAAGCCCTTGAATAGCACCTTCTTTGAATCTGATTTTCCCAGCTACGCGGCCGTTTTCTATTTCCGGGGAGATGGCAACAATTTCTCCCTCGTATAACTGACCGCTTAAGTTGATTTCAGCGAGCATCCCAAGCGCTAAATCGTCAGAGTAGCTCTCTGGTATTTGCACTTCGATTTCATATTTTGAAAGGTCTACTACACTTAGCAAAGGTTGATTTTTCGCGACAGAGTTCTTCTGCTCTACCGCTAAGTTGCCTATCAAGCCACTGACGGGTGACACTATCTTTAAAGCGTCAACTTGACGCTCCAACTCT
This sequence comes from Pseudoalteromonas sp. J010, assembly GCF_003934235.1. Taxonomy (NCBI): domain Bacteria; kingdom Pseudomonadati; phylum Pseudomonadota; class Gammaproteobacteria; order Alteromonadales; family Pseudoalteromonadaceae; genus Pseudoalteromonas; species Pseudoalteromonas sp. J010. The sequence goes on along the minus strand of NZ_RDBW01000019.1, from coordinate 53,834 downwards.
GCCACTTTTACTTTTTGTGCTTCAAGCTCAAGTTCCTTAGTTCGGATCTCAAACTTTTGACTTTCTTTTTGTAAATCAACTTCTTTTAAAGCCAGAAGATACTCACGTTTAGCATTTTCCAGATCATCTTTCGCTTTTTGATAGTCAATATCACTTACAACTTGTGTTTTCAGACCGTCTTCTGAACGACGCATCTCTCGTTTTGCAGCATTGAGCACAACGGTTGCTTTGCCCAAATAATTCTCCTGCGCCAGCTCTTGCTTTTTAGCTTGAATGATCTGTCGCTGCAACTCGGTATCAAGCCGATTTAACTCAGCTTGATGCTGAGCAAACTCACTTTTTAGCTCTGGGCTATCAATCACAGCTAAAGTTTGTCCTTCAATCACACTATCGCCTGACTCAACCAAATAAGTCACCGTCCCCTCAGCAGGGCTATAGATAGTTGGACGCCTTGCGGCAACGACCTTACCCTGAACAGAAATATCGCGAACAAAGTCACCTTGCTTAACTGCTGAAATATGTATTTTGTCACTGGAAATTGCACTCTGACCACTAAGCCACTGACCAACTATCGGCTCCAGCAAGAAAAGAAGCGCTACGATAAAAGCGCAGACTATACCGATAACTATTTTATTTTTTTTAGGTTTTTCAACTACCGAGTCTTGTGCACTCGTATCGGGAATATAAGCCATGTATTAATCCTTTTACCAACACCTACGTACTCACAACACACACGATCGCAAAGTTGCCATATAGCCCGCTTACAGCTTTGATATCGGCTCTATAACATGTTTATTTTTAAGACCTTTTTTAATGATAATGTGTTATGTACCGACGGTAATTCAGGTAATCTAATTTAGTAAACCTTACATAAACCCGAAGCAAAAGTCACGCACAATAAAACATTTTGTTAACTATTTAGTTTGATTTTTGACAACTTCTAAATATCTACTTTCTATGAATTTCTTTTCTTTGGATAGGTGCTCTAACGCATCTCTTGTCTGCTCGAGTTCTTTTTGGATAGCTTGAAGTTTTGGACCGTCTTCAACTTCCTGCTCTTGAACCATCAATTGTTGGAGAGCTTGGCTTTGCTCTGCAATTTGCCTTTTATATTCATTAATAGTTTGAGCCATATCTTGGCGCTCTTTTTCAAAAGTAGCTACAAGCTGCTCTAGCTCCTGCTCAGATCCCCCACCTGACGTTTTAGACGCTTCTAACTGCTGCTTAAGGGACTCATTTTCTTTTTGCAGTTCATCAGTCGACCTATAATGATCGTAAAGTTTTTGCCGAGTTTCTTTTAGTCTATCTAGGCTCTTGGCAAGGTCTCCTCTTAATTTTTTAATTAACCGATGGGATTTCACTAATTTGCTGTTGAGGTCGTCTATTTTAATTTGCTCTTCAGCTGTGATCTGTCCTTGTGTTGATAGGCGAAGTTCCGCAAGTTGCTGCTCCAGATTTACTTGCAAACTAGCAAGCTCATGAATCGTCTGCTGATTATCTTCCACAAACCTCATTGATTTATTAATTGCTTCTCTACAGTGCTGCAATAGATATTGTTGCTCCGCATTGGTACTACCATTAGCACCACTTGTCTTGGTAGCAAATAACCTAAACTCTCTTAGAATAAGTAATAGAATATAAAACCAAAAAGCTAATATTAGTAATCCAAAGTTTACCGCCATGTATACAAGTACATCGGTAGGTAGTTTGTCAAATAGCATATCGGACACCTATTTATTTCTCTTATTCATTTTAGTATTGGTTAAAAATCGTGCCTATAATAAATCTATATTTTTCAATAAAGTGGTTTTTTGTGAAGATATTGCTCGTAGACGATAGTGCTGCAACGCTGGAAATTATAAGTCGCGGCTTGGCGCGCTTTAGATATCGTAAACTGTTGATTAAAAAGGCTCAGAGTGCAAAAGAAGCATTAAAAATTATAGGTGCTTGGCAACCTGACATTGTACTTACCGACTGGCACATGCCAGATATTTCTGGGTTGGCATTAGTTAAAGCGATAAAACAAAAGAGACTCGATATAACCATGGCGATGGTAACCACCGTAGACGACCAAGCGCAAATTAAGCTCGCTTTAGACTATGGCGCTGAATTTGTGTTATCCAAACCTTTTGCAGATGACGATCTGCACAACAAAATAATGCCACTGGTTATCGCCGCGGAAGAAAACAACAAAACAAGACAGATCCATACACTGCACAAAGGAATCCCACTTCCACAAGTCGGTCAATTAGAAAAGCTAATGAATAAGCATATTGACTCTGAGTTAAGACTCTATCAAATTATGAAAATGGAATATGATGCTGACAACTTACCTTGCATGATGGTGGCATACGAAGATCCCAGCAGCCAAAAAGTACGCGCTATCGGTGTGTTTGATGTTTATGCTATCTGTGTATTAGCAGCCTCAGCAGGGCAATTATCGGATCAAGCGGGTTACCAAGCAATCCATCAGCAACAAATTACCGATGATATGCTTAGCGCTTGTCATTCTGCCTTAAACTCAACGTCATACGCTTTTTTAGATAGCATTACCAGAAGAAGCTTAAGGGTAAAAACCTTACAACTGGTTTCTAAACCATTTCCCAAACTTAAACGCTTATACAAAACAGCTGACAATATGAGAATAGACTTATGTTGTCAGCGCCCCAACATGGCTCAAGGTAAAATATTATTGGTAGGGCTACTAGGCTAGCGCTTTTAGCAAAATGCCAGGATCAGTGATCCCCGCTTCTTTGAGTGCATCTTGGATGTTTTTCGTCAGTTCAATCACCTGATTCTGCATCGCCATGATATATTCAAGCTTTTGTACCACTAATTCAGCTTTCATTTCTTCGGGATATGAATCGCTCGCTTTGAGTTTATCTAGCAATTCTTGTTCTTCTTTTATTTTCTCTCTCAGCTCTTCAAGCTTTTCAACCATTTTTTGAATATGTTCAGGTAAGGCAGCTTCATCTTGCTCCTTTTTCGCTTCTTCTCCAGATAATTTAGCCATTTCTTCTTCTGATAACCGAACGGGCTGGGCTTGACTGGATTGTTCTGCTTGAGATGACTTTTCAGTGTCTGGATCAAGTACCTTTTCAGGTATTGCAGAGCGCGCGGGACTGTGAATTAAAAAATTAACACTCATTGTTACTGACCGATATGATTTCCTTGAGCCTTGTTATCGGTGGATTTTCTATTAACTTTAGAAAATTGCGTGGCATCCTTGCCACTGCAAGTGCTTGGGAACGGAATAACTTAGCCTTGGGCTAGCGACTAAGTTTAAAATAATTCTCTTTCAGTATTTTTTTACTATTCTGGAGTGCGCGAGTGAGCGCTTGTAGCAAGGTTTTTCCCTTCGCTTTTACCTTTAACGTCGGTAGTCCCGGCAGCAACAGTTCTACGTGACACAGCGTAAAGTTATCTCTATGACCTTGCTTTTCGACTTTTACATTCACCTTGCGTATATTCTTTGTATAGCTGTGTAGCGCACTATTTATGACTTTCATAAATGCTACTTTGTTTGATGCCGCTATTGGTTCATTGACACCTATCAGGTTTAATTTCATTGTTACCTCAGTCCACCAAATCAACTATTCATCACAAAACGTCAAGTTCAATAACGAGTACTTGCGCTGTATGACTAAATCTACTAATGTTCAAAAAAAGATAAAAGCTGATTATATCTAACTAAGCATAAGGTTTTTACGAACAGTATGAATATTAATTTCAACCATCTTTATTATTTTTGGCAGGTCAGTAACGAAGGTAGTATCGCGGGTGCAAGTAAAGTGCTACACCTCACACCGCAAACGATTAGTGCCCAACTATCAAGCTTAGAAGAAAGATTAGGAAAACCCTTGTTTATCAGAGAAGGGAGAGGGCTCAGATTGACGGATTTTGGTATTTTAACCAAACAATACACAGATGACATGTTTTCAATAGCAAAAGAATGGCTAGAAACGACCCAAGATGGTGCAGCGGCTATGCACAGAACGTTGAAAGTAGGTATCTCAGATGCAATTCCAAAATCGCTTGTGTCAAAATGGCTCGCACCATTAATTGAAAATGAACAAGTTGCCAACCTCCACTGTATTGATGGTCAACAGTCAGAGCTATTAGCGCAAATGGCTACACATAAGCTTGATATTGTACTTGCTGACAAACCACTAGACAGTCACTTACCGTTTAAAGTTTTCTGTCATGAGATTGGCAAGAGTCAAATCGGCCTTTATGGCTCTGCTGCAATTTGCGAGCGGCTCCGTGAAAATTACCCTTTTTCTTTACAAGCACAGTCTATAATACTACCCGCGAAAAACAGCCCTGTGACCAACTCTATTCAATACTGGTTGCAAGACCAGAATATCGAAGTCAAAGTATCAGGTCATGTTGACGATAGTGCGCTAATGAAGGCTCTAGGTCAGCAAGGTTTTGGCATTTTTCCAGCGCCGCTTTCTATCAAGGCAGAATTGCAACGTCACTATGGCGTAACACTGCTAGGTACGATAGAAAACACCTTTCAAAACTATTACGCGTTTACCCCTGATAGACTGATAAAAGACTCAATATTTAGCGAATTTGTTCATTTTGCAAAAGGTGTTAGCTAACCGTAATGTCTGCTAACTATTTACCTGCAGCAATGCCGCTAAGTTTTGCTTATAACGTCTAGATAGATGGAGCAAGTCACCATTTTCTAATATGACATCATAATCACCATTGTCTCGCGTCTTTAGCTCTGTAATGGCATTTAAATTGACTAAAGACGACTTATGGATCCTTGAAAAGCCGTAGGTTTTTAAGTTTTTTTCCATCGCAGACATGGTATCACGGTGTAAAATGGAGCGCTGCCGATTGAGCATATGCAATTCAACATAATTCCCAGCCCCACCAACCCAGGCTAACTCCTCTACCTTGATAACGTGGATATGACCTGAATCTTTTACTATCAATCGCTTGGCTGGTAGGTAGTGATTTTCTGACTCGCTTGATACTTGCGCTAATGCAGCATAGGTAAGGTTAGCTATCAAGGTGTCCTGTCTAGTCTGGCCTTTAAATGTCAATTCAGCCTGGCTTTTTAAGCTGATATTTACACCAAGTTTAATCGTGGGTATTTCAACTCCCTGCTCAGCCAAAACCAACGACATGTCTGACGCTTCTATTTCAGAGTCAAACAGAAAGCAGCTTATTTCGCCCACTTTTATTATTTCGATAATATCAACAATATCATTATAATATACAAATCGAGAACTAATATCGGAACTCTTTAATCTTGTACTCATTTCAGCCCCAAGCTCAGATATACTGGAGGGCATCAAAATTGTCATACTTTTCATCTGGCACCTTACATACGCAGAACCGAGTAAAATAAGATACGTTTCCTTATATCTCACGTCACAACCATTAACATATTATTGTTATAAATTGTCATAATGTAATATGCAAATAAATTTTGATCTTTTTTTTCTCGCCTGTTGTCACTACTTTCCTTCATCTTGTGGATCTCAGCTAGCATAATCTGAACTTCCATCATAGCCTCGACCTGATACTAATAAGCCTTTGTACTGAGTTTGTAAGCTCAACAAAGGTATCAAAAACAAAACATACTAATCAGGGGATATCATGAAGCAATTTAAGCGTTCTAAAGTGAGCATGCTTATCACTTCTGCGTGTCTGATAGGCGGGAGCTTAGGCTTGCAAGCATCAGCAGAAGAAGCAAACGACGGTTCAGTAGAAGAAGTAGAAAGAATTTCGATTACGGGTTCTCGTATTCAACGTGTAGCGTTAACGGCTAAGACACCGGTCATCGAATTAGACGGTACTGAGTTTGCTATGTCTGGAAACCTCAACGTCGAGCAAAAGCTTGCTGAGCTGCCACTAACCGTACCTTCTTTCGGCCCAAGCTCTAACAACCCTGGTGATGGTACCGCTCGAGTTGACTTGCGTGGTCTAGAAGATGAGCGTACCTTGGTTTTGGTAAATGGTCGCCGCTGGGTTCCAGCAACACAAACAGGGGTTGTTGACTTAAATACCATTCCTGCTTCTTTGATTGAAGGTGTAGATATTATCACCGGTGGTGCCGGCGCGGTATACGGCTCTGATGCACTTGCAGGTGTTGTAAACTTCCGTTTGAAAGACGATTTTGAAGGTGCTGAAATTTCAGCGCTGTATGACATCACAGAAGAAGGTGATGGTGAAAAATTCAATGCTGACTTAACCATTGGTGGTAATTTTGCTGACGATAAAGGTAACGCGACTGTCTATATCGGTTACGCCAAGCGCGAGCCGATTTTCCAAGGGGATAGAGACTTTACCAGCGTAACGCTAACGGAAGGTGAAAACGGCTTGGTTCCTGGTGGTTCATCAGGTATTCCTGGCACTCGTATATTTGCAGGTCCAACCCTACCAAATGGTGATACATTAGGGCGTTTTGGTCCAAATGGCGAAGGCTTACCTTACACATCAGCAGACGCATTCAACTATGCACCTGACAACTACCTTCAATTGCCTCAAGAGCGTTTAACACTTAACTCCTTTGCACATTATTATGTGAACGACGATACACGCTTATACAGTGAACTGTCCTTCATCCGTAATGAGGTACCTTCGCAACTAGCGCCTACACCAGCTTTTGTAAACAATCTTGTAGTCAACCCTGATAGTCCATTCTTTGGTGCTGATGTACAAGCCGCAATGAAAGCCTTGGTTCCTGAGCTTGATGATGAAGGCGAACCAACAGGCAACATGGTCAGCCAGTTAGATGCGAACGGTAACTTCACTTTTGCAACTATCGGCCGCCGTATGGTTGAAAACGGTCCTAGACAAGTAATTGACACACGTAACGCCATGCGTTTACTAGTTGGTGTTGATGGCTTTATCGGCGATTGGGCATATAACGCTTATTATAGCCGCTCAGAGCTTGACCGCTCGAACCTTTTAAATAATGACGTTTCTGAGTCTCGATTCAGACAAGCAATTTTAGTGACCGACGACGGTACTGCGTGTCAAGACCCGTCTGGTGGCTGTGCGCCAATCAATATTTTTGGTGAAGGTAACATCTCGCAAGCAGCTATTGATTTTGTTAATGTTGGTGCATCTAACGTCACAAATATCAAGCAAGAAATTTTCCACTTTGATATTGCTGGTGAATTGCCATTCACTGTTCCATCTGCGGATATGCCTGTAGGCTTTGTAATTGGTTATGAGAGCCGCTTTGACGACTCTAGCTTCCGTCCAGATGAGTTTTTGGCATCTGGTGATGTACTGGGCTTTAACGCCGGTGAACCAACTGTAGGTAACTACAGTGTTGATGAAATCTTCACAGAAATCGATATTCCTTTGGTGACTGATGCTGCGTTTGCTGATGATATTACACTATGGTTTGCTGGTCGCTTTTCTGATTACTCCAATATCGGTAATGTTTCCTCATTTGCGACAACCATTAACTGGACAGTAAACGAGTACGTATCATTCCGTGCAGGTTATCAAGAGTCTGTACGTGCACCAAATATTGCAGAGCTATTCCAAGGTGCAGCTAACGGCTTCCCAAGTGCAACAGATCCTTGTAGTGTTGATGGCTTCGTAGAAGGTCAAACAGACAGAGCACTATGTGAAGCGCACGGTGTTGCTGCGTCTCAAGTAGGTGTATTTGAACAAGCAAATGCGCAAATTGAAGGTAGCTTTGGTGGTAACCCAGACCTGAAAGAAGAAACTTCTGAAACGGTTACGCTAGGTCTAGTTATCACGCCAACTGAAAACTTTGACGTAACAATTGACTACTTCGATATCACCATAGATGATGCAATTGATGTGTTAGGTGGTGGTGTTAATAACATCCTAGATGTATGTTACAACCAGCTCAAAGATCCTAACTCTGAATTCTGTAAAGCAATCGTACGTCGTCCTGATGGTAACGTTGACTTAGTAACAGCGCTGAATGCTAACATTGCAGAGTTAGGTACAAAAGGTTATGACATTAACTTTAACTGGACGACTGAGCTTGGTTTTGGCATTGGTGATAATGGTTCAGTACTGAACATTAACTCAAAGAACACAATCCTTGACGAGTACTTTAAGACTGCGAGTGTAGGCTTTACCGATACTGTTTATTGTGAAGGTAAGTTCGGTAACACCTGTCTTGTACCTCGCCCAGAATTCCAGAGTAATAACCGCTTCACGTGGACATCTGGTGATTTAAGCCTGTCGGCGCTAGTTCGCTATATGAGCGAAGTGGATGAAGATACGGGTACAAATACTATAGTACCTGTGTCAAAAGCCGAATGGTATGTCGATCTGAGTGCCAGCTATCACTTCAGCGACAATGTTCAAGCAACATTTGGTATTAAAAACGTGCTAGACACTGAGCCAACCCCACTAGGTGATGCTCAGCAACAAGCGAATACCTTCCCTGAGCTGTATGATGTAATCGGCCCTCGCTACTTCATGAGTGCGGTTTACACATTCTAACCAGAACGTAATGTATTAAAGGGAGCTAAGGCTCCCTTTTTCATTATTTGATTTAAACTTAGGCATATTGACATGAGCCTAACTTTTCTTCACGCTTATTTTTAAAGCTGTTGGTTTATTCCAACTATGCTAACGCTCTAGTCAATACGAAGAAGCAATACTCTTTTAGATTCATTAATTTCTTATTTAGCCTAAGTTCGTGGTAAGAAGTTAGTTAATCAACCTTGAGGTGAGGCTAATTCTAATGTGTAAATTGGCTGAGGTAGTTACAACAGGGAAAGCCGCTATGTTAATGTGTGGCGAATTTACTATTTTGCGTGCCGAAACGACTTTTAAAATAACAACAATACAATGCAAACGAATGAAATGAACACCACGCTGAAAAACGCGCTCAATCACATTCAGGCAAATCAGCCAAGTCAGGCTTTATCTATGCTTGAAAAATTTGCTCATTCCAACCATTCAGACATTCACTACCTTATTGGTATTTGCCATAAAGCTCAAGAAAACTGGCCTCTAGCTATTTCATCTTTAAGTACCGCGTATAAGTTATCCCCTCAAAAATCAGAAATCCTAAACCATATTGCTAAATGCTACTGGTTATCGGCCCAATATACTCAAGCCGAAGCGCATTATTTACAAATAGCGAGCAGTCAGCCCACAAACCAAGAAACAATAAAAAACCTTGCACTACTTTATCTTGAACAAAATAAGTTCTCAGCTGCTACACAATGGGCTGTTAAAGGCCAAGATACCGACCGTAGTGGACAGTTTACAAAAATCCTTGGAGACATATACAAAGCCCAAGATAACCTTAATGAAGCGATAAAGTGCTACTTAGCAGTACCACAAGGTGCACCAGTAGCCTTTCGAGCTATTCATAATCTTGGTTTATGTTACAAGTTACAGGCAAAGTTTGAGTTGGCTATCCAATGCTTCCAATTTGTACACACACAAGCGCCAGAGCAATATGAGCCACTGTATAACCTAGGCGATTGCTATTTTGCCAATGGTCAATTTCAGCTTGCACAACAAGCCTACCAACATGCCTTAAAAGTAACACCGTATAATACGACAGTACACAAAGCACTCAATGAGCTTTATTGGCAAAATGGTCAGCATGAACTATTTGCAATAAGTATAAAGGAAGCGTTGTATACAGCGACAGATAACAAACGTGAACTGACGGAGTGTTTAGCTGAGCTGTATTGGAATACTAACCAATATCAAGCATGTAAAGCTTGTATAACACATTCAGGATTTGCTTCTTCATCATCTCTAATGCAGACACTTCTGGGTCGTTTAGCTGCCAAAGAAGAGCGTTTTGATAATGCTTTTCAACATTTAGATAACGCCAACAAAATAGCACCTGAGCATGACCGATTATGTGAGCAAGCTAAGTTTGCGCTGCAGTTGGGCAATTTTGATGTCGCTAATCAATTACTTTTAAATGTACTCAAACAGCGGCCAGACTCACAACTTGCGCTTGCTTGGCTAAGCGTGCTTTATCGGGCAACGGACGAGCAGAAGCACCAGCATTTATGCGATCCCAGCTTTGTACTTACAACAACCCTGTCAGCGCCAAAGGGTTATGACAGCAGTGAAACCTTCTTACAAGAGCTTGAAGCTTGCCTACTTGCGCTTCATCAGGGAAAGCAAGCTCCCAGTGAGCAGACCTTGGTCAACGGTTCGCAAATATCGGGAGGCCTCCTAAATAGAGACATCGATATTATTGCAAAAACCAAAACGCAATTATTAGCCGATGTCGATAGGTGCCTTAATCAGCTAAGTGCAGAGCAAGATCATCCTTTTCTAGCTCACTTGCATAGTGAGAAAAAAATTACAGGCTCTTGGTCCGTTAAGCTCAGTGAGCAGGGGTTTCATGTTAGCCATATTCACCCTGCTGGTTGGATAAGCGTCGTGCTATACATCAATACACCCGAAGACGATAGTAACAGCGGCCTCATTGAATTTGGCCGCCCACCATTGGCGCCACCATATGATTTTCCACCATTCAAATCGGTCAAACCGAGGCGAGGTCAGATTGTTATTTTCCCTTCTTATTTTTGGCATGGGACGCAGCCTTTCCAAGCAACAGACAGTAGTTATCGCATGACGCTACCTCTTGATATTGGCATTATGAAAAATTAATACAGAGATAATATTTTAATGACAACTAAGCCAGCTCAAACGCTCAACATCGACGCTCTGCTACAGCCGATTTTGAATATTGAACCACAAACTAAGTGGCCAGCACTATTAAGTAGCTTACTATCACAGCATCAAGACAATGCTGAGTTATGCTATCGTGTCGCCGTGATTCTAGAGCAAATCGAGGCTTTCAAAGAAAGTGAAGCTGCCTATTTTCAATGCCTTGAACTCGCACCAAACAATTATTTACTTTACTTATATCTTGGCAATTTACTTGAGCAACGGGGCGAAGAACATACAGCGTTAATTTGTTACGCACTGTGTGAGAGGTTAACTGGCAATTTTAAACAACTACAGCTTCCAAATAATATGGCGCCACAAACGGTAGAGCGCTTTAAAAACGCTTGGCAGTGTATGGAGCGTAACCTCGCTGTCCCCAAAGGCTACAGAGCGGCCAGATGGGTACAATACTCCAGCACTCCCTTTACAACACCTCAAGCACCACATTTGTTCTATGTAACGGATCTCGATGCTCGGCCTATATGGCCTGCTGAAACATTTTCTTGGTATCAGGAGTTTATGGATTGTGTGCCCGACATAATTACTGAGTATAAACATGCAATTCAATCGCTTTCTTCGCATTTAACCCCTTATTTATCCGGCAAAATATATGAGAATGAATTTCCAAAGCTCGCTAATAGCGATAATTGGCAAGCGCTTTCTCTGTTTAAAGATGGCAGCGAAAACCACGCAATCTCTAGTCAGTTTCCAAAGTTAAAGCAAGCACTTGAGAATGTGCCATGCTACGGCCTAACAAATACACCTTATGAAGTATTCTATTCAAAGTTAGCAAAAGGACAGACAATTACACCACACTATGGACTTTCTAATCATAGTTTGACCGTTCACTTGGCAATTGATATACCAGATGCGTGTTACTTAGAAGTCAATGGCGAACGTGTATTATGGCAGGACAGCTCTCTTACGATATTTGACGACTCGTACTTACACATGGCACATAATGGTGGCGACAAAGACCGTATCGTCCTTATTTTTTCAATATGGCATCCGGCGCTTACCTTGGCTCAGCGCTCGGCGATTCAAGGCGAGTTCAGTACTAGGAGCGAATGGAACGCTAACCTAACAAAAAGATTAATTAATTATAAAAATAATCACTAAATTAGCAACATTCGTCACGATTTGACCACAGCTCAACACAAATGGGTTGTTAACATGTAAATTTTCCGTAACTTATAGTTTGACCTTAACATTGAGGTCTCCCTGGATAATTGCGGGGGGAATCCCCCCGTTTTTTTCTCGACGTTATTATTTTCATCTCGTACTTTTTACTTTCCTGCAATCTACTGCATTACATAACTCAAGGTGTGAGTAAGCGTCTAGTCAATTTATATTGATAGAAATTATATTACTGCTCACTTTGCCTCACGTTCACTCTAGTATTGCTTATGACGCTCAGCAGGGAGTCTGATAAACTTACCCAAGCTAGCCTCAATGCAACTCTCAGCACAGGCACATACACAAACAATCAGAAGTAAAGTCAACTATGAATAAACCCACTATCACTATTCACTACTGCGTGCTCTGTCAATGGATGCTCAGAGCCACATGGCTAGCCCAAGAGCTGCTATCAACTTTTTCTGACGACCTTCAGCAAGTAGCCTTGGTTCCTGCGAGTAAAGGCGTATTTGAAATCTATTACGACAATACATTAATTTGGTGCCGTAAAGCTGATGGTGGTTTCCCTGAAGCCAAAATATTAAAACGAAAGGTTCGTGATTTGTTAGACCCTTCACGTGACTTAGGCCATGTCGATAAACACTGAGACACGGCATAAACATTAACGGCTTCACCTAACTGAGGATCTCTAAGTTGGTCTGGTGATCCGTAAAAAATATCAGAACACTCATTGTATTTTATTTAACCTAAGACTGGATGAGGAATGTTTTAGCTTATTGCTTCTACAGCACATCTCATTCTTCTCCTTGTCTAGCCAGAGAATTTAGGGGAAATACCACTTCCACGTCCTCTCTGGCCAAGGTACAAGCAGGCACTGGCTGCTAGAAAAGCATTTAATTATCCGCAGCTCAGGTTACTTAATACCAATTTTCTTAATTAAGTGGTCTATTTTGAGGCGAGAAAATCTTGTCGATAACACCGCTTCCGCGTCCTGCTCACGCCGAGGTACCTACGTCCTGTAGGCAAGGCAAAAATTTTGCTATTTAGTTGTTCTAAATAAGAAATTTTTAACGCGGCTAACGTCAGGTTTACTCCTTAAAATTGAGCAGGTATTAAGTCAAATTGGTATGATATAAGATGTTCGTTAAAGAGAGCACAACTTGTCCAGCACCCAGACTATTCGTCTTTTGCAAAATCGAGCAACGCCTGTCCTGATAAACGATAAATAATCCATTCACTCTGGGCTTTAGCACCGATACTCTCATAAAAGTCTATTGACGGCTTATTCCAATCAAGTACTACCCATTCAAAACGACCGCACCCTTTCTCTAACGCTAACTGTGCTAAATACTTCATGATCCCTTTACCTGCCCCACTGCCACGTTTATCTTGAGAGACATACAAATCTTCGAGATATAAGCCGTGTTTACCGAGCCATGTAGAGTAATTAAAAAAGTAAACGGCAAAGCCGATAGCGACCCCTTCTGACTCGCAGATCACACTGTGTGCTCTGGCATCTGTGCCAAATAGCTTATCTTCAATTTCAGCTACGGTATTCAATACAGCATCAGGCTCTTTTTCATACACAGCCAGCTCATTGATAAAGTGTAAGATGGTTTCTGCATCTGTGATTTTGGCAGGGCGAATAGAGATGTTCATTGTTACTCCAATAATCAGGTTTCATCCAGCTTAACAAATAATATGAAAAGATAACAATGAGACAGGCAAGCAACCAAAGTGAACAAAGCAACCCTTTCATACGTAAAGGTTAGCATTGTTGAAATTGGAGAAAATCAATGCGAAGGACGATCCTTTTTACTTTGTTGCTGCTATTTAGCAAGTTAGCCACTGCCAGTGAAGATGTAATAGCAAACTTTATCGAAAACCCAAAACAAGTTGGTCAAACTAGTCGCATGACATATCTTTTTTGGGATGTGTATGACGCGAGTCTTTTTGCTACCCAAGGTAACTTTTCCGCCACCCAACCATTCGCACTCAAGTTGCAGTACCTTCGCTCATTAAATGGTGAAGACATTGCCAAACGTTCTCTCGAAGAAATGCAAAAACAAGGCTTTAATGATGTTGAGCTCGGTGATCAGTGGCTCACTATAATGAACAATATATTCCCTGATGTGAAAGATGAAACGGTGCTTCTTGGAATTAAAACAGCACAAGACCATACTCTGTTCTATCACAACAACGAATTGATAGGCGAAGTCAAAGACCCAGCTTTTACCACGTGGTTTTTTAATATCTGGCTCGGTGAAAAAACCACAGAGCCGCAAATGCGCAACGAGCTGTTAGGCCTAAGGAGATAATTATGCGTTTAATTTTTAGTTCACTGATAATATTGTTTTTAACCGCATGTAGTACAGGAATTGAGGGGGCTAAATACACCTCACTGACGCCAAAATTTGACCCTTATGACTTCTTTTTAGGAGATGTAAAGGCCTGGGGCATAGTTCAAGACAGAGATGGAAATTTAGTACAACAGTTCACCGTAGAGATCAAAGGCTCAATCAATAACAGCGGCCAGCTCGTACTCGACGAATATTTTGAATACCTACTCGGGGACGGTGTAAAAACAAGAGTTTGGACCATTAGTAAAGAAGCTGAGAATCAATATTCCGGCGTTGCTGGTGATATTCTTGATAAAGCAACCGGTGGTACATTTGGCAACGCCATGAATTGGCAATACAGAATGGATCTCCCTGTTGGAGACACGAGCTATGAGGTTAAATTTGATGATTGGATGTGGTCATTCGACCAATCAACACTCATTAATCGCTCTTATATCGAAAAGTTTGGGATTGTCATGGCTGAGGTCACTATCTTCATGCAAAAATCAAAGCCATAAAAACCACACCAAATATGGAACTTTAGTTTAAGCAACGTTGACAACATGGTTAACGTAATAGCGGTTACGTTAACCACTTTCCTACCATTTAGTTGCCAGTATTTAGGGATAGCGACATAAACACACTAAGTGGGTTGTCGCGATACATACCAAAGCGTTCACAACGCTCAAAACCTAAAGTTTCATACAAGTTGATAGCACTTGTTTGCTTTGAACCTGTTTCTAAGCGAATAAGTGGAATTTGCGCTTCACCAGCGTAATGAAGTAAAATTTGCATAATCCGTTTGGATAGCCCCTTCCCTCTATAGCTCGGCTTTACGTACAGCCGTTTAATCTCGCCATAAAGCGTTTTATCAAACTGCTTAACGATAGCTCCACAAGCAACTATACCGTCATCATTTTGTAAACCAACAGCGTAGACATTAGGTTGATTGATCTCTTCCACCGATAAAGATTGTGCACTTGCGATTGGATATAAGCTATTCATAAGCTTATCTATTTCAGAAAACACCGACATTACTTGTGGATCATCTGATTTTAGCTGAATTAATTGCATACCTGCCTCTGAAAACTAAGGCCTATTTTATGATGTCCATATAATATGGACGATATTTTCCTAACCTGAGATTAAGGTAAAGAGGTAATAAAAACGTTGTTATTAAAGCTCACTTTAAACAGCACTTTCGTTCACTAAAATGCGTTTTATACCAATTTACTTAAATAAACTATTTTGAGGTAAAGCAAGCATATTGATCACATCCAACCACTGCTGCTTTCGCCAACGTACTTATGCCCATTTAAGCACGGTTAAAAGTTGCTATTTAGTGGTCCCAAACAAAAAGCTTTTCACGTAGCAAGCCTCAATTTTACTCCCTCAAATTGAGCAAGTAGTCTGACAGCATAACTAAGTCGTCACCTTTTGCTACCAATACAACCAGTTTGTCATGGCGGTTTGGTGTTAAAAATACGTTTACTACCCAAGCTCAGGTTTACTTTATTTGGCCAGCGTTAAACTATACCGAGTTGGGAGCAATAAGCAAATTATCGCGGCCAGAATTACACCACCAAATAATTGAATTACGTTACCCGACTAACAAAGAACCATAAGCGTTTGTTTTAAATATTAAATTTGACGATATAAAAACTGTTACAAAGTGTGGGACAAGCCCAGCTGAGGTTGTTTTGTTGACTTATTGGAGCTGAGGTTTGAATCGTAAACTACGTATTCCGCCCAAGTTTACTCCAGTTTGGTTCTGTATCTAACTGTATAAATTTAATAGAGGCACCGAAACGATGTGCTAATTTCACTATGGCGTCGACACTTGAAAAAGCTCGAGTTATATCGAGATGAAAAGCGATTGGAGGTGTACTCTACGCGGCATTTTAGGTAGCTTCTACTCATTAAGGAAAATGCAAAAACGTAAACACTAACAACAACACGGTCATGAGCAGCACAAGAGGTAATGATGTACGTGAATTAGGGTGTAAAGTTTTACGAGACATAAGCAAACCTATACGTATCAATTAAATAGCTTACCCTCCTGGTGATTCTTCCCTTTACAACCAGCCGAAAAATATGAACTTGTTTAACTCATAAAAATATTCAAGCTCAAATATACCGTACCTACTAAAGCAACTTTAATCTAAGGCAGAGGTTGTTTATCATGTTAACTGTATTACAAACCACCAAAAAGAACCAATACTAAAATAAAAATTAATACAAAATAATTACCAAATACTAAAGTAGAGTGATGCCCCCTCAAAAACAAACGCGAAAGCTTTGTTATAGTAAGGGGGCAGATGTGTATTCGCAGTTTAATTACAAACAGGTACACAGTTTAAGAGCAAGCTACAGTGATGTCTCTGTCTGTTTTTAATCCGAACTGCTTACTTATCAGTTGGCTGTAAAACTCACTGCTTTGCATCAATTCATCGTGCTTACCTTGTGATTCAACTGTTCCATTTTGGATTACCAAGATATTGTCAGCATCTACAACTGTACTTAAGCGGTGCGCAGCAATAATCGTAGTTCGGCCGGCTTGCGCTTTGTGTAATGCAAGTTGAATAGCAGCTTCCGTATGCGCATCAAGATTAGCTGTTGCTTCATCTAATAAAAGTACAGCTGGCTCCTTCAATAATGCTCGCGCTAACGCAATACGCTGCCTTTGCCCTCCTGATAGAGTCACGCCGCGTTCACCAACTTGAGTATCAAGCCCTGCTGGCAGGGTATCGATAAAATACTTGAGATCGGCATCAATAATAGCCTGCCTAAGTCGCTCCGGTTCTGGTTGTTGCTTTGCACCATAAACCAAGTTCTCGTATATTGTCGCACACAATAGTGGGCTGTCTTGTGCCACATACCCAACTTGTGATCTAAGACTCTCTTTGTCTATCTCATTCAAATTTGAACCTGCGACTTCGATACATCCACTTTTAGCCTGATAAAAGCCCTGTAGCAATGCAAACAAAGTAGACTTACCTGCGCCAGATGCTCCAACAATGGCTGTCGTTTTTCCAGCCAAGAATTTACAATTCAATGTATCAAATATCATTTTGTCATCACGGTAACCAAAAGATAGCTCCCTGACAATGATTGACTCATTGGTCAAATTTAATTTTACCCCCTCTTCTATTTGTAAAGGAGTAGTCAATATCTCATTGATCCGAATAGCAGCGCCTTTTGCTTTATTGAATGCGGCGACTACCATACTTAGCTGACCCATAGGTAAGACTATATTTAATAAAAACATGATAAAAGCGACAAAAGCACCAAGTGTCATCGCTCCAGTTGCAACGCGTGAAGCACCAAACCCTAGTACCAAAACAATAGACCCCATAATAACCAAATTGACTAATGAACCAATCGTAGCAAGTAAGAAATGCTCTTTCATTGCGGTATTATAAAGCCCATTTAACTGGCTATTATTGTTATTAATTTCAAATTCTTGCGCACATTGTGTTCTGAGTAGTCGAATATTAGAAAACAGCTCTGTTAGTCGCCCTAACAAAGATGCTTCCGTATCTTGTAGGTGCTTTGAAAGCATAGTGAGCCTCATTGAAAAAGGTAAAATCAGCATAAAGCTCACCATAACAGCCCCGAGCATTACCATCGTCATTTGCCAATCTAGAAGCCATAGAATAATAAAAGACCCCAGTAATGACACAACACCAGAAAGAAATGAAACTGATTGCTCACTCACCAGATTTTCAATAATTTCTGTATCTTTCACGATACGGTTTGCAGGCTCTCCAGCCCGAGTGTTATCAAAGAATGACATAGGTAAAGCAATAATGTGGTTAAATAAATCTGCACGCAACTTGCGTTTTTGCTCATTACCAATCTTTCCCATAATATAAGTCATTACTCCAGTTAAGATCGCAGAGCCTATTAACACCGCGAGCAAAACTAGCGCTTGTTCATTGGTAAACGTCCCTGTCTCACTCAGCTTATCTAGTAGCGCTTTCGTTTGTAGCGGGACTAACAACCCTAAAAGACTAGACATCAAGGTCACTACAAAAAGTGTCGACAACAACAGCCCACTAGGCCTTGTACGACGCACTAATTGAATTAATGATGCTGTACTATTCATGTTTGTATATTCCTGTTGATTTCATAGCAACATAATTGAACAAATTTCAATCTCAGTCAAACTAAAAATGACCTATTGGTCATTTTTAGTTTGACTGTATACTATTTACGATTACAGGAGGCATGATGTCTGATAAGCGAAAACTAATTTTGGAGTGTGCAGAAGCACTGTTGGTTTCTGAAGGAGATTGTGCGTTTAGCATGCAAACTATCGCCGACTCCGTAGGGATCTCAAAAGGGGCTATTTATTTGCATTTCAGGTCAAAAGAAGATCTACTATTAGCTGTATTTCAAATTCAAACCAACAACTTACTGGAAAAAATAACCACGGTTTTGAAAAACGCCACACTCACCCCCGACGAAAAACTGCGGCAACAAATTCGCTTTCAACATGAAGATTTACAGCAATATCAGGCGATGTTTAACCTGTTATTACAAGAGGAATCTCTAAGTTTGAACCACAGCCTACTCATGTTTTACCAAGAGTTCCGCTTGACTTGGTTGACCTTACAAGTAGGATTTTTGAGGGAGAAATATGGTGAGCAAATTCAACGCTGGGAAACCGACTTGGCGATGACGTTAGACGGAATAATCGCTAATTACCTTTCCCTTTCGGTTGTCGAGGGAATTGACTTTGACACTGAAAAGCTGGTCAATTGGGTTGTATCTTGCTTAGACTCAATCTGTACACAGCTACCAAAGCATGGTCTACCGCCCGTATTGACCGAAAAAGACCTTCCTTCACTCAAAGAAATTGAAGCGAAAAAGCAGCAGCTACAACAACAACAAGTTCAACAAGCATTTTCTCAGCTCAAAAATAAAGCGCAAAAGCTGAAGCTATCCGAACCAAAGCGAAAAATAGTTGAACATACCCTCACACTGTTAGAAAACCAATTACAAAACAGCAACCCAGATACAATATTACTAAGAGCATTAATCGCTGGACTAAGAGATTATCGAGGCCTCAACAATGAGCGTCAATTACTCGCAGAAAGACTAGATGTAGAAGTAGTGTAGGTAATGGGATAACCAAAAATACTTATTTCTGGTTATCCCGTTAAATCACGCAGATTTATTTTTTATGAGATGAGCACCGTTTGTGCAACTAAAACTAGATATTAACTCATTTTTTACAAATCTTCGGCTATTTTATTTCATCAACTTCCGATTACTCACCTTTTAACGCCGCGAGCTCCGCTTTTAGATTCAATATTTCTTGATTAAGTGTAGATATATGAACATCTTTTTGAGCACTCTCCTCTAACAGTAACATATTACTATTTTCTAGCTCTGTAATTTCTTGCTGCTGATTTTGAGTAGTATGAGTCAATTCCGAAATTGTTTTATTTAGGCTGTCATTTTCATTAACTAATGACGCCACTTTATTTTCTAAAATGTTAGATAAGTTTCTTAAAGTGAAAACCTGAGTACTAAGACTATTGATACTCAACTTAGCTGAATCTAATTGACTCTCACATAGCTGCAAAGTGCTTTTAGCAAAAAGACCACCTTGACTAAGTCGAGCAATTTCAGTTTCACTAAGCGCTCTACTATATATTTGAACATCATCCAACACTGATGCGCTGTGACTATATAGAGTCGACTTTTCCCACGTTGCAAACCGTAACCTTCTGCTAGTATCTGCTATTGAGCCATTCCCCACATACTCAGTACCTCTTAACTCACCGTTTCTATATAATTTTATATATTCACCTTCACGCACACCTGTAATAAAGTACCACTCATTGAGTGTAAGCGCTTCATAATCTCTAACGCTGACGGACTGCTTGTCTACTTCAACTCCAAATGTAAGTCCTTTGGAGCTTCTACCGCTACAGATAGATAAATGCCACTCATTTGTTCCCGGCTTATCTCCGCTGTGCCACTTATTAACTGCGGCACATCGGTTCCAATTACTCGTTGTAGGTTGGAGCTTTTTAACCCAAAACGCGACGGTAAAATCACCATTACCAAAGTTTAAACTTTCACTATCAGGTATAATAGCGGTATCATTTACACCATCAAATTTTATTCCAAGATTATTTTTCCCCTGCGTAGTTACAGGGCCATTGTAAAATGTACCGTGATTTTCACCAACAGAGTCGATAACAGCCTGAGCATTGTCTAGCTTCCACAAACTTACAAGTCCATCTGGGTTTTTATCTAATGCGTAAGAAAAGAACGAGAAAAAAGATATAAAAATAATAAGAAGCCTTGAGAAATAACCAGTTAAAAGCATAAATATCCTATATAAAGTTTTTAATTTATTATAATACATTTCAAAATTAATAAATCCAACTAAAATCTCATTCCTATATATGCAATAAATTCAGGAGATATGAAAACCACCTATTTCCCCTCTCAACACAGCCATAACATAAGCAACACACCAATAAGCTGCTATATTATTGAGGGGAACTCAGGAGGATAAGATGTTAACAGCATTGAAAAATAGCATGCCTGTGCTGATCGTAACAGCTGACTGGAAGGTGAGCCACTCGACTACTGTGGCCCAGCAGTTACTCCACCGTCCAGATACACTTATCAACCAACGCTTAGAAGACTTATTCATATTTCCTTCTTGTACCACCGAGCATCGTTCACTGTCGGATGGTGCACTCATACAGGTATCACTTCGCGGCTCCCCAACAGTACAATTTTTATTGTCTTTTTATGATGTAAAAAGCGATGAAATATTTGTGCATATTGCTGAATTAACAATGTATTACTGCCAGAACCCATTGGAAGATGAGCAAACTCGAATTTTAAGGCACGCTGTAAATAGCGCCAACCTTGGTGCTTGGTGTTACGACTTGGTCAATAAAAGTGCCTATTTTTCACCAAAATTTAAATCCCTAATTGGCTTACCTGTGTCAGCAGCTTTGGATTGGGGATCACTACAAGACATGATCTATGATGAAGACCGGCCACTGTTTACTGAATTTTTATCACACCATATAGAACTTGGCTTGATGTTACACTTTGAATTTAGGATTGAAGTTAAAGGAAAACTGAGGTGGTTTGAGTTAAAAGGCGAGCAAGTAAAATACTGCGTTCGTACCCATAGCATATATGGTATTTTGGCAGATTGTACACACGAAAAAGACATGTTAAGTGCTTTGCATGATGCAGAAGAAAGTAAAGCCCTGGCAATGCAAGCAGGAAAAATAGGCACATGGCGAGCGACTAGAGTTTCAAAGCAGTGGCTTTGGAGCTGGGATCATCAAGCGAATAAAATCTTCAAACTTCCAGAAGATGCTATAGGTCAATTAAGTCAGTGGGAGCAAAGCTTACACCCTGAAGATAAGCCTCGTGTTATCAAAGCACTTGAACACTCGCTATTAACTGGTGAAGTGTTTGAACAACGTTATCGTGGTTTGCTCAATGATGGAGATATTATCGTCGTCTATGCTAAAGGTGTAGTAGGGAAAAATGAAGCTGGAGAGCCTGTTCGTATCGACGGTGTGGTTATCGATCAAACTGATGTTTATATCGCGCAAAAGAAATTACAGCACATTAATCAAGAATTGGAACAACGCGTCGCTGAACGTACCGCAGACTTGCAAGCGGCAATCAGCAAGGCTGAGCAAGCAAACAGCACCAAATCCGACTTTTTATCAATGATGAGCCACGAGCTAAGAACGCCTATGAATGGCATTATCAGCTCGCTAGACTTAATCGGATTGTCAGAGCTTGATGAAGATAACAAAGAGCTGTTAGAAACAGCACAGATCTCTGCTAATAACTTAGTTGCCATTTTAAATGACATTTTAGATCTCGCCAAAGTGGAACAAGGAAAAATGGAGCTCGAAAGCTACCCATTTTCACCTTCGAAAATGATTTACAATATTCTTAAGACATTCGAGGCTCATGCCAAAGAGCATCGCGTACAGCTCCTTGTACTTGAAGATCAGAGCCTTCCACTAGAGGTGGTAGGTGATGAAAACCGTACTCGGCAAATTATTTTTAACATTCTTAGTAATGCCATCAAATTTAGCATGCCCGAGCGTGACGAGGGGGCTTTTGTCAAAATATCGGTTCATTGGGAGTCTGAAGGCGTCGCGTTGTCTCACCTTATTTTTGAGGTAGAAGACAACGGTATAGGCATCGCAGCTGAAGTACAAAAAAAACTGTTTACCCCCTTTACACAAGCAGAACGCTCCACCACGAGGAAATATGGTGGAACAGGGTTGGGACTTGCAATTTGCGGCAAACTAATCGATTTAATGGGTGGCAAAGTGGCATTGGAAAGTCAATTAGGTAGTGGCTCTACGTTTACTATTAGTATTCCCGTTTGGCAAGCAAGTCCTGAGCAACCAAAAAATAAGATTTTCGAAACGTTATATTGGTTTTGTGATATTTCGTGGCAAAGCCAAGTAACGCTTAAACAACTTTATCAGGCATGTTTACATTGCTGCCATAAGCTAGTCGCTATTGATGCAATAGAGCAAATAGAAGAGACAAACAATTGCGCATTAGTTCACGTTATCGTTGGTAAAAACAATACCGGCAGTAATATAGATAGTTATCAAGTGCCGACATTACTGTTTGTTGATGAGCGGTCAATGCGGTCTGCTGCTAATTGCCCACCTTTATCTCAACCGTCCAAACCCGTATCGCCTCAAACATGTTATTCAATAAGGCAATTGTTAGAAAAGCTCGCTGAAAAGACAAAGCAATGTGAAGTAACAGAGCTAGAAAATTTGAGCGATTTCAGCGCTATTGATGAGTTTTTATTACATCAAGATGCTGCTGTTCAAAGCGGCTGCGCAGCTGTCGACAATAAGACAGCCGTTCATATTTTACTTGCTGAAGATAATCCATTTAACCAAAAGCTCCTAGTCAAGCAGTTAAATAAGCTCGGATTATCGTGCGATATTGCCAACAACGGCAGCGAAGCGCTAGCTATGTTTAAAAAACAAAGATATCAGTTATTGCTTACTGATTGTCACATGCCTGAACTTGATGGTTACGAGCTTGCTAAGTTGATACGTGCATTTGAGTCTGCCAACACGCTCGACCCAACTCCCATCATTGCTGTAACTGGTGCTGCAATGAAGGGTGATAAAAAGTTGTGCCTTGATAGTGGTATGAATGACTATGTCAGCAAACCTGTCAGATTAACAGAGCTTCAAAGTACATTGGGTAAATGGCTAAAGATGGAATTAAAGTTATGAGTAAAACCCTCAACCCTAATGTGCTGATCGAACTAATCGGCGATGACTTTATTACGGCTAAAAAGTTTTATACTGACTTTTTAATTCAATCAAAATCGAGCTTTGCAAAAATGAGGGCAACGTATCAAGATAACGATTTAAAGCGCTTGAAAGATGAAGCGCACTATCTTAAAACCTCAGCAAAAGCAGTCGGTGCTGAGTTATTAGCAGACTATTTACAGGAGCTAGAATATGCTGCAATGGACGGCAACAGCAGCCTATGCGCCGAAAAGATAAAAGCTATCCACCATGAAATTGGCAGCGAATTTGTCAGGGAATTAAAGGCATACCTCTCCTCTCACCCCCATAGTTAATACCTACTAGGTAACCTGAGGTTTGGGTAAAAAATGTTCCAACTCATTGTTGCTAAAGCACAACTTAGTTTTTCCCCTGCCTAGCCAGAGAGTTTTAGGGAAAACACCGCTCCCGCATCCTGCTCTCGCTAAGGTACCTACATCCTGTAGGCAAGGCGAATTTATGCACCAATAGCTGGCTATTGGAAGTGAATTCAACGCAGTTAGCGCTAAGGAGTAAACCTGGCGCTAACTACGTTAAAAGCTTCTTATTTAAAAATACTAAATAGCAAAATTTTTGCCTACCTACATATACTTAGGTATCTTGGCACTAGCAGGACGCAGAAACGATGTTATCGACAAGATTTTCTCGCCTCAAAATAGAGCTCTTAATTAAGGCACATGGTATAACCTGTTCAGCCTTGAGCTGCAATATTATGAGTCCTACTTTATTACCATCAGCCACATTGTTGCTGTGCGGACATTTATGATGGTTTGAGACTTATAAAAGTTACTAGTGACACCAACTAGCGATTGAAGATGAGCCTAATTCACTGGGGGATCCGTGCCAATAAATCAGTTTCTCCCATATCGATGTCGATTTGATTAAGCAATGTTGTTACCTGTCCTCTGTGGTGTGTCTGATGATTAAATAAATGGAGTAGTAACAAGCTTAATTTGCGAGCGAAAGTCTTACCTTTTGTGTTCTGATAGTGAAGCTCTGTTGCTAGGACTTCATCTGTTACCTCTTCAACAAAATTTATAATGATTTCATCCATTGCTACCCTCGCAGCCCTCAAGGTCGCAAACTCATCATATAGCAGGTCGTCTAATTTTGATGGTAATGTCATATCTAGTAATGGATGCAATGTTTTGAATTGATGGCTACTTGTAGAAAATCGTTTGAGCCAAATAACATCTGCAACAAGAATGTGATTTAACGACCCTATGATAGAACTAAAAAAAGCCCCCCGAGGTTGGTGTAATTCAATGTCGCTTAATTGTGCAATTGCCTCAAACATCCTTTCATTCATCCAGCGATTGTAATCTGCCATTAATTCAAAATGTGATTTCATCTACTATTCTAATTCCCTAAAAAGCCTAACTTGAATTTTTGGACAAGAAGCAAACAACTTCTCCTACCAAGGCACGAAAAGGAGAGCTTGCTCTCACTAAAATAGCGCCTACACTTGCAACAAGGTGGGCATCAACTATCCAAAATTCAGATTAACAATGTTCATGAAGTAGATCAAAGTTAACGGTGCTCAAAGTCCCAACCAATCTATTTTATTGTACGATTCAATCAAAACAATCAATTATACAAATAGAAAAACTCTCGGCATACTAGCCACATCAACTTAAGAAGGAAAGCAAAATGTTAAAGAATATTGAAGGTCAACACGTACCGCAGGTTACATTCCCAATCAGAGAAAATGATCAGTGGAAGCACATCACCAGCGATGAAATCTTTAAAGGTAAAACCGTCGTTGTGTTTTCATTACCAGGTGCATTTACACCAACATGTTCATCGACTCACCTGCCTCGCTATAACGAACTTGCGAGTGTATTTAAGCAAAACGGCGTTGACGAAATTGTATGTTTATCTGTGAATGATACCTTTGTAATGAATGCGTGGGCCCAGTATCAAGAAGCGCAAAATATAACGCTACTCCCTGATGGTAATGGCGAATTCACTGACGGCATGGGGATGTTAGTCGATAAAAATGATTTAGGCTTTGGTAAACGAAGCTGGCGCTATTCAATGCTAGTTAAAGATGGTGTGATTGACAAAATGTTTATTGAGCCAGAAAAGCCGGGAGACCCATTTGAAGTGTCAGACGCAGACACCATGTTAGAGTATATTAACCCTAGTCAAATAAAGCCTGAACCCGTGACTATTATCAGCAAAATTGGCTGTCCGTTCTGTGAAAAAGCCAAGGCATTACTAACGGAAAAAGGGCTAGCATACGAAGAGTTAGTACTAGGTCAACAAGCATCACTAACCAGCCTTAAAGCGCTGTCTGGACGTGAAACTGTACCACAGGTATTTATTGGCGGTAAGCATATTGGTGGCTCAGACGACTTAGCCGAATATTTTGCGTAAATAACTTCAATAACCTTATTACACAGTGACTTGGTATATACAGATATCAAGTCATACTGCGCCCCCCAACACGAGCAAATAAGACAGTGAATCATATATTGTCAAGGGGGTTTACACTTTCAAATTTTGGGATCAACAAATGAAAAAGATAAACACTGACGTAGTCGTGATTGGTGCGGGAACTGCTGGTCTTAGCGCCTATAGAAATGCTAAGAAATATACATCAGAAGTATTAATGATCGAATCAGGTGTATATGGAACTACTTGTGCTCGCGTTGGGTGTATGCCCAGTAAGCTACTAATCGCAGCAGCAGAAGCTGCACATCAAATTGAAACTGCGCCAAAGTTCGGTGTAAAAGTACCACCAGCCACAATTGATGGCAAAGCAGTAATGACAAGAGTAAAAAGCGAGCGTGACCGCTTTGTAGGCTTTGTTGTGGATGCCGTTGATGAATTACCTGAGCACGATAAACTCCAAGGTAAAGCCAAATTCATAGACAATCACACGGTACAATTAGATGAGCATACGCAGATCACAGCCAAACGTTTCGTCATCGCCACAGGCTCTAGACCAAGTTACCCTGAGGCGTTTAATAACTTTGGAACACGCTTAGTCTTTAATGACAACGTATTTGACTGGGACGACCTGCCACACTCTGTCGCTGTATTTGGACCTGGAGTAATTGGCTTAGAGCTTGGCCAAGCACTGCACCGCCTAGGTGTGAAAGTCAAAGTGTTTGGCGTTGGCAAAGGCCTTGGCCCTTTGACGGATCCCATTGTGAAAGATTATGCGACTACTGTATTTAGCAATGAATTTTATCTCGATACCGATGCCAACGTCTCACAGATGAAGCAAGTGGGCGATAAAGCCGAACTCACCTATATAGATAAGCAGGGTTACCCACAAACAGAGCAGTTTGATTATGTGCTAGCTGCCACGGGGAGAGTTCCTAATGTTGATAATTTGGGGCTAGAAAATACAAGCCTTGAACTCGATAGTAGAGGCGTTCCTATAGCTGACCCACACACTATGCAATGCCTTGATGGCTCAGGTAACGCGCACATTTTCATTGCTGGCGATGCCAGTGATCAAATCCCATTGTTACATGAAGCTGCGGATCAGGGCACCATTGCAGGTGAAAATGCCGGTCGCTTTCCGGATGTTCGAGTCGGACTACGCCGAGCCAAACTTGCAGCAGTCTTTAGCGATCCGCAAATAGCGATGGTAGGGGCAAGTTACAAGGAGCTAGAAAAACAATACGGTGATTGTGGCTGTTTCGCCATCGGCGAGGTGAGCTTTGAAAATCAAGGCCGCAGTCGAGTCATGTTAAAAAATAAAGGACATATGCGCGTTTATGCTGAGCAGGGGACTGGGCTATTCTTAGGTGCTGAATTTGTTGGCCCTGCGGCTGAGCATATCGCTCATTTACTGGCTTGGGCGCTGCAAAATAAGATGACAATACCACAAATGCTTGAGATGCCGTTTTATCATCCAGTGATAGAAGAAGGCTTAAGAACTGCGCTTCGTAACCTCAATGCCAATCTAAAGTTTGGACCCGACATTATCGCTCATTGTTTAGAGTGCGGACCAGGTGCCTAAGCATTTCTTGATTTAATAGCTGATCGGCAGGTAAACCAGTACTTCACTGGTTTACCCGTTAACGTCTTGCATCTACTTCTCTGGCGAGATCTTTGTTTATTGCTCTTATAGTATTAATAACTGAGGACTCAGAGACAGGACTTGAGAAATAATAGCCTTGAACTTTATCAACATTAGCCTCTTTACAAGCATAATACTGCTGATACCTTTCAACACCTTCCACCACAATACTTAACTGCAAGCTTTTCAACATATTTATCAAGCCAAAGAAAACTCTTTCCCCCATTTCATCTGCTTCTATTCTATCGGTGAGGGATTTGTCTACCTTTACAATATCAATTGGATAATTTAGCAGGTGAGAGATAGACGAATAACCGGTACCAAAATCGTCTAAAGCAAGTTTACAACCAATATCCTTAATGCGATTTAAGCTAGTCATTACTCGCTCACTGTCATTAAGCAGCGCGGTTTCGGTCAGCTCGAATGTGAATAACCCCCCTTCCATGTTTGCACGCTCAAGACAGTCATTGATAAAAGCAGGTAAGGACATATCCACCAGCTGCAACGGTGAAAGGTTAATGGCTAAACGGATCGGATAGCCGAATTTCGAGTTAATTTGTTTTAATGTGTAGATCGCATGCTCAATAATCCATTTTCCTAAAGGCTCTATTAACCGTGACTCTTCCGCTACCAAAATAAATTCCTGCGGACTGCTAGTGAATTGAGCAGTAGGCCACCTGATCAGCGCCTCAAGTGATACCACCTTCCCTTGGCGAATATCAACGATAGGTTGAAATGCAAGCTCGAGCTCTTGTTTGTCGATTGCTCCTCTTAGGTCTTGCTCAACGTTATATTTCATTTGAAACTCAGTCTGCATGTTATCTTCAAATATACATGCCGCACTGCTCTTAGCTGATTTCGATCTAAAAAGTGCAATATCAGCGAAGCGGATAAGGTCATCTGCTCGCTTACCGTTTAGAGGATAAAGCGCTAGCCCCATTCGTACTTGGCAGCGAATATCCATAGACATAATAGAATAGGTACGACTTAATAGCTTTATTAACTTTTCTGCCTCAATTTTTATTTGTAATGGGTTGTCGCAAGATACCAGCAAACAAGCAAACTCATCTCCCCCAAAACGGCTTACTATATCTTCGGGTTTGGTATGCCGCTTAAAGCTTGCACCAAGCTCAACCAGCAATTGATCGGCTGCCTCATGACCAAACCGGTCATTGATTTTTTTAAAATCAACAATATCTACAAT
The DNA here is from genome assembly GCF_003934235.1 of Pseudoalteromonas sp. J010. Taxonomy (NCBI): domain Bacteria; kingdom Pseudomonadati; phylum Pseudomonadota; class Gammaproteobacteria; order Alteromonadales; family Pseudoalteromonadaceae; genus Pseudoalteromonas; species Pseudoalteromonas sp. J010. The sequence goes on along the minus strand of NZ_RDBW01000019.1, from coordinate 25,100 downwards.
CAAAACCCCAGCACAGCTATATCGACTTTTGCCTGCTTGCATCAGCCGTTGACAAGTTTCTTCAAAGTAATAACGATTATACAAGCCGGTGAGCGCATCCAGCTCAGCCATTTCTTTTACTTGTAAGTAACTATTGTGGAGCTGGCTTTCAAGTTCAAAGCGCTTTCTCGCTTGAATAATTGAGCGACTCAATATTGAGGCTGTGACTTCTTCTTTTAATAAAAAATCCTGAACCCCTAAATCAAGGCACTTTAATACCAGCTCATCAGATTGCGCATTACTGATCATAACGATAGTTAGATCTCGAATATGGTTAATCCGTTTCAGCTCTATCAATAGGTCTAAGCCATTCTTTGCTGGCATATTGTAATCAAGAAGCAACAAATCAAACGAAAGCTGCTCAATAGCAATTATCCCCTCTTCAACACTCTCCACTTCGGTAAGTTGATGCTCAATACCTCCCTTTATTAAAGAGCGGCGGATCATTTTCCTATCAACAATATCGTCATCGACCAGCAATATATTCATATATGCACCATTTACTTTGCCGGAAACTGCACTATCCGCCAATACCCATCCAACATATCCACTAAACTCGACATCGAGTCACTGGCCTGCTCTTTTAAAAAATAACCGGCAACATTATTTGCATAGCTGTGGTGAATGTCATCCTCGTCTTTTGACGTAGTAAGCACAAATACCACCGTTTCTTGTAACTGACTATCCGCTCTTAACTTCTCTAAAAATTCAAGCCCGCCCATCCGTGGCATCTTTAAATCAAGAAGAATAATAAACGGGTAATCAACTTGGCCACCTCGCAGTAATTCGAGTGCTTCAACGCCGTCAATTGCTCTAACCATAGGATTCATGATTTTGCGCTTTGCAAAGCTTCTTTTTACTGTCATATAATCAACGTCGTCATCTTCAACAACTAACACTGTAATATCGTTATTCTGCATCTCTTATTCGCCTAAATAGGATTCACTCTGGTGTCTACTTTTGGCCACTTAATTACAAACTCAGTGCCTACATCTGTATCTAATATCTCAATGCTACCACCATAATAATCTAGTACTTTTTTAATAATCGCGAGCCCCATACCACTGCCTTCTTGTTGGTCTCGGGGTTTGAGTGTTTGAAACATTTCGAATACTTTTTCTCGATACTCTTTGGGGATCCCGGGGCCATCATCAGTAAAATGCAACTGGTATAATTCTGGCGTCTCTTTGATGYCTATGATCAAATTACCACTCTCACAATGGTGATGTTTCAGTGCGTTACTGATCAGGTTTCGCGTGACAACCTCAAGGGCTGTTTTTGGTAAAGTGACCATTAGTGACGCACATTGCAGTGTTAGCGTTGATTCGATATCAATTGAGTCATAAATTTCTTGTGAAAACTCACTAAATTCAAAAGTTTCGCATTCACTATGCTTGCGATTAACCCGTGAATATATCAACAAGTCATGCAACAACTTATTCATTCTAGAGACGCGCTGCTGGATCAACGCAAAGTTTTCTTTTGCCCCTTCAGGTAATTCGTCTCCATAGTCTTCATCAATCCAAGTTACTAGTTTTGAAATCGCATTGAGTGGTGCTTTTAAGTCATGTGAAGCTATATATGCAAATTCATCTAATGCGTCATTTGAGCGTTTGAGCTGCGCAACCAAATGCTCTCGCTCGGTAACGTCACTCGAGAGCCCCAATATAAACGCAGCACCATTAGCATCATAAAATCGCTTCTTGCGAGTAAAGAGTGTACGTACGCCGCCATCTGGAAAGGTTACCGTCTCATAGCATTCGGCATATCCGCTAGCAAATGCAAGCTTGTCGTCTTTGATAAACGCTTCCACCTCCTCAGGGTGATACGACTCTAAAGTGGTGTAGCCGATAATTTTTTCACGGGCAGACTCTGGGTACATTGAACGAAAAGCGTCATTTGCTTTCACAATCCTGAACTTGTCATCTTTAATGAAGGCATAGTCAGGAATATTGTCGAAGATTAGATCAGAGAGCGAGTCATCACCAACAAACCGCTCTGCTTTGGCGAGGGGGGCTGAATTTGTCATCGTTATTCCTTTAAATCACGTATATTTTTGTATAGTAGAAATCACCATTTATTCAAGCAAAAACCGCTTTTTTGTTATAAAAGTGTTTTAATTCATGAATAAAGCGTATACTTTGATTAAGGTACAACCTTGGTATGACGTTGACATAGCAGCAAAGCAGGTTTAACGCTATATTCAACCTTGAGCCATCATAATTGGCAGCCTCGCGTAGGAGTAGAGCAACACAATGTTTGAAGAAGTGACTGAGCTTAATGATTGCACCGTAGTCATTATTGAAGACTCCCCGCTGACACAAAAAGTATTAACAGCTTGCCTTGAGGACATGTGCACAGTGGTTGCATTTGAAGGCGCTGAAAAAGCCATTGATTATATTAAACTTGCTCTGCCGGACTTAATCCTAATGGATTGGATGCTCGATGGGATCACCGGTATTGACGCCTGCAAAGAATTGCAAAAGGATCCGATCACAGCGCAAATTCCGGTTGTATTTGTTACTTCAAATATAAAAGAAAATCAGCAAGAAATGTGCTGGGACGCGGGGGCGGTCGATTTTATCAGTAAACCTATTGTTGCTCGAACACTGGTAAACCGCGTAAAAACCCATTTAAAGTACAAAAAACAGGCTGATCAGCTAAGAGAATATTCTTATGTTGATGGGTTAACAAAAGCATTTAACCGTCGGCTTTTTGAGTCAGATCTTGAAAAACATTATCGCGGTGCAAAGCGAGCCGAGCATGCTTTGAGTGTTATTATGCTTGATGTTGACTACTTCAAACTGTACAACGACGAATATGGACATCTTATGGGAGATGACGTATTAAAGCATGTGGTTAAGTCTGTCAAAAGCCATATCCGTCGCCCAATGGATGCCGTGTACCGCTACGGTGGCGAAGAGTTTGTAATTTTACTCCCAAGCACCCCGTACGACTCGGCAATTAAGATCACTGAGCGTATTATCAAGCATTTTTTCGATGCCAAAATCGAGCACAAGCATTCCCCTTTTAACTATGCGTCCATCAGCGCTGGAGTGGCAACTTACAATGCACAAAGCCATCACGAGTCAGCCGCCTCGCTGGTACAACAAGCTGATGATGCACTGTATGAAGCAAAACATGGCGGAAAAAACAAAGTCTGCGGCGCAAACAGATAAAAGGCCTCATTTAATGTGAGGCCTTAACGTTTTTATTCATATCGCAATGAATTGATAGGCCTTGCCTGCGCAGCTACCATAGTTAAAGAACCTACTGTCACCCAAGCAATTACAAAGGCTATCACGGCAGCGGCCAAAAATGGGACAAAAGATAGCTCAATGCGATAAACAAAATTATTCAACCACTCTCTCATCACAATGTATGCCAACGGCCAAGCAATCAGGTTTGCAATCAAGACTTGTTTTGAAAACTCTTTGTTGATCAATAAGACAATGTCCATCACCGAGGCACCCAACACTTTACGCACACCAATCTCTTTTGTCCGACGTTTCGTTGTAAAAGAAGCAAGGCCAAAAAGTCCAAGACACGCAATGAAAATGGCAAGGAGAGAAAACAAGTTAAACACCGTGATTTCTTTATCCTCTTGTTGATACATCTGTTCAAACTCAGTTTGAAGATATGTCAACTCCATCTGTTGCTCGGGTATCAGCTTACGCCAAGTCGCCTCTATAAAATCGCGAATAAGCGAGGCATCTCCTCGGAATTTAATTGCCATCGCATTCCCCTCTCCTTCCCTTAACAAGTGATAGGTTGGACTTATTTCTGTTCTGAGCGACGAGAAGTAATAGTTCTGTGTGACGCCAATGATGGTCGCTGTTGCACTTGAGTGTCGAGTTAATCTCACTTCAAACGTTTTACCGATAGCCTCATCAGAGCTGAACCCAAGACTCTGCGCTGCTTTTTCATTTATCACAACAGAAAAGTGAGGGTGTGGATTGGTCTCACTAGGCAGAGTAAATATATCTGCAGGAAAATCACGGCTAAACCCACGGCCAGTCAGTAGTTTGATGTTGTAGCTGCTAAAGTAATCTTCATCGACTGCTAAAGTAGGCATAGTTTGCGATAATTGAGTCTTAGGGTTAACCATTCCAAAGGCATCAACTATGCTTTGTGTTGGTACAGCAGAGCTTGCCGTTACACTGTTAATATTTGGATGTGAGAGCAGCTCTGTCTTCAGTGCACTGCGTTGCTGGCTTGCAATATCGGTATAGAGACGATTCAGTACAAAAGTGTTGTCTTTGTCATAGCCCAACTCTATCGCTCGGGCGTATTTTAATTGTTGGTTTGACACTACAGTGGCAATAATAAGCACGATGGCAACACTGAATTGGAACACCACCAACCCTTTGCGTAACAGTGCCCCTGACCTACCTTGTGTGATTTCTCCTTTGAGTACCTTGGCGGGTTTAAAGCCGCTCAGATAAAAAGCAGGATACGAACCTGAAATGAGCCCAACGACAAAGCCTAGTAGCAATAGAATAGCTAAAATAACGGGCTGTGAATAAAAATCAAAACTAAGTGGTTTACCAATAAAGCTTGCGAACATAGGTAAACAAGCCTCAACCAGTGCCACGGCTATGATCAACGCAATATAACTTAACATCATCGCTTCAACGATGAACTGTACAACCAAATGCTGCTGCTTTGCACCCAAGGTTTTACGCACCCCAACTTCTTTTGCTCGCTTAGTAGCAGTCGCGGTAGATAAATTCATAAAGTTAACACAAGCAATAAAAAGAATAAGTGCCGATATCACACTAAATGAATATACCGTATTAATGTCACCGTTTTCTTTCATCTCGCCATACATTTGAGAGTGAAGATAAATATCGCTGACAGGCATTAATGTAAAGTCTAACGTGTCACTTGCACCATGGCCGTAGCGGTTCTCTAAATAACTTGGGATTTTTGCCTCTACGTCGTGCCCCGACACGCCGTCAGCAAGCCTAACATAAGTGAAATAGTTAAAACTTGGGTCACGCTGCCAACTGGTATCACCATAATAAGTTGTTGCCGTTTCCATACTGATTAGTGCAAACACATTCAAATGAGTGCGCTGTGGTAAATCTTTGATAACCGCAGTGACTTTCAAAGGTAACTTTCCATCACCTAATAACGCTTCGCCAACAACAGAGGTGCGGCCAAAATAAAGCTCTGCGGCAGCTTCTGTTAGCACGATGGAATTAGGATTATTGAGTGCAGTTTGGCCATTACCATGTAGTACTTGCAAAGAAAAAAAGTCTATAAAGTTCGCATCAGCAAGCAGTACACCTTCATGAATAAAGCTCTCCCTACCTTCACCAAGTGCTACCGTCACCTGTCTAAATCGAGTGGCATCGACGACTTCTTCAAAATGTGTTTTGTAGTTTTGGGCATTAAACACTTGCCCCTGAGCATAATAGATTTCAGGCGCACTGGGAGGCATCCACTTTACTGACGAACGATACACTTGTTCGTGATCCTGGATAAACTTGTCGTAGCCAAGCTCAGATTCAACAAAAATTGCCATACTAATACAAATTGCAAGACCAATCGCCAAACCCAAAATATTAATAGCCGAATAAAGCTTTTGTTGTAGCAAGCTACGATACGCAATCAAGAGATAGTTTTTAAGCATAACGTACCTCCTGCATTTGGCTGGAAACGATATGCCCATCCAAAACGTGAATCGTTCTGTGTGCATAATTTGCATGGTGCTCAGAGTGCGTTACCATCACAATTGTCACGCCTTCTTGATTGAGTTGAGCCAGCAACCCCATCACCTCTTCACCATTTTTGGAGTCTAGGTTACCAGTTGGTTCATCCGCTAAAATCATTTTTGGCTTGGCGACAATGGCTCGTCCAACTGCAACTCGCTGCTGCTGACCACCGGAAAGCTGTTGTGGGTAGTGATCTTTACGGTGAGCAATATTCACTTTCTCTAATACCGCAGTGACACGCTGCTCACGCTCCTTTTTTGCAACTCCCTGATATACCAAAGGTAGCTCAACATTTTCGTATACTGTTAGTTCATCAATCAAGTTAAAGCTTTGGAAAATAAAACCAATATTGTCTTTGCGAATATCCGCCAATTGTCCCTCTGTCGTGTGACTGATGTCACTACCATCAAAAATATACTCACCACCGTCAAGCTGATCTAGCATACCGATAATATTCAGTAGAGTAGATTTACCTGAACCTGATTGCCCCATAATGGCCACAAACTCACCGCGCTCAATTACCAGCGAGACGTCCTCTAGCGCGTAAGTTTCAACCAATTCTGTACGAAAAACTTTATTTATTTTTGTTAGCTGTATCATATTCTTGTGCCTTCTGAATCTTGTTAACTTGGGATTTGGCTTACACTTAGTGCATCAGGCTTACTGACTGCATATCCTTGAAGCTACCGTAACTTGAGGTGATCACTCGGTCACCCACTGCCAGTCCATCTAGTACTTCAATAAATTTGTTATTACGCAGACCAAACGTCACCGGCTTTTTCACCGCCACTTGACTGCCTTGCTCTAACACAAACACCCATTGACCACCGGTATCTTGATAAAATCCGCCATTTGGCAACAATATTGCCGACTTAGCATCTGCCAGTAATAAATCCAACTGTAAGCTTTGCCCTCTGCGGATCCCACTCGGTAAGGCATCATTAAAGGTTAACTCTACCTCAAATCGCCCATTTGACACCTCGGCATACACTTTTTCTAGGGTTAACTCATATTGTTGACCTTGCAAAGACAATCTTGCAGCTTGTCCTTCATACACACGGCCAAGGTAAAATTCATCGATTTGTGCCGACACTTTATATTGAGAAACGATATCAACTTGACCTAACCGCGCTCCCCTTGCTTTAGATGCCCCCAACTCTGCACTGAGTGCAGTCAACTGTCCATCAATAGGCGCTTTGATTATCAAATTCTCTAAGTTCTTACGTGCAAACGCTAAGTTTTTATTTAATTGCTTAACACTGTCTTCTAGCTGCGCAATTTGTGCGGTACGGATCTTTTCATCTTGTTGTTGCTGCTCAATAATTAGTTTGCGGCGATTTTTCAAATACACAGTTTCGTCTTCGGCGGCTTGCAGTTCATCTTTTGAAACCAAGTTACCATTACCTAGGCGCTTAAACTGAGCAAGCTTTCGTTCACTTTGACTAACTTGAAAGTCCAACTCCAATAGATCCCGTTTTAAATTTAAGCGATTTTGATCTATTGCTAAGCGTGTATTGTGCAAATTATTCAGCTGCTCTGAAATTTGCGCCTCGCGAGAAATAACATCAAGCTGCAAGCTGGTGTTGCTAAGCGCGAGTAGCTTGTCGCCTTTTTTTACCATGGCTCCCTCTTCTACAAAGCGCGCCTCTACTCGCCCTCCTTCTATGGCGTCTAAGTACACTGACTTACTTGGGGTAATATTACCTCTTAGAGGGATCAGATCATGAAACTCCCCTTCTGTGACAGTGCTTATTTTGATCCGATTGATATCAACATTAAATCGATTCCCGCTACTCGTCGCAGCACTACCGAATGCAAAGTATGCGACTACAACCATAGGCAGAGCCAACCACCAAAGTCGGAATTTTTTGTTAGGTGTTATTTTTCTATCCATTTTGTCACTCACTTGAATTTAGTTAGATTTAATAACTCAAGTTACATGCCAAATAAAAAACAACATAAAAATCATAAAGATAAGTTTAAACAATAAAATAAAGGAACAAAAGAGTGTAAAAAAATTAAACACCTAGTGTACGATATCGTACAGTTTTACGAGGTAAGGAGATCCTATGGCGGTCAATAACAAAGCGATTTTAGTTGTAGACGATAACACCGAAATACTTGTCGCCACGAGAATGTTGCTCAAACAATATTATAAAAAAGTGGTAACGTTAGATAATCCCCATGACATTAAAAAAGCGATGTCTGAACAAGACTTTGCGCTGGTACTGTTAGACATGAACTTCACTCGAGAGTCTACCTCGGGTGCTGAAGGTTTTTATTGGCTAAAGCAAATAAAAGCAATCGATGAAGATGCTGTCGTTGTGCTCTTTACCGCCTACGGTGACCTAAACATGGCGGTTGATGCCATTAAACTTGGCGCCAATGATTTTGTACTTAAGCCTTGGCAAAATGAGAAACTTCTGGCCACAGTCGCAAACTGCATTGAACTGAGCGAACAAAGACAAAAGTCCAAAAAACTGACGCAGCTCGCACAAATTTCAATGGCTGCACAACATAAACCGTTTGAACACTTAATTGCGTCAAGTCCCGCCATGGAGCAAGTCTTTCAAACCATAGAAAAAGCGGCAAAAACTGATGCCAATGTGCTTATTTTAGGTGAAAGTGGCACAGGAAAAGAAGTCGTCGCGAGGGAGCTACACAAACAATCATTGCGACAAGAGCACACCTTTATGTCTGTGGACATGGGGACGATTGCCAGCTCGTTATTTGAGAGTGAACTGTTCGGTCATGTCAAAGGTGCATTTACTGATGCCAAGAGCAATAAGCCAGGCCGCTTTGAATTGGCAGACTCCGGAACTTTGTTTTTAGATGAAATCGCAAATATTCCCTTAGCATTACAAGGGAAACTACTTACCGCTATCCAAAATAGAATAGTCACGCCTGTAGGTGGCAGCAAGCAAGTTGAAGTCGACTTACGGCTGATCACAGCAACCAACATGAACCTATATGATATGGTTCGTGAAGGTAATTTTCGTCAAGATTTATTATATCGCATCAATACGGTTGAGTTGACGCTCCCAGCGCTCAGAGATAGGCCTCAAGACATTCCGTTACTTATCGAGTTTTACGCCGATTTATATAGTAAAAAGTACAAGTTAGCGCGCAAAGCGATCAGCGATAAAGTGATGGCAGAGCTAGTACAGTACCAGTGGCCAGGTAATATCCGTGAGTTGCAGCATTTAGTGGAGCGTGCTGTTATTTTGTCTGACTCGGCACAGCTCGAGTTCCAACTCACTACATCAAAAACACATGCACCTGACAATCCAGTGACAGACTCTTACAACCTGGCAGAAATTGAGCAAAAAACCATTGAACGCGCGATTAAAGACTTCAAAGGCAACATCAGTCACGCTGCTAAAGCGCTTGGCATAACACGCGCATCGCTTTATCGCAAAATGGAGAAGTACGATGTGGAATAAGCCTCTTACTCGAATGATAGCTTTTCAACTTGGAGCTATTTTATTCGCCACGCTTGGGGTTTTAGGCCTACTTCATAGCTACGCTCACCTGTTTAGCATACTGGCTGTCGCTATTGCCGCGGGGTTCTCTGCTTTATCTATTTCCACATTAAAAAGCCAAAAACAACAATTCGAAGAGGTATTTACTGCACTCAAATACCAAGATAGTAGCTTTCGGATTAATCATGCACACCCTATTAGTGAGCAAGCGCTCACTGTTTGTCACGAAATGATGCAAAAGGTGCGAGAAGATAAAGTCAAACAAGATGAGTTAGTGACCACTTATGAAACCATGTTACAACATATTGAGGCAGGTCTGATCCTCATAAAAAATGGCCATACTATTATACTCTGTAATAACAGCGCAAAGCAGTTACTCGATATTCGCGGTGCCGAAACAGGAACTTCATTGTTAAAAGTTCACCCAGAGCTTGAACAGGCCAAAGTAGGTAGTCATATTACTGCCGATCTACTATTTAAATACTTCACTTTTTCTAATCATAATAACCAATACGAGCTTTGGCTGTTTACCGCTATCTCAGAGCAGCTTGAGAGTACGCAAATTGAATCTTGGCAAAAGTTGATCCGAGTACTTATTCACGAAATTGGTAATTCAGTTGCGCCCATCTATTCGCTCTCTAATACACTTGTGAACATGACTAACAATCACCTCGCAGGTACAGTAGCAGACAAAGAGCTTGTTGAAGACTATCTTCAGAGCTTACAAGCCATAGGGATACGCAGCCAATCTTTGCTCGGGTTTATCGATAATTATAGAAAGCTCACCCATATTCCAGAGCTTGAGCTGAGACCAGTTACAGTCAAAGCACTGTTTGATGATATTGCTCCCCTTGTCCAAAACGAATTTAACGAAGCCAAAATCTCTTTGTCCTTTGATGTTTCCCCTGCGTCACTGACCATCAAGATCGATAGAAAAATGATAGAGCAAGTGCTATTGAATCTCCTCAGCAACGCCAAAGAGGCGCTTAACGCAACATCTAACAAGCAAGAAAAAGTAGTCCAAGTAACCGCTACTATTAATCGCTACGGCAAATGTGAGATAAAGGTCACAGACAATGGTGTAGGAATAGAGCAAAGTGCCATTGATAAAATTTTCGTGCCGTTTTTTACTACCAAACCCAATGGCTCAGGAATAGGGCTTGCACTTAGTCAACAAATTCTTCATCGTCATAAAGGCCGAATTAGTGTCTGCTCTGAAATCGAAAAAGGCAGTTGTTTTAGTTTATTGCTATGAAGCGACATCACAAGGTAAGTAGCTTGAGGTAATGGTCTGCGCCCGCATTCGGCATCAGTGTGACTTGATTGAATTACAAAAATCAAGGCACACTGATGGTGCTGCGGCTATGCCTTTTTAATCGCCTTTTTCAGCTTTTTGATTTTAGCTTCATGCTTTTCAATCTTTGCTTTACGGGCTTTTATTTCCTTTTTAAGTTGCTTTATTTCGTCTTTTTTCGCCATGAAAAAACTCCTTGATTAATTGATTTTTGTCCACTTAATATCAACTAATTCCTAGCTCAGTTAAGCCAACTAGCTGAGATTATACCAATTTGCTTAATTAAGTGGTCTATTTTGAGGCGAGAAAATCTTGTCGATAACACCGCTTCCGCGTCCTGCTCACGCTTTGGTACCTACGTCCTGTAGGCAAGGCAAAAATTTTGCTATTTAGTTGTTCTAAATGAGAAATTTTTAACGCTGTTAGCGTCAGATTTACTCCTTCAAATTTAGCAAGTATTAAGTCAAATTGGTATTACACCTTAGCAAATGCCACAGTGATTTCAACCTCATTGAAAAGTCCAACCAGCGAGGAGTGAAATTCATTTGCTTAATCAAGTAGATTATTTTGACCAAATAGTAGGCTCATTCGTTAAGTTTTAGTGTTTATCATAAAGTCACGCTTTGTTGTTATTTTAACCATTTGATTTTATTAAAAGCTTTCAGTGGCTTAATAATTGCTTAATACCTAGCACATCAACGAAATGGAACCTCATGTTATGTCTGTACCACTACAAGATAGGCCTCTCGAGTCAGTTAGAGAGGAAATCATCGATCAGCTAATACTCAACTATAGCCATGGTGAACTATCAGCTGAGGCGTTCGAGAGAAGATTAGATCAAGCCTACAATTTACAAGAACACCAAAAAATTGCCGCATTGAGTGCCGACTTACCACTCAAGTCAGACCCCAGATATCACAGTGAAAAAGCAGCTCGGTTGGGGCCAAAATTTACCTCATCGACTGAGGATGTCGAAAAAATGCACATGACTTCAATGTTAGGGTCAAGCCACCGCAGCGGTGAATGGGTTGTTCCCAAGGAAATTCATTTAAAAAATTATCTCGGTAGTATTGAGTTGGATTTTACTTGCGCTATTTTTAGCCACCCTGAAGTGCATATTTACATGGACTGCATTCTAGGCAGTGGCGAAATCTATATTCCTGATTCAGTGGATGTGATAACTGATATAAACAATATTATGGGTTCGGTCGAAAATACACGAAATACCTTAGCGACAAATACCCAAGTAAAACAACGCCCTCGCATATATATTAAAGGTAGAACCATTTTGGGAAGTCTTGAGGTCAGTGTAAAACGCTCAATGAAAATGCAGTTAAAACAGTTTGCAGACGGGCTAAAGTCTTTGTTCAGTGATCAATCTAACTCAAAATACTAAATGAAAAAGCCCCTTAGTTGGTCACTAGGGGGCTTTTTGTGTGCATATTCAGTATTACTTTTCTACTGGAAAGCCTCTATCACGCATTAATGCTTCAACTTTGGCATCACGACCTCTGAACTTTCTATACGCCTCGGCTGGATCCATTGCGTTACGTACCGAGAACAGATAATCCACCAGACGCTGTGCAACGTCTTTATCGTAGAAACCGCCAGGAGAGTCAGCAAAAGCTTCTGCAGCGTCAGATGTTAATACTTCAGCCCATAGGTAACCGTAGTAGCCTGCAGAGTACCCTTCACCAGAGAATACGTGACCAAAATGTGTCGTGCGATGACGCATAACCACTTCACTCGGCATGCCAAGCGCATCTAACTGTGACTTTTCAAATGCAACTGGGTCGCCAATTTTGTCTGGATCCGTTGTGTGGAACAACATATCCATAATCGCTGAACCTAAGTACTCAGTCGTTGCAAAACCTTGATTAAAGGTCGCTGACTTTTTAATTTTCTCGATAAGTGCCTTAGGCATAGGCTTGCCTGTTTTGTAATGTACTAAGTAACGGTTAATTACTTCATCAGTTGCAAGCCAGCGCTCCAATAGCTGTGACTGGAACTCTGTATAGTCACGCACACCAGAGTTAGAGCTTGGGTATTTCACATTCGATGATAGTGCATGAAGTGCATGGCCAAACTCATGGAAGTAAGTTTCAGCATCAGACCAAGAAATAAGTGTAACTTCTCCTTCTGGTGCTTTTACAAAGTTAGAGTTATTTGAGCTCAACACATTGGTTTTACCATCAAACGTGGTATGACTGCGATACGATAAAGCCCACGCTCCAGAGCGCTTACCTTTACGTGCAAATGGATCTAGGTACCACAGGCCGATATTTTCACCTGATGTTTTGTCGGTCACTTCCCACACCCGAACATCTGGGTGGAAAACGGGTACCGACCCATCGGTGATTTCAGTAAACTCAAAGTTAAACAGACGACCCGCAACATAGAACATCGCCTCGCGCAGGTTATCCAATTGTAAGTAGGCCTTCACTTCATTTGAATCTAACTGATATTTAGCTTGGCGTACTTTTTCAGCGTAAAAACGATAATCCCATGGCTTAATAGTGATCTTGGCTCCTTCTTTATCAGCGATAGCCTGCATATCCGCAACTTCTTCTTCTACACGAGCAATGGCTGCTGGCCACACTTTCTTCATCAGTGCCATGGCATTTTCTGGCTTTTTGGCCATACGGTCTTCAAGACGCCACTGAGCATAATTCTCGTAGCCCAGTAAATTAACACGTTCGTGTCTGAGCTTTAAGATTTCAGAAATAATAGCTTTATTGTCAAACTCACCGCCATTGTTGCCACGGTTATAGTAGTTATTCCAAACTTTTTCACGTAGCTCACGTTCTGTTGAGTAAGTTAAAAATGGATCCATCGAAGAACGAGAGTTTGTAATCGCGTACATCCCTGACTTACCTCGCGCTTTCGCTGCAGCCGCTGCAGACGCCACAAATGACTCAGGCAAACCTGACAGCTGTGCTTCACTGAGGTAAACAACATAGTTTTCTTCGTCAGCAAGTACATTATTCGCAAATTTTGTGTGTAGTTTTGACAATTCAAGATTAATGTCTGCATAACGCTTAGCGTCATCACCTGTGAGGGTTGCACCATTACGTGCAAAGCTATTGTAGCGCATCCAAGTAATACGCTGCTCTTCCGCAGTTAGCTTTTTATACTCTGCGCTTTCATACACCGTTTTCACTCGTTCAAACAGCTTTTGATTTTGTGTGATCTTAGAGCTAAATTCAGAAAACTTTGGTACTACTCGCGACTGAATTTCTCTAAACTCAGGACTTGAAATATTTGAACTCCACAGACCGTAGTAGGTAAAAACACGATCTAAAGCTGCACCAGTGCGCTCTAATGCCACAATTGTATTATCGAAATTAGGCTCTGCTGGGTTGTTCGCAATCGCTTCAATTTCTTTCAGATTATCTGCCATACCGATTTCAAGAGCGGCTTCTAAATCACTCAGTTTCATTTTATCGAACTGAGGAACGCCTTGATAAGGGCCTGAAAATTCCTGTAACAGCACATTATCATACTGTTTGTCTTGAACTAATTTGACCGGCTCAGCCGTTTTGTTAGTAGTACCTGCGCAACCAGCAAGGGCTACACACACTGCAGCGCTTAATAATGTGATAGAAGGTTTGAACATAATATTTCATCGCTTGTTGTTATCTTGAAGGGAAATATTACGGATTGCCTTCAAAAGTGCAATTTCTTTGCGGGTAAAACCTGATTCTACGCGATAGAGCAGCAAGAAGTGCACTCATCGGCTGCAAAATGGGTTAATCTCAACAGTTACGCTGTATAAATAGCCCAACGCTTAGCGCAAAACCAAAAGCTTTTTTCATGGATTGTTACAATTTACCTTGAAAAATTAGCTGAAATCAGCCAAGTTAGTAAAAAACTGATCTGTGAGAATAGATAATGGAAGTAGGCATTTTCATATACGATGGCGCAGAATGTTTAGACTTTTGTGGTCCATTTGAAGTATTCAATACTGCAAAACGCTTTATAGATACCCCCATTAACGTCAGCCTAGTTGCACCTACTCATATCCCCGTCACAACAAGGGGTGGAATGAGTGTAAACCCCCATTACAGCATACATTCACATCCTAAATTCGATTTACTTATTGTCGTTGGAGGACTTCATCACAAAATTTGTGGAAACCACAATGTGCTCAATTGGCTTGCAGAAACCGCAAATCATACTTCACAGTGTGCATCAGTTTGTACTGGCATATTTTTGTACGCAGAGGCCGGTATTATAGATGGCAAACGTGTCACAACACATTGGCAAGATCTCGATGATTTACGTGAGCAATATCCTAGCCTAGAAGTCATTGAAGACACACGATTTGTGATGGATCAAAATTTTACTAGCTCAGCGGGTATCTCTGCTGGTATCGATATGAGCCTGGAGCTTGTGAAAAAGCGCTTTGGGCAGGCTATCGCTCGAAAAACCGCGATGCAAATGGACTACGACTGGCCAAAATATCCTAACGAATAGTTCAGCCTAACTTTATATCAAACCCATTGTATCGCTTTGGTGCAATGACGCCAGAATTTACGGAAGATTTCTACACAATAAATTTTGTTAATTAACCCCTTGTGAGCGATAAACCTCGTGATAGCGCCATCCACGTTTCTTGATGGCGCAAGGGGAACTGTACCCATACAACCAAACACTTTACTAACTTTTGGCGTGTTGTTGCTCTAGATCTGCAACTCGATTTTTTACAAACTTAAGTGCATTCTCATACTCTATTTGCGCAGCTGCGAGGTGGGACTTACATTGACCAGCCTGATGGTTTCGGGCGTATGTTTCAATATTATCGAGCACATCAAACAGCTTTTGAGCAGCCAAATCTCCAGCTTGCCCTTTCAGGTAATGACTGTATTTTACAGTTGCGTCACAGTTACTATTTTTAATGCTTAGTATTAGTTGCTGCATTTTACTTTCAGAGTCCTGTAAAAACAGCGCATAAAGCTGTTGTAACAGCTCGTAGTTTCCTGATAACCGCTCAAGTATCTCACTCTCTGAAATGGGGAGTTGTTGCCGTACCTCTTCATCGTCTTTGTTGCCAAATTCAAATGGTTGGATAAGCACCGAATCATCCTCTTTAGCATAGATGTTGAGGCTCTCTAGCACTGAAAATAGCTGCTCAATTACAACTGGTTTGGTCACAAATTCGTCCATACCTGCACTGAGACAGCGCTCTTTTTCTCCCGCCAAAGCACTTGCTGTCATAGCAATGATTGTTGTATTGCAAAAACACTCACCACCTTGCCCTTGACGAATAGCTCTTGTCGCTTGGTAGCCATCCATTCCAGGCATATTGCAATCCATAAAGATGGCATCAAAATTAACCCCTTGATCCTCAAATAATAATAGTTTATTGATAGCATCCTGACCATCTACTGCAAATTGCACTTTAGCACCTTGTCCTTCCAAAATACCTTTAGCAACAATGCGATTAATTTGGTTATCATCAACCACAAGAAACTCGCACCCTGCTACCAAGTTGCCTGTAAGCGTTACTGCCTCTCCTGATTTCTTTAAGCTCGGCTGAAGGGTCACAGCTTTATTGAGGTCAAACACAGAGACAAACTCGCCCAGCCTCACAGGTGCGGAGATATGCACAATATTGTCAGAATCATTGATATGTTGCAGTTCATCGCCAACCAAAATCACCTTTTTGAACTCACTTGCTACTTGCTCTACCTGAGAAAACGCTTGTTTACTGGTTGCGATACAAATATCGCTTGGGCGAGCATGATCAACATGTTGCCCGCCAAACTTCGTGATGAGTTTAATCATGTAGTCCAACTCAACAGTCGTATCGCAAAAAACAGACACGGTTTTTCCAGCAAGAAAACTGGGGAGGTTGATAGCCTTAGCTTGTGATTTAGCAAACGGTAGCTCGAACCAAAATGCACTACCTTTATGCTTTTCACTTTCAAAACGAATATGCCCCAGCATCTTTTCAATTAATTGTTTACAAATAGAAAGACCTAGGCCTGTACCTCCGAACTCATTTGCGGTGTTGGTTGACTCTTGGCTGAAAGACTGGAACAGTTTATTGTGATTTGCTTTGTCTATACCTACACCTGTATCTTCCACTGCAACTTTAAGCCATACCGTATCGTCTGTCAGTTTTGTGGTGGCACTTAATTTAACATAGCCTTCTTTGGTAAATTTGATTGCGTTACTAAGCAAGTTATATACAACTTGTTTGACTCGCGCAGCATCCCCACATAATTCGATGTATTCGAGACCTAGTTGGTCGACTATGTAAATTATCTCTTGCTCTTTAGCTTTGGTAGACATAGACAAGGCTACATGCTCAATCACAGAAAGCGGATTAAAAGGTTCATTATCAATCTCTAACTTTCCAGCTTCTATCTTTGATAAATCAAGCACATCATTGATCAGTGACAACAGTGTGGTTGAGCTAGTTTCCATCATTTCTAAATATTTTTGCTGATGCTTTGTTACAGGCTCCTTTCTAACCAAATTCAGCGACCCCAAAATACCGTTGAGTGGCGTTCTCATCTCATGACTAATAGTTGAGATAAAGGCACTTTTCACTTCTGAGGCTTTATCAGCTTTATCACGCGCATCTACTAGCTCCTTGGTACGCTCTGCGACTTCATTTTCAAGACGCTCATTCGCCAATAGCAATTGTGTTTCAGCCTCTTGTTGTGCGGTTATATCTTCAACAAACAATGCCACACCTTGGATCACTTGTTTACCACCATAAATTGGCGATAAATTCAGCGATAACCAACTGTTATCTTGGCCGCTTTGAGTCAGCTTAATCGAGCGAGACTCGACTTCTTTGCCTTCAAGTACTTTACTTGCATTAGCATAAATAAATGCAGATACAGGGTCAGGTAGAAACTGCGGTTCACTCCTGAGCTTGGTATTATTCAATTTGTTAAAAAAAGATGTGGCCGACTCATTAAAACTTGTGAGCCGTAGAGCTTTGTCAAAACCAAGCACCCCATCTGATGCTCCATCTAAAATAGCTTTGAACTCTGCACGCGTTGAGTCAAGCGCTTGTAAACTTCGGGTATATTGCCAAAAAGCAAAGAAAATCAGCGCAAACACACCACTGGCAACTGCAAGTAAACTATATGTTGTGAGTCGTTTTTCATTCAAACTTTGCTGGTAAATTGAAAATGGGATCAGATTGACTAATTTCGCATTCAAACTACCAACGTTTACCCCTTCCACTTCATTGATTAATGCTAAAAAGCGTGCATTCGTTTCTTTGTCTTCCACTAGCTGTAGTTTGTTGTTCCATGGCTGCACTTGATAGCGGCTACGAAAATCTATATCCGGATTGAGATCTCTGCTGTAACGCAGAGCAAAGTCTGGATGATAAATAAATGAGTCGCCCTCTCCTAGCACTATCACTTTTTGCGTATTGGGTGCTTGTGAGACAATTTTATTTATCATTTTTTCTGCATTGGTGTTGATCACTAATATGCCGAACAAATCGTTATCAATATCGTAGGTGGGTAAGGTAAAACGCTTGGTGGGTTGAAACGGCACAACAATTTGACCGCGCTCTTTGTTCAAGTTAATTGACGTTGAGTAGATAGTTCGCTCAGGCAGTTGCAATGACTGCGTAAAATAATCATATTGGCTTTTATTTTGCAACTTGCTATCTAAAACCGTAATAACTTTTCCGAGTTGTCGCTCCACTCTGACTAGCTCCAGTCCAGTGTGTGCATCCAACAACCGGATCTGAATCAGACCGTCGTAGGAATAAAGCATAGATCTAAAAATTGTGCTAAGTCGCGCTCGCCACACTTTTAGAGGTGTATTTTCCTGCGGGTCGATGCCATTATTTTTTTCAGCTCTGGCAATACCTTGGATAGGGGGCGTATCGAGAAGAAAGTACAAAAACCTTCTACTGGCATCAATTTCGCTTAAATAGATATTATTTTGAGCTAAGTGCACTTGCTCCAAGCGCTGGTAAAAACTGTCATTGAGGTCGTCTTGAATGTTATTTTCAAAATATAAAATAGCCCCGAGCAGAACTGCCAACAATAATACAATCGCACTTTTAGCAATATTGGAAGAAGACACGCTTTCTCCTTGATTTTGTGACCGCAGCATGTAATCCCTGCATCACCACTATAGCTCTCTACCTAGACAGGCATTGATTTATACCAATTTGACTTAATACTTGCTCAATTTGAAGCTGTAAACTTGGCGCTAAATGCGTTGAAAATTTCTTATTTAAAACCACTAAATAGCAAAATTTTTACCGTGCCCGCACAAATGCAAAAACCTTGGCGATAGCAAAGCGCGGTAGCGAGGCTATCGACAAAGTTTTCTCGCCTCAAAATAGAAAGCTTAACTAAGTGAATTGGTATAACTTAAAATCGCAACTTATCTCGCTTTTTATCCAAATTCAACACTACGCAAAGCTGCGACTAACATTACAATAAACAATCGTATGCGTTGACGCCAACACCGCCTCTCAACCTTCAGAATAGACGATGACGACACCATAAAACCACATAATCATCGCCTATTTAACTCTAGTCTAAATCAATACAAAGGCAATGTTGGCTCTCTTTTACAGTGAAAGTCTGTGGCGGTTATGGTCACTCAGATAGTCAATATTGGGTCCTTCCGGTACTACCTGGGTCGGATTAATCATAGTGTGACTAAAATAATAGTGCCGTTTTATGTGCTCAAAATTGACGGTTTCAGCTATCCCAACATGTTGATATAAGTCTCGCAAATAAGCACTAAGATTTGGATAATCTTCTATCTGCTTAATATTACATTTGAAGTGCCCATGATATACGCTATCAAACCGGATCAAGGTCGTAAATAGTCGCCAATCCGCTTCCGTTAATTGCCCTGCAACCAAGTACCGAGTGTTAGCAAGTCTAGTTTCAATTTTGTCTAATGCCTCAAACAAATCATGAACAGCAATGCGATAGGCATCTTGCGTTGTAGCAAACCCTGCTTTATATACACCATTATTAATATTGTGGTAAACAAAGTCATTGATTTCATCAATTTCACTTCTCAGCGCATGTGGATAATAGTCGCTACTATCTCCTGTGATGTGATTGAACGCATTATTGAACATCCGGATGATTTCACTCGACTCATTACTGACGATCTGTGCAGTTTGTTTATCCCAAAGTACGGGAACGGTTACTCTGCCTGAGTAGCTTTTATCATTTTTTGTATACAGCTGGTGCATAAATTCAAGCCCGTACACTCGTTCTTCAACCTCAGGGCGTTGGCTTAAGAAACTCCAACCTTGGTCAAGCATATCAGGATCCACAACCGAAACATCAATATGCGCTTCTAGCTGTTTGAGCTTTCTAAAAATAAGCGTACGATGTGCCCAAGGACAGGCTAGCGATACATACAAGTGATAACGACCAGACTCAGCTTTAAATCCACCCTTTCCTGTTGCTCCCTCACGACCATCGGGCGTGATCCAATTACGTAGCTTTGCAGATTCCCGTTCAAATTTGCCTTTGCTGCGCTTTGTGTCATACCATTTGTCGTGCCATTGACCATCAATTAATAGTCCCATGTAAACCCCCTATACAATGTCGCCAAAGCGACCCATTTGGTAGTCTCTCACCGCCTGTTGCAACTCTTCTTGCGTATTCATAACAAACGGTCCCATATGCGCTATTTTCTCGTTAATCGGTTGTCCAGCAAGGAGCAAGAAACCGACGTTATTTGTCGCCACCATATCAAGCAAAAAGTCTGAGTCTAATTCGATAAGCGTTTGCTCACCATAACTTTCCAATTGTCCGGTATGGATATAGATCATCACTTTAGCAAATTGAGTAATATCTACCTGTAAACGCGCTCCTTTTTGTAGCCACACATCAGCAAGTGCACTTTGACCAGCTAACTCTTGTAGCGCCGTCTTTAGCTGCACCTCTCCAACCTGCCATGTACCCGCTAGCGCTGTAAAATAACTTGTTTCATCGAGCACTACTTGTTTTGCAGGTTGCTTTGTTGAATCTTGGTATCTGGGCGCCCGCATCTTTTCTTTAGCTGGCATATTCAACCAAAGCTGAAACCCATGCATCCCCTCTTTATCACTTAACGGCATTTCACTATGTATTACGCCCCGTCCCGTACTCATCCATTGAACATCTCCGGCTTGGATTGCCTTACGATTGCCCATTTGGTCTTGGTGCTCAAATCCACCTTTTCTGATATACGTTAATGTTTCTATACCGCGATGTGGGTGAGGTGGAAAACCAGCCATAAAATCCTTCGGATCTTCCGACCTTAATTCATCAATCATT
Source organism: Pseudoalteromonas sp. J010 (assembly GCF_003934235.1). Lineage (NCBI taxonomy): Bacteria > Pseudomonadati > Pseudomonadota > Gammaproteobacteria > Alteromonadales > Pseudoalteromonadaceae > Pseudoalteromonas > Pseudoalteromonas sp. J010. Next base: position 4,285 of record NZ_RDBW01000019.1, on the reverse strand, counting down.
AGAAATGGATCTAAACTTTTTCCATCGAAACCTGCCACTCGGTTAATCTTTACACCAGCTCCGTCACTTGTTGCTTGTGCTTTTTGTATTCGACGTATCTTCATAATAATGCCTCAATATCTTTGTTGAGAATTAGCATAACAAAGCTGAAAAAGATTAAAATTAGTCAAATTTGGTTAGTACGTTCGATTTAATAGAATGGAATAAACTTAGCCTATAATTAGATTAAATACTCAGCAGCACTTCAATCTGGTCTGAACAGTAATAATGCAAGTCACAAATAACAATTTTTAACAGTAATAACACAATTATCTGACAAGCTTGAGAGGCTACAATTTAACTGCTACTAGGAGCAAAGGATGAAGTCTCTAATTATTTTGATGGCGCTAGCATTACTTACGGCGTGTAGTTCTACCAGTCCTGTCAGCGTAAACGCTGTTGCAGGCCCACCAACTAATCTAACTGTTGAAATTACTGAAGTAAGTAACACGAAAGGACAAATGCTGGTATTGTTATTTGACAACAGCGCCGACTACCACAGTGACAAGAATGTGAATGATCCCGATGCACACTTTTTTCGAAAACTGGTTGTCGCCCCAACTTCTCCCTTAACCACTGTTACTTTTGAGTCGGTACCAGCTGGTAAGTATGCCATTCATGTTATTCATGACGAAGACAGTGATGGTGGCATGGATCGAATGATTTTCCCATTTACAGGCATGCCCAGTGAGCCTTACGCCTTATCCAATAATATTCATGACAGTTTTTCAAAAGGTGATTTTGAAGAAGCGTTATTTACGGTCAAAGCGCCCAATACAAAAATACAACTTACGCTCTCTACACATTTATCAAAAGTCACAGGCCTTTAATATCTGAGGTTTTAACAGGTGTGGTGTTCATCACACCTGTCTTGCGTTTTCCACCTCTGACAATTGTCATTTTATTTTCTGACAACACTCACTGATATTCACTCCGTTACCTATACATACTGCAAATATACCTAGTAAATGGAATCAAGACCGTGAATAGCGCAATCGATTTATCAAATATCAATTTTGGATACCGAGACAGTAACCCCCTTTTAGCGGGGCTAAACCTTACCCTTCAACAAGGTCAAGTGCATGCTATTTTGGGGCAAAATGGTGCAGGGAAGACTACTTTAATAAACATCATGCTCGGCAGAATAAAGCCAACATCGGGACAGGTTCGTGTACTTGGTCATCCTCCAGACTCATTATTTTGTCGCCAGCGTGTTGGCGCTATGATGCAGTTGGGCGGGCTGCCTCTGCATATCAAAGTGCGAGAGTTTATCGAGCTTTTTTCAAGCTATCATCAACACCCTACCCCATTGGATGACATTATCTCACTCTGTCAGCTCGAAGGTTTTTTACAGCAAACCTTTGATACGCTCTCTGGAGGGCAGAAACAAAGATTGTTTATGGCCATCGCAATGGTGGGCGATCCGGATATTATTTTTTTAGATGAGCCAAGCGTTGGTATGGACGTTGAATCGCGACAACAACTCTGGCAAGCCATTCTCGCGCTAAAGCAACAAAATAAAACGGTGTTGCTTACCACACACTATCTTCATGAAGCTGAGACACTGGCTGATGAATTATTGGTGCTGAGGGAGGGTAAGTGTACAAACCTAACCGATATACCAGAATTAGCTAACATCTACCCTCGTGCTCAAATAAAGTTTACCTGCGATTTGCCTGAGGTCACACTTCTTGACGCTCTCCCTATGGTAAATCTAAGTGTTGAAGGCAATAAGTTCACCATACTAACGAACGAGCCAAACCCCATTCTACAGCAACTATTAACACAATTTGATGTTCACAATTTACAGGTAGCACCAATGAGCCTAGAAGAGGCTTACCTTTCTTTAATGAATAATGGAAATGCTTAACATGATGAATACAACATCTTTTTTACTAGAAAGCAAAGTTGAACTATTGAGTATTTTTAGAAGTAAGGGATTTGTGATCCCTGCATCAGTCTTTCCATGCTTGTTTTATCTTTTCTTTGGCATCATGTTCAGCCATGACGACTCTCACAATTATATGTTTATCAACTATTTGATATTTGGAATGATAAGCCCGGCGTTATTTTCATTTGGTGTGAACGTGGCTATTGAAAAGCAAAATGGCTGGTTGGTTCTTAAGCAATTATCCCCTGTTTCTGCATACCAATACCTCTTCGCAAAATGCGTAAGTGCCTCGGTTTTTTCATTAATTGTGGCCTGTTTAATGAGTATGTTAGCTTTGTTTTCAGGTGTATCATTAGCCTTGGAACAGTTTCTTATAATTGTGTTAATCGCCTTATTAGGTACCTTTCCTTTATGTCTGTTAGGGCTCGTAATTGGCTTGTGTGTGTCGGCAAAAGCAGCGCCAGCTGTCGTCAACTTAGTCTACTTACCACTTTCACTGTTGTCAGGTCTTTGGTTGCCAATTACTCTTTTTCCTGAGCCTATGCAGTGGTTTGCTTGGCTTCTACCTACCTTCCATATTTCGCAGTTAGCGCTTGGTGTTATTGACGCCGCTTTAGGTTTTGCAATTTATTACCACCTGAGCATATTCACCCTACAAACCTGTCTCCTGTGCTTTGTTGCACATACCAAATTTAAACAAGCCTAGCATTGATCCCGCAAGCGCACAGACCCAACCCTGTGCGCTTCTTTTACGACATTCGGCAATTATTTTTGCCAGTGTAAAGGCAGCTTTAGTTTAGTGACTCGCTTTTTATCTTAATCAAGCGTGAGTTATTTAGTTTTTTATCAACACTAAAGTCACCAGCGCCAGTTGCCGCTAATGCCAAAAAGCCTCCGGCTATCGCTATATTTTTAAAAAACGTTAAAAACTGGATTTGATCCGCAAGGTCAAAGTGAAACAGCAAAGCACTAACTAAGCTAAATCCGGCAAACGCGAGCGCTGTTAGTTGAGTAAAAGCGCCAATCAAAATGAAGAGCCCTCCAATTAACTCAAACGCAATAACCAAAGGTAATAACTCACTAGGCAAACCACTGGAGGCCATATATGCCGCGTTGCCTTCGTAAAATTGGATCTTATTGACAGCGGCTAAGATGAAAATCGCTGACAACCCAACGCGGCCAAACAAAGATGCTAACGATGAAAACGTACTACTTGGATTGATGATATTAATGATGTTCATGATACTTTCCTCAGTTTATAAAATTGGGGGCTCGTTGTTGAAGAGCCGATGAGGAAAGTATACGTTCCATTTTAGAATATAAAATTTGTAAAAATCACTAATTTCATTCTAATTATAAGAATGAAAGCGAGTCTTTGGCTGAGATAAGGAAGAAACTGATTTAACCTTTAAGCTCGGACTAACTAGTATAATATATAGCCGTCCCCAAACAGAGAGGACATAACTCATACACAACACCATTCAATACCAGTCTAATTAACCTGATGTAACAGCTGCATGGCGTTAAGCGTTATCGATGGTTTTCAAGAGTTGAAATCAGTAAGTCTCTACTCACCAAAAATCCACAGATGCTGACCACGACGAGAAAAATCCCATACATAGAACCGATATACACCCAGTCGCTTTGTCCAAGTAATAAGCTGGCTCGCGTGCCATCGTTAACCAATAGTATGTTAACGAGTGATATGCCTATCGCCCCGCGAAAATAAATAGGCCTGTCCATGTGGCTCGCGAATGCAGCAATAATGAGAGAAAACAAACAAAGGTAGAAACCAATAACAGAATACGCACCAGGCTGCATACTTGGATATAATGCAACGATAGCAAGGAGCACAGCGGCCCAACCGGTAGCTTTGTAAATCATTATCAAGTCCTTTGAAAATGTTAAAAAGTGTATGTGATGTAAACAGAGTGAAGTATGGAGTAATACACTTAATTACGCAACCAAATGATGAGAAATATTCACGCAAATTACTGCTTGGCGCAGGCTCAGATCACCCAAGCTTGTTTACTTCTGTCACTATGGCTGCATTGAACGAGCTAATTATTGACCACATATAAGGTTACAAAAAATAAAGTTATATGGAATATCTTATTCCCGAAAGGGGTATTTCAAATAAATGTAAAGTTTCGGTATTTGGAACAAACAATGACACGAATCTATCGCCCACTTTTTATACCAATTTGCTTAATTAAGTGGTCTATTTTGAGGCGAGAAAATCTTGTCGATAACGAGGCAAAAATTTTGCTATTTAGTTGTTCTAAATGAGAAATTTTTAACGCTGTTAGCGTCAGATTTACTCCTTCAAATTGAGCAAGTATTAAGTCAAATTGG
>NZ_RDBW01000018.1:0-131068 GCF_003934235.1 Pseudoalteromonas sp. J010 | reverse complement strand
TCCGTTTTCCAATTTTAGGCCGTGCACATTGATTCGTCCATGAAGCGCTAACCGCTTCGGCCATCCAAGGCCTCAGTTTCAACCCTAGCCAAGCTGCGAGCACTCGCTTGTCTCGAGACGGGTTTCAACCTATGTGTGCGGGGTGTGACCAAACAACATATCATCGACGCCTTTACATTAGATGTCTCAATCCCCTATGTGTGCGGGGCGTGACCTTTGCTTATTTACCGCTTTCGCCCATTTCGCTTGTCTCAATCCCCTATGTGTGCGGGGCGTGACAAAGTTGTAGTATGGCTAAACTGCTACTGGGGAGTCTCAATCCCCTATGTGTGCGGGGCGTGACATAAGGGCTTTAAATCAATGCGTATAGGTGAATTAGTCTCAATCCCCTATGTGTGCGGGGCGTGACTTGATGGTAACGAAATGCCACACCTAGAGCAAAAAGTCTCAATCCCCTATGTGTGCGGGGCGTGACCGTGATAGTATGCGAGCAGATATGATTGTAGAGTTGTCTCAATCCCCTATGTGTGCGGGGCGTGACCTTTTTATCTATTTTTGACACGGAGAACCAAGCTGTCTCAATCCCCTATGTGTGCGGGGCGTGACCCGGATATTTAAACAGCTCGTTTATATCGATGGCGTCTCAATCCCCTATGTGTGCGGGGCGTGACTAACGCTTTTGAAAAGCAAAAGCAGACCCTAAAAGTCTCAATCCCCTATGTGTGCGGGGCGTGACGGCCAGCGTTAAAACGTCCATTGTTAAAGAGCTGTATCGCGGTTTTCCGCTAGACGGCTCGATTGTACTGCGATTTTTGCGCTTTTACTACTCACTTATTAAAAAGCGGCTAATTTTCATAAAGTTAATAATCGCTAGCTGAGCGGGGTTTTAATGAGTACCAGAGGGTAGCGATTCCGGCTAAAAAGGTTTCCGAATAACTCAACGACGGGGATAATCATCACTGTGTTCAAAGCAACTCAGCCTACCGTTAATTCTCGACCATGGTGATGAAATTGTTATAAAGTAGGCGGATATACACAAGGAATTGGCGATATGACTAATATTAACCACACTCAACATAATGGCGAGAAAAACCACCTTACATGCACACTCTATGCTATGTCTCTAGCGATATTAGTATTAACAGGAGCGCTTGGCGGCATTTTAACACAGGGCCTTATATTTGTAGGTATCTATTCAAATATATTACTGTCGCTATCCATCATTATCATTATTTCAACAGTATTCTTTTTGCTTTACCACATTTTTGCAATGCGCTTGGAGTCCAATAGAAAACAGGGATATGACGACGCTCTTACACTTAGATGCAAAGTTTTCAGGTGCCTTCGAGTTACTTTAGTCATTACCTTGCTCGCAAGCATTGTTGCTTGGTTTAGTAATGAACTCACAAATATTACTGATGATTTAGGGAATGCTACTTTAGTCTCGCTATTCTTGATTATGGCTTGTGCTGCTTTACTTAAATGGGTGCACTCTAAAAGAGCATTAATGAAAAAAAGAAGGCATCAATGGATCGTACTGGTTGTAACTGGCCTAACCTTTGCCATTAATAGCTGGTTTGAAATCTGCCAAATACTGTACCAATCATTTGTCTATATCTATTTTATTGCGGTAACAGCACTTTTTGCCATCATAACATTTACTTATCAAAGGGATATTATTGATTTAATCAATAGAAAGTCTAAAAATACCGCGAGAAAAGTGTTGATTATCCCGCTTTCTACCTTCAATACCGAAGAAGACTTACCTAAATTTACTTTCGATGATTTTGCCGATGCAACTAAACAGCTAGGTGAACATAATTCCGCTGTGACGCTTGCTGCAATTCAAAAAAACGCCCCAGCACTGGAACACCTTGTAATGGTAGTTTCAAAAACTACAACTAGGGGGCGAGGCTCAGTAGAAAATTATATGGTACTGGCTAAATTTATTGAGGCAGGACAAAAGAAGCTAAATATACCGTTTAAGATCCACCTCTACTGTAGTGAAACTAACACCCTTGTTTGTTGTAGTGAAATCGAGCAAGACCGCTGCCCTACCTCTGGTTTAGACTTTAGTGATGTAGACATTATGAAAGGAGCATACATAAAACTCATTTCCCTTGTACAACGCAAACTTGCTGTAAAAGAGTACGACATAGTTCTTGACGTAACCGCTGCTACTAAAGCGGTTACGGTTGCAGGTTGCCTCGCGACACTCAATACTACAGTAAGAAACATGTACATCTGTACCAATAAGCTTGATGAGTTTGATGGCTCACCAGAAAAGATTGATGAAATGGCGTACATGTATGATTTTATTACCAGTGATGTGACTAAACTCACCTAACCTATTAGCTCGTAATGACCCAAACCAAAAGTGGTTTTACCGCCAACACTGAGTACTTGACCGATTTGCAGCCAAGGTTTGGCGGGAGCTATATCTCCATAAAAACTGAGCATGCCTTTTAGGCCGCCAAACGGTTGTTTGGCGCGCTGCTTTAGTGAAAACCGTTGCCAATTTTCAAAGTAACAGTGGTGCTGAGCTTGGTATTCACCAAGGCGCGGCTGCGCTGTATATAGTGCATTTAACAGTGTAGGCTCGTCAGCGACCCAAAATTTTGTCAGCTGGCTAAGCCGCCTACAAATATGGCGATTTAGTTCATATAGCTCGGGCAAAAAGTCTGCTGAAATAGCGCCTTTGTGTTTTAAGCGTAACGGCGCTTTTAAATGCAGTGCGAGCTCACATTGACCGTCTGTAAGCTCGGTATTTATCCAGTCTTGTAGTACAGTTGTCACCACTCCGGGTAAAATCCGACCGGGCAGTACGCTAGCTACCGAAAGCAGCTTAACTGGGCTGCGGCCTTGAGAAGTGTACTCACCAATCCCAAGCCGTACGCCTTCACTCAGGGCATCAATAACCCGCTGCGACAGATGGACGGCTTCGCCAAATAACATTAAGTCAAAGCTCAGCAGCTCGCCCTTTTGCCATTGCTGTTGGTGCTCGTCTGTCAGCTTGATAGCATAAGGTTTTGGTTGCCCTCCTTCATGTTCTGCACACAAAATATAAAACAGTTTTTCATCATGCTGCTTTATCGCCTGTCCAACCCAGCCATGAAACATAGATCCTTTGAAATCGGGCAACTGTGCTTGCGCTTGTAGCTGTAAGGTAAACCTAAGTCGCAGCACGGGAAAGTGCTGCGTTAGGGTTAGTAGAGTCCCCAGCATATTACATTAGCTCCTTAACGCTTTTTATTAAGCGCTCTCTGTCCTTTTTTTTCTTTTTACCTACATTTTGAAAATCAACAGTCTCATCGCTAATTAAGTCAATCAGCTCACGTATTGCTTGTGGAGATAGTTGTTTTTCTAGTGCCTTATGGCACAAAGCGACAACCTCTACATGAAGGTGTTGTCGCGCTAATTTCTCTGTGCGCTCAAATCGCAATTTCAGCGTTGCAATTTCTCTTACATCGTCTGGCATCGCATCAAGTGATGCTCGCTCTTGACGTTTTTCGGCCTCTTCGCTGTGCATCTTGTACCAGAGGGTCTCTCTAATTTCATCAGTAATTAAGGCCGCGAGCCGCCCTTTAGCAAAGTTTGGTGCTGTTGTCGTTGTGATTTCTTCTGGCTCTTTTCGAGGCAGTGACTTTCCTGCGACTTCAAGTTGAGGCATCGACAATTTGCCATTTTGTATCTTTTTATAATCACCTGAATTGAAGTCTATATATGTATTGATTGTATGCTCATGTGTAGCAGGATTTGCCAGAGCAATGAGATGCCTTAATTGGGGGCTATCACTCCACGTATGGTGCTCGCTGGGGTAAGCTCGCTCCATTGTCTGCACGTATCTTTCTATAAACTCTGTTGGCGTCCGAGCTTCACCGTTACAGCTCAGCGCTTCCACCTCAATGGCACAGGCTCCAGCACCTAAGCTTTTTCCGTGACCTATTTGATGTAAGCACTGTGATTTTTCTCCGTAGGTTAACGACCATAATATCGCGCCAAGCTCTTCAGGTTTTAGATTATGAAACACCACTCTGCCATTAAACTGAGTATCACTTGGTAATAGTTCTATTTCACTGAGTACTTTATCGTTGTCATGCTCTTTCTGATTGTAATTGCTTTCAAATCTGTTTAACGACTTGTATCGCTTCCAACCCGCCAGCTCTGCATTGTGACTGTTATAGTCAACATAATTATCCTTGAGCGGCTGTTCTAAATAGGCCGCCAAAAAACTAGGTTTAGGTGAACCTAAAATCACTTTTGTACAGGTTGGTGTAAGCTTCTTTTGGCAAACTGCATCTGTAAAGCTCACACGACTTTTTAAACTCAACCCTTCTTCTCTCAGCGTACCAAAAATGCACTCTGCCATATCGAAAATAAGCGCTTTACTTGCGTCTTTTTGTTTACGATCCACCAGCTCCGAAAAACTGTGCTTGTACATCATTCGTGGTAGCTTTGCTAAGCCTAGCGCTTTTATGTTCTGGTTTTTTTTATCTATTAATACAAAGACAGGGATCCCCTTTTCAGGGTGTGGGTTCATTTTTAAGAATTGTACTTGTTTTTCATTATGACTGCTCAAACAGCCATCCACGAGGGTGTTTATGTGGGCACCAGATACAACCTTTTGTGACTTGCCATGAAAGCAATAGCTAAACTCATAATATTCCGGCTTACCTTTAAGTTCATCAACTACTCGGTTGTTACAAAACACCATGCTTCCCTTAGTTCCACCTTGGCCAACATGTTTAATTGTGTGGGTGCCATCTTTGCTACGCTTTAGTGTGTTGGTATCAAACTCAATGTCTGTAGTAATAGGTAACGCTTGATATTTTTCAACAGCTGACATTTCATTTCGAATATTTACCCGACAATAAGGTTTGAGATCAGTGTGCTTCACTTTAGCAAAATTGCACAGGCTCAACTGCCAAGCTGATGATTTATTGCAATATTTTATCCAACCAGCTTCAACTTTTGCACTATTAGACACCTCCTTTAAATATTCGCTACCAGAAGATATCGTACGATAGGAAAGACGCTGATCATCTATTGACTTAAACTTGCTAAAACTCGATATTTCTAGAGTATTTCTGATAGCACCTTTTAGGGATGTACTAGGGATCACAAACTGTCCATGCGGGTTTCTATGCCACAAGACTTTCGTTGGCTGATTTTCTTGCTGATGATGCTGACTCCCCACACACAGTGGGGTTTTATTGGTTAATGTATACTCAATACTGCCGCTAAGACCATCTTGAAAAGGAACATCGTGACTAACTAAGTGCGCCCATTCAGGCATGTAAACCCATTTTGATAGCGGTACAAAATGGTATGGTGCATGTACATGGCTCATTACGCTTGCTCCTCACTAAAACCGATAAATTGCTGTGCCATTGGGTGCCAGCGTTCATCAATGAGTTGATACCAAATAAAGTATGTGGCGGGGCCATATCGGGTGATTAAGGTTTGCTTTTTGTATGCTTGCTGCTGCGTTTTTTCTGTTGTAGCTTCCATACAAACAAACAAGTATTGGTGCTCACCAAGTAGTTTGACTTTGATGGTTTTTGTCCCATTTGACCACTCTCCCTCAATGAGGTCATGGCGGCCCGTCAGTACCGTAGTTTTGATAATCTCATCTCGATACATCGCCCAACCAAACGTCGCGTCCATTGAGTTAACCGTTTCAATTACTGCGTCTACACTTTTGGTACTTTGTTCATGCTGTAACTTGGCCGCGATGAGCGTGGGCAGCAACGGTTTGATAATTGATTGAGGGTTTTCTTTTAACTTGTTGTAGGTTTCGATACTCATTGACCTGACTCCAAACTTAAATAGGCTAACGTTCCTTTGGCAAATCCACCACTTGGTTTGACAAGACTAGTTCCGCGTCCTGCGCCGGCACCGAGGGGCAATAAGCCATTGGTTAAGTCATCGATTGTCGCTTCAAACGCTTGCAGCAACTTGTGGTCTAGCTGTTCATCACCTAATAACCAAATCCGTATTGTTATTGTTGGTTCGTAGAGCAGCTCTTCACTGAATAAAGCCCCTCGGCGTACTCCACCTGTAAAGCGGTCAATGCTATTGTGATACCGCACTGTTACCTGCTCCGGCTTATACTCTATTGGACTGTCTTCTACGATTAATCGACCAGCCTTTGGTGACGAGTCTTCTTTCAACGGCACTTGGTCATCTTCAATAGTGCCAAATAAATCAGCTAACTTGTTGGGCCTTGCCTGCCACTGTTGGTGTGTTGCATCTGCAAGTGTTTCAGCAAAGCGCGCGGTAATACGGTTATAATGAAATGCGGTACGATGCGCCAAAATACCTTTTATCGCACTACCACACAGTACGGGCTTGGGCACTTGCCAGCTTGGAATGCCATTTTGCCAAGTGACACTGGGTTCACTGTAGCTGAGCATCGCGGCATCGTGACCGCTTTGATTCAAAGGCGTGGCTCCACTACCAAAACGCCAATATCCATCTACTTCGAGTTGTAGTTCTATTAAAGGAGTTTCTTGTTGGCTCAGTGTATGAGTAGTGGGGAGTGGACTTGCAAAAAAGTCACTGATTTTGTCCGTAGGGTGAGCTCCACTTAGGTCACTCAGATCAATATGTGTTTGTTGTACACCGATGACTTTGATTTGACCTAACCCATTACGTGTATCTGCCCCAAGTGCAAACAAGCGACTGTGCCACAAGGACAAGAGTTGTTGCCATTCATCAGCCTTTAATTGCTGGCTCTCAACACGAATATCAACACAAAAGCGGATCCCTTTGGGCAATAAAATTTGGTCATACTTTGCTTTGTCTTCAGCAACGCCCCTGTCGTTAATTGCCACACGTTCACGGTGATGTGGACTTGCTTGCGCGAGCCGATTAAGTAGTGTGTCATCTTTAATTTTTGAGGGTAGGATCAACCCTTTTACCAGCTTACCTTTGCTGTCAATTAATACACCATTAGAGATTTTCAATAATGACCGTTGCTTGATTGAACCAAACCATTCATCGGTGTTTACTTTGGATTGTAAGTGTTGCTTTGCCAGATGTAACCAAACTCCAGCAATACTGGTACCCGGAATGTAAGGCAGGCCATTTGCATCACGAGCCAACTGAGTGTCAAAACCGTCCTCTCGCAAACCAGAATGAATAGCCAGTGGGGTTTGGGTTTCTATTACGATACGCGCCAATGTTAACCCTATCATTAATTACCTCCTTGCGATTGGGTACTGAGATAAGCTTTAAAGCGTTTTAAGCCATCAAAGGTAGACGGATCATATTGACAAAGCTGCTCTAAAAACAGCCTCATCACCGCCGTTGAGTGGTGAGCAAGCACGGCACTCATTGTGTCAGCAAAATTGGTATACCCTGTATCTCCTTGCCACTCTATCCCCCAACCAAACTCGTCATTTTTGGCTTTACAAATACAGTGCTCACCCTCAAATGCTTGCGCTTTCCAGTCTCCTATATCAGCCTTGACTAGTTCACCAATCCTATTCCACTGAGTTAATGTAGGCCCCACTTGCAGGTGTTTACCCAAACTATTAAAGCCACGTGCACTCTCGTAGGCTTTTGCCACTACTTGCAATAATTCTAGTGCTGCTTCTTTTGCGCTCGCCTTTGATTGCTCCGCAGCTTGCTGCTCAGTTACCCACTTAAGCAAGGTAGATTCTGCAAGCATGTGATCATCTACTAACTTTTTCGGCTTCACAGGCTCTACCAATAAAGGAGAATACAAGCTACTCATATTTAGTTGCTTGGTTTGATACCAACTGGGATTAACCATCACCCAACCTTGTCCAAATTGCTTATTAATGCCAAGGCCGCTAGTTACAATCTTATTGAGTGTGGCTTGAGTTGGGGTATGGCCATTTAACTCAAATACCAAGACACTCCCTTTGCTTATCACTTGTGATTGGCTATCAAAGCTTTGGCGTTTTTGATTGAACCTTGCCATTGTGTGACTGCGAATATAGCTTTGGTCGATATTAAGCGTTATGCCATCAAGCAAAGGGTCAATCATGTTGCCGCTTGGCGACAAACAGCTATTGCCAAATTCATCTAAAAATTCACAGTCTGCCATACACCAAAGCACCAATTGAGAGCGCAGTGCTTGTGGGTGTGCTACTTTCCCGGTAATCGGTGTAACAGTGACCCGGCCAAACTCAGTGTTTTTAGCGCGCCCAATGCGGGTTACTTTACAAAGCGCGTCTTCGATAAGCGACTGGTAACTAGCAGGCGTTTCAATCCACCCAACAAATGTTTGCCCCTGCTCGATGTAGCTATAGCTATATAACTGCCCAAGCTCCACGGTACCACTTTCATTGTTAATTGCAGTTTTAGTCACTTGCCCCATTTTTACTTGCGCTTCATCCCCATTGCTGGTGATAAAACCACTGCGCAATTGTTTATATTGCGTTTCTTCACGGGCATACAACACGCTTGGGATATTCACGGTTTGTTGGTTTAGTTTGGCGTGTTCAAAGATAGGTCTACCTTTTTCAATATGCCAAGATGCCGGAATGGGTAATGCGACTTCATCTCCAACTAACGGATAGCAAGGGCTAAACTGTACAGCACCGGAATGAAATATCGCCCAGCTTGTGTCTTGTTGATCTGCAAGTTCAGGGTATAACTTCGCGGCCAGTGCCCCTAAGATGGCGCTGCCGGGAATAAAGTCACAGGTATTATGGTTATTTGTTGTTGCGTTGGACTGGCTGACGATCACAGGATCTTGAGTGGTAATTTGATAATATATCCGCATTATGCTGCCTCCTCTTTGGCCGTAATGCCGATCTTCACCTCTCCATAACCTCGCTGCCGCTTAGCGCCGAGCGCAAAAATAAGTCGCCCCACCCTATCTAGTGCTTGTGTAACATCGCCGCCTAATAGAGGAAGCACTTGCTGATAATTCGGGTGGTTGGTATTTAAGTTCACCCCAGCGCTCAGCGCCATAGGCACTGCCACCTCTAGCGCTCTAAAACTGCCGTCTTCAGCCACGCCGCTTGCCCCAATTTTAGTTGCGTGGATCACCCTAAATAGTAACTTTTTGGCGTTACTTCCTGACTCACTGGTAAAATAACAAGTCTCGGCAGAAGAAAGCGTTGCACTTGTAAATTGTAATATGCCTTGCTGCTGAGCACCTTCATCTCCAAACAGCAAATTTATGATATTGCCGTCAAACCACTTAGCAGTTACCGCTCTTTCAAACGCTTCTTTATACAACCCTTTTATGCTTTTTCCCGGTACATAGGGTAAACCTGCTGCATTTTTCAGTGCTAGGGCGTCGGCATAACTGCCTGTTTCACCACTACCAATGTGCCAATAGCTTTGAATATCCAATGTTATAATGAACTGGCTCATTGTGCCTCCGCTGCTTCATCTGGCTTAAAATAAAAGCGCTCAAGTACCATTAAATCCTTTAGTGGTGAAATCCACTCGTCACCTTGCTGCCAATACCACGCTGTGTCATTTTGCGATTTACTGAGCATGTAAAATGCCTCCTCAAGCGCTGCCTTTCCTTCTTTTTTCAGTATTTTCGCTCGCTCGTAAATGCGGTTTGCTTCGTCCATATTGCCTAAAGACAAATGAGTTAAGACTTGTCGCCATTTACTCATGGTCATTGGTGTGTCCTTCTTTAGGCATACTTCAAACAAGTCATATAAATCCTGCAAACACGGATATTGTTCGTCACTGTCAATTAAATAGGCGGGCAAGGCCAGTGTTAGCGTCCCGAGTTTATCAACAGTGACCGCTACATTTTGTTTTATCACTTCTTCCACGTGTTGAGTTGCTGTGTTAGACAAGCGCAAAAATGACAGCGCGGCAGGGCCAACATTGTCGTCAATTTGCTTAGTTAGGCGTTTAGCGTTAGCACACAACCCTTCAACTACATGATGACTGTTTGTAAAAGGATGATTTGCTTTTTGGAATAACACGCCCCCACTGGCAGACAAATAGCCTTTCATGTCTTTTGTAACATCAGCATCACCATGTTCCTTGATAACAGCGAAAATGTTTGTGAGCACTTCTTGCGAAGCTTTCTGAAAAACAAGACAGAACTGCTTACTCCAAGGTAGTGCCAAGTCGGCGCGGATCAGCAAAGTCACGTCATCACCGCCTAGCACCAGTGGGCGCATAGCCAAGGTGTTATCCGTCTGTCCATAATCTACCACTATCTGAGTTGCAGCCTGTGCTGCTTTTTTTGTGGCACTTGCCAGTCCTTCTGAGAAGCTACGATAGGCATTGGCATATATCTTTTCATCAACTGTACTCAATGCTTTATTGAGCTTGAGCAAAATGATGCCTAACCCATTTCCGTCTATGTGTACCAATGCGATGTCTTTTCGCTCGTCGTTTTGCTTGCCCTTGTACGCGTTTTGCTCGGTACTAAAATCAAAACTTTGATCTATGTTGTCACTGTTAGACTTTTCAAAGTTTGTAGGGTAGCTGTAGGTCTGCTCATTTGGCGAGTATTTACTTTGTAAGGCACCTTGATCTTTGAGGTTCATAACCTGGTAAGCTTGGCGATGCAGATCTGTATCTAGGTCGAGGCGTTCAGACTCCACCTCCTCTTGTGGCGCAAAACTAGCAAGTTTACTTGTTGGTACTTGCGCGTTACCAGTTCGCTGGCTTATGTTTGCAATCGCAGGGGCTAGGGGTAAAGTCACTTTAGCTTGATTGTGATCGGCAGCTAGTCGTTGTTGCGCCAACTTGACAACACTTTGCAGCGATTGCGCTCCTTCGTTGGTCGCTTTATCCATTCCACCTTCCAACGCATCACAAAATGCCAAGCCGGGAAAAAGCTGCAATACGGTAAGCGTCCACAGGTTTCGTAATGCTTGGAGCGGTGCTTTATCTTTACTATATGCTGAAAATGCAGCGCCTTTACAGCGTAAAAACTGTATCTCACCTTCTGCATTTTTATCAGCTAAATTATGGCTGTATCCCAGCTGTTCAAGCACTTCAGCCAAGACGCTGTTGTTATCATCAACCAGCATATCTAGCCGTTCACTAGCGGCAATCACGTCTTTGAGCTTACCTGTTTTAAACAAATAGCTTTGGATTGATTTTGCCTCAAATAGATAGCAATAAGTCATAGACTCCTTCCGAAAATATCAAAAAATTGACCAACACCCTGTATTAGGTGTAGCGATAGTAAGCAGCGAGCAAGGTAAACATCCATAATGTATACAACTCACAAATTTGTGAAGTAATATTATTATAAAATTAACGTAATGATGAGTGAGTATGTCTTTGATCAAGTTTCATTAAAAAATGTTTTCAATATGGGGGTTGCAATATCAACAGGATACCCTGTCGGCTACACGTTTCGCTTTAATCTTATTTTACACATAGGTACCTCCCAAACTACCTGTTATCGCTAGCCCTTGGTACTCATCAATCCCCTCTCAACTAGCGATTACTAACCTTATGGTAATTAAATGTTTTTAATAAGCGAGTAGAAAAGTGGCAAAAATCACAGTAAAATCGACACATCTAGCGGAAAACCGCCATACAGCTCTTTAACAATGGACGTTTTAACGCTGACCGTCACACCCCGCACACATAGGTTGAAACCCGTCTCGAGACAAGCGAGTGCTCGCAGCTTGGCTAGGGTTGAAACTGAGGCCTTGGATGGCCGAAGCGGTTAGCGCTTCATGGACGAATCAATGTGCACGGCCTAAAATTGGAAAGCGGTGAGTAGCTCCGACTTTGAAGGGGATTGAGACCTATTGCGAATTAAACTGCGTAAGCTTTCATATATCTAAGTCACACCCCGCACACATAGGGGATTGAGACTTGCAAAGCATCAACCCTAGACTTGGTGGTTAGGTCACCCCCCGCATACATAGGGGATTGAGACACTATAGCTGCGTATAGCGCTCTTTTTAAATCAAGTCACACCCCGCACACATAGGGGATTGAGACCAATCAGCTTTATCTATTTCATAGTGAATAGTTTGTCATACCCCGCACACATAGGGGATTGAGACTATTCAGATTTTACGTCTATCGTAACCATGGGAACCTGAGCTGCAATACATCCCTGTAGCTGGGTTCCATCAGGCATCCATGCCTTCACCTCCTCAAGCTGCGAAACTGCGTTTCGGTCTTTCGTCGTCCATCTCGAGACAAGCGAGTGCTCGCAGCTTGGCTAGGGTTGAAACTGAGGCCTTGGACGGCCGAAGCGGTTAGCGCTTCATGGACGAATCAATGTGCACGGCCTAAAATTGGAAAGCGGATGAGTAGCTCCGACTTTGAAGGGGATTGAGATCTATTGCGAATTAAACTGCGTAAGCTTTCATATATCTAAGTCACACCCCGCACACATAGGGGATTGAGACTATCACTTCTTTATGATTAAACATACCGTCCTCAGTCACACCCCGCACACATAGGGGATTGAGACTATTCAGATTTTACGTCTATCGTAACCATGGGAACCTGAGCTGCAATACATCCCTGTAGCTTGGCTCCATCAGGCATCACTGCCCTTTAGCTTTACAGTAACTAAATAGTTTTGCCCAATATGGGCGTTGAAGTATAGAGTTATTCACTGACAAGTGGTGATGGCACTTTTTGATTCAACCGGGAATACGGCGCTGTTGCTAGACTCTGAGGCTAAAAAGTCGATGGGTTTTGTTGAAAGTAAAATAAAACCATACTTTTGTGAGGTGTTTGCCAATGCTGTTACCGCTTGGTGAGATAAGCTTTGAATGGGTGAGATGTCGCCATGGCGTTTTGAGTCAGCCATTATCCAGTAATGTCCGGTTTGGCTAGCGGTGTAACCTGCTACGACTTTGTAATGGCCAACACAGTGATAAATGATGAAGTTTTCTTTTTGCGTGAGCCAGTTAGCAATATCTGAAGCGGCAATCTGCGCCAGCATATCACCAGTTAACAAGGCGCTAAATGGTGCCACCTTGTTGGTTTTACACACACTGTTAAACAAACGAATAATGTCAAAATTACTCATGCCTTTTGGGTCTACTAACGCCATATTTTCAGTTGCTGGGTCAGCAGAGTCTGAAACCTTTCGCTTGGTATAAAACCCCGCATTAAATTGCTGATGAAATGAGTCTTGGGTAAATTCGTCATCAAACAACGTGTTAACCACTGCGATTAATGAACAGATCCCACAAAAGTTTTTATATTGCGGCTGGATAAAATGCGTAAATATACCCTGATCAAAATAACGCGGTTTGGTAATGGTCGTCACAGGCTTGCTTCCAATTAATATAAATAAATATCTTCGTTTGATTTATTCAGCAAAATAGCCGAGACTTCTCCTGCAAAAAATAAACCGCCACAAACAAACACAATGGCATCATGAGCTTGCGCGTATGCTTTGGCTTCCATCACGGCTTGTTTAAGATCGTCTGATTGCGATGCTGCCAGTCCATGATTTTTGAGCTTGTCTTGTAATAGCGTAGGCTCTGCGCCTTTAAAACTGGCTTTGCTCACAACACAGTACTCTGCTACCTCAGCTATCCTTGCTGCCAATACCGTTTGGTCGCGCCCTTTTGAGATCCCAGCTAGCACCACAATACGCGCTTGCGGGAAGTCTTGTTTTATCGAGTCAAATAACATGTTAAAAGACTCATCGGTATGGGCACTGTCTACAAAAATTTTCGGCGCATCACATACCAAGCTTAACCGGCCATCATTTGTAAACCGGTTGATTGCGTCGCTATATTGCTCAGCTGAGATAGTAAACCCCACGTCTTTTGAAAAAACTTCTGACATCAAAATAGCGGTTTTTATATTTTCTTGTGCAAACTTGCCAAACGTCTTGGGCGTGATACTAAACGGTGCATTATCATCTAATGTCACTTGATACTGATTAAAAGCGCTTGCTTGCTTGTTAAGCTGAATGTCGCTATTAAAGTAGCATTGTATGTCTCTTAACTTTGCATACGCGCGTACTTTACTTTTGAGGTGCTCGTCGATATTCCCCACCACCAACTTACCACCGTGCTCACAGCCGTCGATTTTATCAAAGGCGATCAGCTCTTTGGTGTTACCAAGAATGTCACAGTGCTCAAGATCAACTGACGTGAGTATTGCAAAACGTGATTTGAGTAAGCGGATTGGGTCATATCGCCCACCTATTCCCGCTTCCATGATAATTAGCTCAACTTTTTTGTGCTTAAACACAGTTAACGCGACTAAATACAAAAACTCAAATACCCCAAATTCTTCATTTAAGGTCGCTGCTATTTTGTTAAGGGTTGGCACAATATTTTGCGCAGCGTGATTTAACTCTGCATAGTCAACAAGCTCACCATTTACTGTAAACCGCTCGTTAAATTCTAAAAAGTGTGGCGAGGTGAATAAGCCTGTTGACTTGCCTGCACCGCACAAGATTTGATTGGTGAGCTTGGCCACCGAGCCTTTGCCGTTCGTTCCGGTGATCACTAACTTCTTGGTGGTCTCAATATATGCGTCAAGTGACAAGTGCTCAATAGCAAGTTGCAGCCGTGCTAAACAGATCCCAGAGCCAAACTTAGCAAACGATTTTGTCAGTGCTAAAAACTGCGTTTTATCTGTCATGGTTAAAAATCTCTTCAATGATAAACGCCCACAGTCTTGTGACTATATCGGTCGTTGAGTGCTTTTCTGCTGACTCCAAGCTCGGATTGCCATTTATTTCTAAAATTGTTAACGCCTCTGCCTGATTTATATCATCGGCTTGGCTGTAAACATCTAAACCAAAAACACGCAGATTGAATAGCTTAAAGATTTTGTCGGTAAATGCGTTTAATTCGTCACTAAAACACTCTGAATAATCCACTACTTCACCACCGAGTGCAATATTCATTGCTGGTGAAAAGTTAAATGTTACCCCTTTTGCAGGAATAGACTGCAAGGTTAACTGATTAGCCGATAAATATTCTCTAATATATGAGCTGTCCAAACTTAATGAGCTATGGCCATACTGCGCTTGTGTTTGCATAAGCGCCTGTAAATGCGCCGAAACCGTTTGTACGCCATCAAACGTAATAAATGGTGGGCGACGTTTATAACCAAACCAGATTTTGCCGTCTACCACAAATAGTCGATATTCATCGCCTTGCAGAGGCTTTTCTATCCTGACACAACTCAGTTTTTGCTGATTTTTGTCGATGTAATTTTGCAGATCTTGGTCGTTATAGAGCTTTTCGATAAACGCGCCTCTTGAGCCGTCATTAGGTTTAATAAATAGCGGGTAACCTTGACGTTTGGCATAACAAAGCGCGTCTTGCTTTTCTTTGCCTACGCCTCGGTACATGGCAAATGCACTTTGCAAAAAGAAGTAATCACCTTCTGGGACATTAAAGCCGCTTGCGCTTAGTACATTGACGGTGTGCGATTTATCTTTGGCTAAAAAGGTGGACGTTGCCGAATTGATAGGAAACGAACAAATATTACCAGCGCCAAATATAAACGCTTTATTCTTGTAGCTCACTTTTAAAATTTGCTCAGAGAATGAGTCTAGGTTTTGGTACGGTATTCCTAAGCTGTCGCACGCTTTTTTTAATGACTGGATCTGGTGCGGAGTTTTAAATTTGGCTGCTTGGTTCATATTGTTTTATTCGAGCGTGTAAGGCTAATTTGCGTTAATGTTTGCGCAGTGTGAAGGTTCTGCTCTGGTGCTACTTTCATTAAAAAGTGTTTATGTCGCACACCTGAGCCGTAAAATGTTTGTGTTACCCACATGGATGTCAGTACCTTGGTGCAAGCACAATACAGTAACGGTATTATCGACAAGATTTTCTCTCACTTCAGAATAGCGCTTTTATTTGAGCAAATTAGTATAAAATTTGATAGCGTAATCGCAATTGTTACCTTGTAAAGCATGCGCATAACAAGGTTCAATCACAGGTCATTTTGAGCCGTCACTGTATTAGAAAGCATATGGTTTGTCGAGCTTTCATCGTTATTCTCACCCGCCAACAATACGCAAATTATTTGGTGCTAATTGTTATGATAATTACGCTCAATTTGGGAATAACGCTCGTTTGAGCAAGTATTAAACCAACATGTTATTCTCTCATACTTAGTCCAGCACTAATCTATCAGCCTTATGTTTTAGGTAAATAAAAACTAAAACTAACAAGGAGATCCCTAGCGAACCTAAAATCGGTAATGAGAGCAATTTAGATAAGTTAAAGATCAGGGTGTTTTCTTGCACGCTAACAAACGACGCCGAAAACAAGGTCAAGGATATTGAACCGGCACTCAACAGTAGCAATAAACCGTTAGTCTTCTCAGAATTGATAACTTGTTCAAGGCTGGTGTAGTTTTCTAAGTGTTGCTCAAATGATTGGTGCAACTGTTTGGCATCGTCTAGTTTTTCTTTTAGTAAAAACTCTTCATCACTTACTAAGTCATCACAGAATGCTTTTACAACTGCATTTTTGGTTCTATTTTTGGTAAAAATAAATCGCTCAATGTTTAGCAGCTTGATCCGGGTATCTAATATTGACTTGGTAAAATGGTGCTTTTCTCCGGTTCTTTTTGGTCGAAGCTCCATTGATGTTTGCACTCGGTTGATCCGCTGTAACATCAGCCACGCTGTCATATAAAATGCAACCAGCGTGGTTTTACAGGTTTTAAGCGGCACCTCTTCAAGGTGTTCAACACGCTCTAAATACCAATTTATACCAATAAAGCTGTCACTTTGTTGCGCTGCACAGTGCTGCAACACATCCCCGCAATCAAGCGGCGCGAGTGCCTTGATAACGCTTTTTCCAAGCCTGTCTCCTTTTGCGCTAGACTTCAGTTTTTCAATTGTATGATTGTTAACACTCAAGTTGATACACACAAAACTGTTTTCTTTACTCGACATAAAGTCCGTTTTGGTTTTAAACAACTGTATATTATGAAGCGTAGCGGTTTGTTCAAGAAATTGAATTGGTTGCTCGACATCAAATATTGGCAAGCAAATAGACGAAAACACGTTATAGAGCGTCTGTCTAAACCCCATTGTTACATAGCTTGGAAAGTCAGACTCTGAAGCAGTCATGATGCGCCCAGCAATTGATGTAAAGTCCAAAGGCCTATCGCCTAGGCTAATGCAGAGATATAAGCTGTTCATTTTTAGTTTTTATAATATCTTGGCTTTGATCGTAGGTTGCTGTTATTTAAGCACACTTACTGAGCAATTAGTAATGTTAAAAGTCAGTATGTAAAAGCACGGCTTAGGCTTTTTACGACTTAGCAGGCACCGTTGCTCAATACCTCATGCGACTATCCACAAAGTTTCTCCCCTTCAAAACGGTGAGTAATTAATCAAATAAACTGTATACTGCGTTAAATCACCTCTTAATAGCGTGATAAGCCATTGTAAAGACATTAATCCTATGTATAATGCAAAGCATAGTTAGTGCATAAGTAGTTAATTACTAACACGTACTGAATTTATTCAGGGGCTGATTAGGATTCGACGGGATTCAAGAAGCCTGAGGTGCATGTCGAGGTGCGGTTGGCCTCGTAAAAAAGCCGCATTTAAAGTAATCGCAAACGACGATAACTACGCTCTAGCGGCATAATAGCCCGCTAGCACTCCTCCATGATATTCTTGTGGATCTGGTTCTGGAGTGTCACCCTACACAAGATCGCTACGGAAACCCTGGCCGGGGTTGAAGGGCTAAAACTAAGCGGCCTCGCCTTTACTTATCGTGTTCGTCCGAGATTTAAAGGTTAACCAATAGACGATACTAAACATGTAGGACCGAAGGTCGACGCTTTCCGGACGGGGGTTCAAATCCCCCCAGCTCCACCAAATTTTAGCGTTATAAATCAACCAGTTAGAGAGATTTTCTTTAACTGGTTTTTTTACGTCTGAAGCAAAGTGTCCACATCGTGACCACATTTGTTTTTTGAAAGTCCGCAATTTGTTCATCAGGGCGGTACATTGCCATAGTTCAAAAATATTTTTTCTGCGCGCATGGAAAGTTTTGTGAACAGGTAAAAACGGAGTGTGCTTGCGTTAACCATCAAGGGGCACGCCCCTTAATAATCCCGAACCTTCCCTAATACCAATTGTATCAATTTTGACATCAACAAATAGATTCGTTGCTAAGCAAATATGCTTTTGGTTGCTATAAATTAGTGGGCTTTAACAACTCTTGTACTCTATTTCAGTATAAGAATTGAATTAATTAGCCCGGAAGGACATTCTGATTTACATTGATAAATGCCTTGACACCCCACCCACTTCGCAGGTAGGGCTTCAAGGCATTTATCAGCCCTACTCAAGCTCGCCTAATAGAGTTTAAATTTACTTGGCAGTTCCAAAACACAGAGCTACTTCGGCCCAATACTGTTAATTATTCAGAACTCTTTTAACTGCATTAGCAATCTCCGGCAAAGCGGAGCTATTTTCCCAAGTTAAGTATTTATATGATTTCATCATTGCATGCATTTTGTCGGGTGATACACCCGCATTTATCATTAGAACTTTCTTATTTGATTTCATTAACTCCATAAAAAATGTTGAAAACTCGGACAGAGGCCAGCCACTTGCACTGTCAAAAAAGTTATCAGTCAACACAAATAACCCTACATCTGAATTTTCTATCCCTTCATTGACTTTTAAATAGATATTATCACCATAATCAATCTCATAGCTGTCAAGCCAAGTTGCGATTTCATTAGCTTGGAGATAGGAGTTCAGTGGATTTACAATAAGCTCTTTGTCTTTTGAAGAGTGGCTTATAAAAACTCTTGATTCATTTTTTTTCATACACACATACTGCGGGTTCTTTTCTTCAAAATACTCTTGTTCTGGCCATAAGAAAGGTGCGCCACCGCCCTCTTTAGTTAAAAAAAGATCAACCGTAGCTTCATCTATAAAAGTCACGATGTTGTATGAAAGTGTATCACTAAGAAAAATATTATGACGCTTAATCTTATCTGGATAGTTGCTTCTAAGCCATGACTCAAATTTAACTGGATTATCTTGAAGGTTAACTGCCACGTGAAACGATAAACAATAGGGATTGTTATTTACTACAATACCCACCATGGTCGCGTAATTTTTATCGAAATTTCTTAAGATATCTTTTATGAAGGCTCTTTCTTTGACACGATCACCATAATCACACTCAAACACATACATATAGTCATGTACCATACTTTCTCCTTGTTATGATATGTAGAAATGCTCTTAATTTAAACAGCCTTAAAAGGCATTGACTTATAGTTTTTTCGCTTTCAATAGATTCAGGCCATGTAACAAAATTATGCCAGAAGGTAATGCAATGACAAATCCAAAGAAACTTTTATAGTCACCGTCTGATACAAATGAACCATATGGTTCACCTAGGTAGAGGAAACTGATACAAGATAAAGTCCAACCAGAACAAACCAACAAAAATGCCATCAACTGGAATTTTGATATTACTCCTAGCTTCTCTTTTGAACTTTTATCAATTTTTGGATAACGATTGAAGAATAATATACTAACGATTGCGCAAACGGCACTGACTATACCTGTTATTCCACTCACAACTTCCCAGTCCATGACTTAAGATTCCCCCTTTCACACATAGAAAATAACGTACGTCCCTGTAAGATAGCTTAATCGATAAGCTTTTTAACCTTCCACTGTGCGCCCAGTATATATAAAAGTTTGGTCATACATCAGTTATAAACGACTAAAAAACCAGAACCTTTAACATAACTGTCAGCTCACGTTGAACGACATTATTTGATTCCGTTTTGAATAGATAGCCTAACACCGGAACATCTTTGAGCACAGGTACACCGTCTTCACTTTTTCTGTTTTCCTCACTAACTAAGCCACCAAGTACGATCGTTTGCCCGTTTTTTACTGAAACCGTTGTTTGTATCGAACGTTGATTGGTAACAATATCGCTCGCAGTGGTTGAGTCAGTAACGCTTGAAGACTCTTGATTGATTTTTAAAATTGCTGTGCCATCTTCCAATATATGAGGGATAACAGATAAGGAGACACCAACATTTTTACGCTCGATACGAGTAATACTTTTACCTGCGTCGGTGACTTCTTTTGCAATTAGAAACGGTACGTTCTGACCAACCGATATTGCGCCCTGCTCTCTATCCATAACGAGTAAAGTGGGTGTAGAAAGTATTTTTGTATTCTTCACTTTGGCTGTGGCCGAGATTAAAGCTCTAATGTCCCCGCCACTCGAATACATATAGTTTGCACCAAGACCAGAACTTAGCGAACCGAGCGTATTTGACGTAAATGTAAAGCCCGTTTGTTTTAATGCAGTCGAGAGGTCTACGCCAAAAGAAGAACCATCACCCGCATCAGTTTCGATAATGATTGCTTCAATTAGAACTTGTCTTATTGGTGAGTCGAGCGCCCCTCGAAGTCCAGAGAGTTGTTCATGCACTTCTGGCGATGTGATTGCAAGTATCGAGTTTGAATTAGGCAGCATGCTCGCGCTTGGTGTTTGAAACTTTATGTCATCAAACTTTTCCATGAACTTCTTATCCGTGTCAGGGGTCTTTATCGCTTGCTGAAAAAGCGGTAAAACTTTTGTGGCTTGAATGTTTGAAAACTTATAAACAACGGATTCTAACGCGCCTACCGTGATTAACTGATTGGTATTGTTCTCGATACGCACAACATCGCCGTAATCAAGCATGACTAAGTTGTTAGACTTAGCGATATGGTCAAGCAACACCATCAAATCAACGGTCGAAACGGAAGGAATATCCGCTGTTAATAGCGTCCCAGATGCTGACGAGCTCACAACAATTGACTTCCCAGTAACAAGAGAAAGCCATTGTGTTAGTTCGGAAATAGGCGCATTTCTGAGTTGAATGGGTTTGTTTTGTTCACTGGCAAAAAGAGCGCTTGAAACAAAAAGGCATACAAACAAACTAACAAAAAACCGTTTCATTATGGCCATCCTTTTCGAGTGAGATTTGACAAGCGTTTGTAACTGTTACTTTGTAACCCATCGCGATAAGCTGGTTTGATGTCAGCGAGGTATCAGATGAAGCAATAGTAAAGTGCTCAAAGTTGGGCAAAGAGGAATACGAAATGACCTTAAAATCACTGAAAGAAATTTTAGCGGCTAAAATTTTCTCTTTGGCCTCTTTGATTTGGTTAGCTGTAATCAGCTCAGTTGAATTGGTATTTGGTTCATAAGAAGCATATAGGTAGGCACTCGGGATTAAAGCACCAAGTAAAACGAGCTTAAGACGAGACCATTTCTTAAGGTATATTTTGGTAATTCTCATGATATTTCTCAAGGTGTATGGCACTTGGTATCGGCCATGGGTGTAGTAAGGGGGAAGCACGGAGTATGTGCTGTGAGGATAATCACTCCTAAATATCTGCTTTGTGTCGTAACAAGGATAGAGACTGCTGCCAAAAGTTACCCATTTACCAACAGTTACAGAATTATTCATCACTCCGTATTTAACTATGCCAAGATGAATACGCGGCAGCGGTAGTTTGCTACCAGTTAGCATCCAATAAAAAGTCCCAATAAGAGGTATGTTTAAGCGATCTGTTCTTCTACAGTACACTACGTGTTCGGCAAGGCCATCACGTGCTTGCTTATCAACCAACGAAATATTCTGAATTAGGAAGTCAATATCCCAGCCTACTTTTCTAGAGTGTAAAAACCAATCAATAATGACCTGACGAGTTTTGTCATTCCATGTTCTAGAGTTGAACCAAGTGGCGCATTCATCAAGAACAATCAATCCATTTTTAGATTCATCATAGGATAAGTTGGCCTCCCCTATTTTCATAAGATCGTCAATGGTGGGTTTGTCTGGTATTCGGTAAAGTAGAGTATTTTTCTTATCCCGACCTAGCATTGCCACTAGATTTATATCTAAATTGGTTGCAACTGGAAGTCCTTTTCTCAGTCGCTCCCTAATGCGGTCAACTGAATTTAAAGTCTTACCAGAGCCAAGTTTTCCAGTAATAAAGTGAACTGTCATATCAACGTCCCTGAGCAAATGATTCAATAAAATACACTTTCCAAATCCACACATAACGAACAGTGTGCGCTGAGACTATGGAAGATAAGCAGATAGCTGCATTATCAGGAATAACTAATGACGCACCGTGAACTAGCCCTTCAGGAGCAACGACAGAAACCGCCATAATTAGCGTTTTGATGACAGCGAAGACACCTAGAGTCAGAGCAGATACAGCGGTAATAATGGTCAACTGCATTGCGACTTTGGTTGTCATGTACTTAGCAAAAAATGCGATGATTTGACCAAATATTCCAGCAAGAAAGGTAATCAACGCAGGCAAGCGCATCATGTTCGCAGCGCCCGTAATGATGGGTAACAGAAAGACAGGCATAACTAGACTCCTTGCTTAGCTGGCGTACCTCTTGGGACAATGCCAGTCATGAGTATGTTGATTAAATTGATAATGGTGTAGATCCCTAAAATCCAACCGAACAGCTCTTTGAATTTGGTTGAGAAATTACATGAGATTTCATAACGTTTACCCTTGTAGTCAAAGAGCATTAAAGGGCGACACTCTGACGCCTGAGGGATAACATTCGTAAAATACGAGAGTAGAGATTCAATGGCTGATTCATCCATTTCACTGCCTAATGGGCTTGTTTGTGAAAACTCATTAACCTTGGTTTCAAAATTTGTTTGATAGCCAGATATTTCATCATCAAAGTAACCCCCAATCGTATCGAGTATGCCCTTCACGCCCTCTGTCGTGATACCGTGAGGCGTTTCACAGTAATTATTCTCGATGCTTGGTTCGCAATTTTCGCTAGGTTTAGGCTCAGTGTTTTGTTTAATGCTATTGAGCAACTGATTAGTAGTATCTAATTTAGAGTTTGTTGTATCTATCTTTGTCCCTAGTGTATCTGTCTGCTGCTGGATTGACTTTCTGGTTAAATCAAATTCGAGAGCATTACCTGCCTGTAAATCTCTGACCGCAGTATTGAGTTGAAATACTGAGTCCCGTAACAAATCAGAACGTAACTTGTTATCCTCATTTAACTGGCCTATGGAAGCATTAAGCGCTTGCGTCTGATTTCTTAGCTCATTATTAATCCCATCACGTACATCATCACCGGATTGCCTAACATCACCACCCAAGTCAGTAAGCTTATCAATGACCACTTCACTGGATAACTTTTCTTGTTGCTTAAAGTCCTCAATTTTCTGAATGAGTCCAGATAAATCGATATCAGGGTTTGGGTTTGGGTCAGGGTTTGGGTTTGGGCCTGGATTCGGGTCGGGGTCTGGATTTGGATCAGGGTCTGGAACCTCAATGGGGCAAATCTCATCGGCCAAACGGTAAGAACCATCATTACATTGTTGAATTGGCGGACGGTCACAACCAGGATAACCTAATAAGTCAGGTGGAAAGCCATCGGAGCACTGATTGTTACACTGGTTTGCATCAGACAAAACGCAATCTTTATTCATGAAATCAATTGTGTAACCATCAGGACAATACTTATCAAAAAAGTCCATGTATAAACACACGGTTTTATATCTTTGTGCGTCATCAGCTGGGTCAATGTAAGGTACTTGGATAAGCGTATTCAACCTGACGCCATTCGATGTATCAGGACAAGTTCCACCGTTGGGGTCTAACCAATGCTGGCCACGATATTTAATAGGATCTAATACATCGTTACCTATCAGAAAGCGACCTTCAGCCATTTCAGAGTAAGATTGAACAAATGTGAGTCCACTTGGCGCGTCCTCTGTTACAACTGGCAAAAGATTTGTTGTTGGCTGGCAGTTCTCGGCAAACGATGGCGATGACACCAATAACAAACAAACTAACAATCTCATATTCATTCCTTAGATCAAAAAAGGACAGCGAACTGTCCTTTGCTCAAACATGAGTTTTCTTTGTTATGTAGCCTTCGAAACGAAGCGTTTGAATAGCTTAATAATCACAAATGCAGATGTGACAGAAATCAGAATTGGCCAAGCTAAAGTCTCTAACTCACTAATTTGCGTTGTGAATTTCGCAAACGCTTCTGAAATACCACTTGGTAAAGACGTAGTAGCGAACGCAGATGCACTAGCTAATGTCGAAGTTACTAAAAGTCCTGCTTTTGATAACTTAGATATAAGGATGTTTTTCACGATATAGTTTCCTCTGATAATCGTTTGAAAAAAAGCCAGCCAGCGCCAATGCCCCAACCACGGACAAAAGCACCGAGAAAATAGGAAGTTAACGTAATCATCGTTGCCCTCCTGAAATTAAGCCAAGGCTGAAAGAAAGCACCAAACCAAGGCCAAAAATAAGGTCATAAAGCTGTCGACCTAATTCGATAAGAAGCTGAATTTCATTACTAGACATTCGGCTATCCTGTATTTGTTATTTCGCTTGCTGCGTCGCAACGGAGTTCAGCCGGAAGCCTTTCCATTCCATTTGGCGTGCTACGTTTGCGCCCTCGTAATATTCAAGGTTGAGTAGTACAGGTTTTAAGCCCCACCCATTCGGGTCTGATTGGAGTTTTTCTAGCTGCGAAAATGTACCGTTTGCCATTTGGTCATTCGTGACCTTTACCGTCCAAATGCTTGCAGGGCTTTTAGTGTGAAATTTAAATTCAGCGGTTTCAGGCAACGGTGCGCCTTTGTCGTCCGTACGGTTAACACGTTGTAAGTCTGTGATTGCACCTTCAATACTGGCCATGGTTATTACTCCTTTGAATAGTCTTCAATAAGTTGATGTTGTGACCGTAGTAGGTCGTTTAATCTGCTGTGTTGCATGTGAATTCCTTAGGGTTACAGTTAATGACACAAGTCCAAGGCGACTTCGTCGCTACCGACTACAGAAAGTGCCTCGTAATCCATAAACAAACACATGTTCTGATAGTCTTCGATTGCGCAGGATTCTAGGAACTGCATTTCTTCTACACTTGGTTGTTCAAAGCGGCCATCGTCTACCCAGTTCTGGATAGATTCAGATACACCGAGCATTATCTTGCGCTGCGATTGAATGTCCTTTTCGGTTAGTATTTGATTCGTACCGCGACGAGTTATGACCACAACCGAATCCCACGCAACGCCTAAAATGCGTTTAGCTGGCATATCGCCATATTTGGTGGCGAAGTACGGGCTATTAGATTCACTGCGGCTGATTTCTCCAGTGATTTGGTCAACGATGTCAGGGATTTGGTAGTGAATGCGCACGGCTTGGTCTTTACGTTTAACCTGTACACCCCCCATCGCAAGACAAAAAGCCGCCCAATCGGAAGCGTCGGCCGCAGCTCTTACTTTCTCAAGGGCGTAACGGGAAACAGTGTCTAAGTTTGTGTTCATAGAGTTTGCAACCTCACATTTGCCGCTTTCACCCTTGCCAAGGCGTCTAAGTTCGCGCCATGTGGTAACGCTCGGACCACCGATTTGCTGAAAACGTCTGATATTAAAAGTACTCGCCCATGTGGATGCGCGTTCGGCTGCATCGGCGGGAGCGATTGAGATTTTCCCCGCTTCAGAGCAAGTCACTTGATTAATGTGTTCACCGTTAACAGCTTTGGTGATGTATTTGGCGATATACCCCGCAGCACTGCCCTTTTTGGGGTCAATGCTGATTGCCTTAAAACGGGTTGATGATGTACGGACTTCACTTGGTGTGTCTTCAAGTGCCAAGGCTTTAAGGATTTTTCTAGCCTTAATCGCTTGGCCTTTTTCCATAAACAGCAGCATGTGCCAGTGTGGACAGCCGTCATGATGAGGCTCTACCACACGGAAACCATAAGGGCGAATATCAGCCTTAGCGAACAATGCCCTTGCACGTTTCCATAGGTCATTGAAATAAGCTTGTGCATCGTTCGGGGTTGAGCCGTTATATTTGCGATTAGGAATACCGCTTGCGTGTACTGAATGAAAACGACTAGGCGCGGTGATGGTATAAAACTCTCCACGGTGGCCGAGTGTCTGTGAACACTCTTCAAAGCCACGAATGCGAACCATAAGTTCAGCGGCCAGCTGTTTACCAGAGGTAGAACTTTTAGCAGCAACGTCTTTCAATGATTCAAATTCATCAAAGGGGTTGGCGTCATTTGGCACAACATACAAATCATTCATTATCGCGTCTGATTTGGCGTTGCGTTCACGCTTGCTGCGAATGGTAAATTCACTGACATAAGGCGATGACTTTTTATGTACGGTACGCATATCACGGGCTAATTGCTCGATAACCAATGCTTGTTTGGTACGTAAACGACGACGCCACCAAAGTGGACAGGCCATGCGATTTAGCGCACCTTTCAATTGATTCATTACACCTTGGCGATAAGATGGGAAAAGCTTTGAGCGATTAGCAGGTGATAACGTAAAGTAATCATCATCAAACGTTGGCGGTTCAATGCAATACACTCGAAATTCAGCGCATAGCTTTTTATAGAGCTTGTAAGTGGGTTCACTGCACTTCAAACGCAATTCGAATAAACGGGCTTTGTCTTCTGCGATTTCGCAAAGCTCATCATCAGAAACACTGAGGTTAATACCACCCAAAGTAAGCACCCTATCCGCTTCTAATAAGCGTTGACGCGCTTCAGCGTAACCAAAGAATTTTTCGGTAACTAAATAGCCGTTAGCAAGCATGACCGCTAAGTTGCTATGGGTATGTAGAATCTCTGAACGCAATTGATGACTATCGAGTTTATCTTCTAATAAACGCTGTTTGTTCGGAAGCTTAGCGCGAGCAACAATAGCTTTGGCACTAGTATCGGGTGTGCTTAGAGCAACGGCATTTACCGCTGATTGTGCAGGGAATGTTTTTTCAAAAGTCGTCAATTGGCGTTCGTTAAGCATGGATAGCCCTACCCTTGAACTTGAAATTCTAAATTCGCGGCTTTGGCTGCCTCAGCATATAATGCAACCATATTGATATATTTTTTGACACGAGCAGGGTTCTCGTGAGGTGCGCACGGCGGGGTGTATGTGGGTAAACGCCCATTTGCAACAGCGTTAACTACGTCTTTTACTTTTTGACCTTGCAGTCTGGCGTATTCGTCGTACGTCAAAATAGGTGACGTGAGTGATAAAACTAAGCTGTGACTCATGTTATATTTCCATATAGAGACAGTGTTATTGCAAATCAGATTAATCCATAGATTATTTCTATGTCAATAGAAATAATCTATGGATTTTGGAGTTACTACCACATGAAAGTTAGCAGTGCAGAAGAAGTACTTGAAAAACTTAGAGTTCTTTACGAGTGCAAAAACCTAACTGAGCTATCAAGAAGGTTTAATAAGAATACGAGTTGGGCAGCTCAAGCAAAAAAGAACAACGCTATTCCATATAGTGAATGTGCTCAAGCTTGTATTGACTTTGAAGTTTCAATGGACTGGTTTTTGTTCGAAAAGAATAAATCTAGTTTGAAAAAGAAAGAGGTTTTGATCGAGATTCAAGAAGGGCTTTTTGAAGCCCAAATGCTGGAGGTGGTATCAGATTTAAGTGCTGAGCAAATAAAAGTCGCTTCAACCTTAGTATTGAAACGACTTGAATCAAAAATCACTTTTTCAGACGAGTAGATTTGCCTTCAACACTTGAACGCCACTGCCAGCTTTTAAAAAACTCATCTCCACTTGAAAGCTGGCTTATAATAATTAACTCATTGCATTCAGCATTGCTGCAAAGTATTAATTCGGTCTCTAAATGTAGCTCTAACCTGTGGATGTGACTATATATTGTTGCTGGGGAAGAAACTGAATTTAGTCCCTCTCCGACTAATAGCTTATTACAGTTAGGGCAGATAAAACTTGATAAGATCATTTTGAATACGACTCTCCACCTAATTTGCGCTCACGATACCTTGAGACTCTAACTTTCCATGCGTCGTACGCCACTACCTTTTCATCAATAGACATTTCACCTATTGACTCAAAGTCCTCTAATAGATCATGAGCAAGCTCGTCTAACGATTTATTTTCATCACTCTCAATATAGAAAATAGTGACCACTGTGAGAAACAACATCGCACCAAAGAAATAAAGCATCTTCAACTCCAAAAATTCGTTTAATGTAAAAGTGTGTATTAGGAAATTGAAAGCCTCAGGCGAACCTGGGCTGAAAAGCTCACATTTAATTAATATGAGTAAAATGCTCTAAATGTTGGAGTAGCGAAACGCTATGAGCAGAGATGCCAACACGTCTAATCTAATTTACAATTGCTCATAAATCAAGCTTGTCTTTTTTTGATGGAATGGCTATTCTGTAAGCGCATCTACAAATGAATTTCGTTTAAGAAATTTGTGAGGCCACTCTTCCAAAGTGGCCTTTTGTTTAATAGTACCACTCCAGTTAAGCCAAGAATAAATGCCCATTGTAAAAGTAAAATCGGGATATAAAGTTGATATTCGTCCTTGGGGGGCTAATGGCCGCCGGATTCGAAAAGTGTTTCCTACCCGAGGTGAGGCACAAAGATATTTAAACCACATGGTCGCTCAAGCTGAGGACAAACCTTGGAAGCAAGAAAAAACGGATCTAAGAAAGCTATCAGATATCGTCGCAACGTGGTACAAAATTCACGGACAAACTTATACCGACCCGCAAAAAGCACTCAATAAATTAGAGATGATGTGCGAAGCATTCGGTAACCCAATTGCTCAATCATTCAGCTCAAAAACGTATGTTGATTGGCGTGGTAACCGAATGACAGGTGAAAAGGCTATTTCAGGTAAAACAGCCAATAATGACTTAGCACTTTTAAAGGGCGTATTTAATAAACTCATTGAAGTAGGTGAAATTAATTACCCAAACCCTTTAGCCGATGTAAAGCCTTTCAGATTGCAGCAGACAGAGTTAGCCTTTTTAACCGAAGAAGAAATACAAACCGTATTAAACGAGCTTAAACGTTCGTCTAATCCGCACGTTTATATCGTGGCAAAAATATGCCTGGCTACCGGATGTAGAATAAGTGAAGC
Organism: Pseudoalteromonas sp. J010; assembly: GCF_003934235.1. Classification (NCBI taxonomy): domain Bacteria; kingdom Pseudomonadati; phylum Pseudomonadota; class Gammaproteobacteria; order Alteromonadales; family Pseudoalteromonadaceae; genus Pseudoalteromonas; species Pseudoalteromonas sp. J010. Next base: position 102,191 of record NZ_RDBW01000018.1, on the reverse strand, counting down.
GCACACATTAAAAGGCTCGCAAGTTATTCAATCCGGTGGGAAATACAAAATTATGTTCATGAAAACTAAAGGCAAAAAGAACCGTACAGTCCCTATATCGCAAGCTCTGTACGATGAAATCCCCAAAAAATCAGGGCCACTCTTTGCAGATTGCCGAAAGGCTTTCGAGCGTGCAATAAATAACACCGACATCGTTTTGCCATCGGGTCAATGTAGCCACGTACTTCGCCATACCTTTGCCAGTCACTTTATGATGAACGGTGGGAATATATTGGTATTACAACAGATACTAGGTCATGCGAAGATAGAGCAAACAATGGTTTACGCACACTTCGCACCGAGTCATTTGGAGGATGCTATACGATTCGGACCTAACTTATAATTGCATATTAGTATTTAACTAAAGATAAATTGCTCGTCACCATCCTCATTGACCCGAGTCATGTTAGTACTGAGGCATTCTCTATTATAGGCTTTATTAGTTTTGCTGACAGCAGCATTTAAACTGAGCATTCCCTCGTCGCTATCCTCAAGTGTTTTAGTGATAACAGTAGCCAAACTAAGCATATTATCGTCGCTATCTTCAACCACAAACGTTTCCAGCGTACTTAAGTTGCAAAATGTTTCATCACAGTCCCCAGATGATTCTGTAATGCTTGTAGAGGTTAGTTGTATAAATGCGTCATCTGAATCCTCGGAAGTATTAGTCTGAAATGTAGAATGCGAGGTAGATTTGAATTCCTCTTGTGTTAACTTGCTGTAATTCAATATGTATGGTTTCATAATCTCTCCTAAAAATGAACTAATACTTCACCTTTGCACAAGCTTGTGGTTTTGGCCTTAGTAAATACAACGCTAATATCATCTTTGCCTAACACAGAAAACAAGATTCTCTTTTTTTCTTCCGAAGGGCTGTGTTCACAGTATAATACATAAACGGTTCCTCTATGAACACTAAGTGCCTCAGTGAAGTTTGAAAGCTCCTGAAGATCTATTTGACCTCCTTCTCTATACACTTGAAAGCTGCCTCTTTCATCGCTTTTAGGCTTCCGTTCAAAGTCAATATTTGAAAGTGTAAATGAAGCAAACAGCCCTATGAACATGGCGAAAGTTACCTTCAAGTAGCGTTCAGCACCACTTAATAGAGAAACCTTGTAATCCGCATCTTTACGTGTGGAAATAGCATCAAACAAAAAAAGTTCAACTAAACCTCTATTGCACGATCCTATTGCGAATTCATAATCATCAGAAGTCGACCTTACACTTGACTTAATACCGATTGCAGAGCTAATAACAATATACATATAATAGCAATACAAGTAGTATAAAAAATAATAAAACAAAGAAAAATAAAGCCCAAAAACCCCCACGAAATAACTAAAAAACGGTGCAACAACGACTATCAGAAAAAGCAAAAATGAACGATAACTTGTGAGCTTTTGCATTGCATATGATATTCTCGTATTCTCCTGAGACAACTTTTCTTTAAAAAAATCAGACAAGGCTTTTGCACTATTATCATCGGAAAGCACATTTTCGAATTTAGAAACAACATCACATTTGATTTTTTTCAAATCCTTTTCTGATGTTTTTTCAAGGCTAATATTTTCAAAAAATTTAAAGGAGTTCCGCCTCGAATAGGTAATGAAATATAGTTGTTTCGATCCTAGGTGAAACTGAAGGAATGACAATCTAAATTCTTTTAACTTAGAAAAACTATCAACCCCTCTACTAATCGTCCCAAAGTTATTATCATCAGAAACATGAATTAGAAAAGAGAAATTCAAAACTCTCACTAAAAAATTAGTCAAAGCCAAAACCAAAGAACTAACAAAGGACACTATTTTTACACTCTAACTTTTCAATTATCTTACCTGAAATATTTATTCCCAATTCCAGCTCCAACCAAGCCCATTGACCATTAACATTAACCTCCAAAAAATACCATTCTGAGTCTTTAATTAGAAAGTCAAAACATCCGAATTCAATATCTAAAAGCTGCATTAAGTAAAAACATTTCTCCAATATGTGATTTGGAACATCAACAACCATATATGACACTTTATTACCGGGCCTCCTCCAATCAACTCTATCTACAGAGTCAATCTTTACGCCGAAGTGTGTATCACCAACAATTGTTAATCGACATTCATAATCCTTACTTATAAATGACTGAAAGTATGAAGGGCAATATTTTAACTTTTCTTTCCCTACACTATCATCAACTATATTTGTCTGGACAAACTCGAAACTTTCATCTCTTTTTATTTTACCGACAGATATAGGCTTAACTATTTTCACACCTTCCTTTATCGAATCAACAGAAGACTCTGAATTAGTTATAGAGTGGGCAGGTATATTAAATCCAACCTTCTCAGCCAAAGACGCCTGAACAATCTTATTTGAGGCAAATCTAAAACACTTTGGCTTCGTCATACAAAAACCGTCGAATGCGTCAGCAATGCCATCAACCAGTGCAAAAACTTCACTATAAACATAACTGAAATATTCGCCAGATATTACCTCTTTCAAATCCTCTAGGCTTGGCTTTCTGTAATATATAGAGCGACATGATTCACTAGATATAGTGACTCCATCCCTTGATATATTAAATCTTGAGCCTGAAACCGATACTTGATAGTTTGAAAACTCATCGACATTGAACCTAAAAAAGTTAGTTTCAGGGTATTTTTCTAGCAGGTAATCAACTGTTTTATCGTAATGACTGGTGATCACTAAGATTTTTTTCACGAAATAATCCCTCGCATAACATTGTCCACATTGTGCCCACATTCGCTAGTTTACACAAGGTACAGCTAGCATACATAAGATTACAAGTCTTTGATTAACTAGCAAGTCTTTGTTTTTAAAGAGGCTATGAAAAAATCGACGCTTTCCGGACGGGGGTTCAAATCCCCCCAGCTCCACCAAATAGCGACACTGAAACCCCATCAAAACACTGTTTTTGATGGGGTTTTTGTTTATTTATGGTTTGGGAATTGGTTCAATATGGGGTAGAGCTGGGCTGAAATGTCCCCAGTGTGACACTGACAGACAGTACCAAATTATCGTGTACTTTATTTCTGAGCTGAATTTAAGTGTACAGATTGGACGGTAAAAGTAGCGCCCTGAACTTATTGCTTATTGCTTATTGCTTATTGCTTATTGCTTATTGCTTATTGCAGTGATTTGATTTGTAAACTGTGCTTAATACAATCAGCACAGTTTATTGTTTTATCATATAAAATAGCTACTTAACCCTTATTGATAGAATATAGCCAGCTCCCAAATTGCTAGTAAGAAGCACGTATTTCTCAACAGGTTTTCTTTATTTCTGTAACGGCTTTTTTCATAAAATAATGCGACTGTAAGTACCGCCATCTGCATTAAATTGTGTCCTGCAATGTACATAGCAACCATAATATGTGCGCAGGTTTGTACACATTTAATCCCCTCAATAATGCCAATCTTTGCAATATCTAAATCAGCTTTATATCCAACAATACGAGGAGCCCAAATGCTGCCGCATGCTGAAAGTAGTCGGATCCGAAAGTCTGCATTAGAAACAACCCCAGCGGCAAAATATGCCAAGGCTCCAATCGACAAATTAGCTTGGGTAACCAGAGACGATAATGTTTCCACCCATTTTGAAGCCGAGAATAATATTAAGCCAAAAACGAGCCAAATTAATGAGTAGCCCAATACAAAAATGAGTAAACTGCGCGATTGTCTAGCTACAGGTATTCGATTTACGATGGCACGAATGGTGCCACTGGTCATCGGGAGCATCATGGCATACACCATTATCATCCAATCTAGTAAAGGCTTAAAAAATACAGTTTCAGGACTCTGGTGCATGTTGTGGTGTGCGTGATGAAGGTGAGCTTCGCCACTAAAACCTACTTGTTGTGCCAGATAGTAAACCCATAATAGCGCAGCAAAAAGTATAATGAGCCAGTGAGGATTAGCTACCTTTAGGTAACTAATCCGCTTTAATGTCGACGTTAGCATGGGCGGTTATACAACCTCAGCCTTCACACTTACCCGTCCCACCGTCACTCTCGCCTCACCAAGCTCCCTATTTGGCTCGATCTCAATTTCTACTTTTTCGAAACTCCAATCTGGTTGTGAGCGTAACTGGTTAAATGCCTCCGTTGCATCAAGCTCAACGTTAATACCTGTACCTGCATGCCTAACACTTGGGGTTGATGCTTGAGTCAAACCAAATAGGCCAACTTTGCCAACTAACACACGCTCAGGAGCAGCAGATGTTTTCACAAAAATACTTAGTGGCGCAACAACGCCAGAGCCCGTTACGTTATCGAGTGCAATGATAACCTGATTCGGTCTTTGGCTACTCGATTTCGCAAGCGCTGAAACCTTGGCAACTTGCTGCTTTTCGGGTAAGAACTCAAGCTGTGCTGGCGTCGCTTGAGAGCCAAGTGAAAAGGATTTTGTTGTTGCGGCAATGGTATCGAACATTTCATTTCCTGCTAAAGGAGTCATTGCGAATAGCTTGCTATCTTTTTCTTGACGCGCTTTTACGTCTGGATAATTTTCACTGTATGTGTACCCTAGCGCTTCCGTTGACAGTACTTGCTTCACTTGAACAGTCACAGGCTTACCATTGGCATCGTGAAACTCAAATGCCTGATTGAGCCAACTAGGATCACTGGTATTTTCACGCCCTTGGTCAATCCAGCTCTGCCATAAGCGGTCTATATTTGCATGATGCAGCCAAAATATAGGATCGAGCGCTGCCGTATTAGGATCCCCCATTGCACCACCGATATCCACATGGATCAAGTTGTGTGGATTATTTTCTAGCTTGCCAAAAGTACCTGAGTCGTGACTAAACCCTGTTCTTACACCACCAAAGCTTTGCGAAGGAATAGGCGTGGTAAAGTTTTTCAGTTGCATAGCAGCTTCACAGCTAGCATCGGCTTTCGACGACACTTTGTAATGTGCCCTTTCCATCATCCACAACCCAGGAAAATCTGAGTTCGGTTGCTCTGCACCAAACTCTGCAGGCAACTTCAATGCTTGTAGCTGTTCATTTTCATTGAGTGCAGGATTGTTAGCGTCGCAATAGTTCCAGTAAGGGAGCGTCCAGTCTTCTGGGCCTCCAAGTTCAACGACTGTTTTGGCGACTATTTGCTCGAAAAACTGTAAATACATTCTGTGCCAAGGTAAAAAGTACCATGTTCCATGCTGACATTGCTGCCAGTAAATACTGTCAACTAAGTCTTCTGGTGGTGGAAAGTCTGTTGCTTGTTGCCACACACTAAGCTCACTCCACGTCTTACCAGGAGCTAGATTAGGACTGTTATCTAGACCAAACCCATGGACAGCACCTTGGTACCACCAACTCGTCGGATCTTTGATGTCTTTTTGCTTCATCGCCTCTACAGCTCTTGAATACCAAAGTAGCGTACCATCACTGATGTTATTAACATTTTTCCTTACGCGCATTGTCGTTCGCTCCATAAAGTAATAGGAAAACTATGTGTACTTCGCTCGTTCATACCTCTGCTTCTATCTCTTTCACGATATGTGAAACCACATGAACATCGAGAAAATAAAGCGATAGAGGCTAACCAAATCTAGGTATAGCAGAGAAATGGAGCGACGCGATTACAGGACATTACACAGACTGTGCCAAACTAAATTAAGGATATGAGAACGAGTGGCGCTGACTTTTGAAGTGTGCTCCTATAACCTCAAAATTATTTGCTCACATCAGGATCAGTGCCACTTCTTTTTTACGGCCTAACAGGACAAACCGCTGCTAATAGAAAACTTTCTGACATCAACAACAACTTTGCTTATTGGTAACACTGTCTGGAAACGTTAAACGTATTTCATTGGCTGACATTTCATCTCCCGCCAATTTAGCAGTGATCGAGCGTACCTGCTCATATCCATGTAGCATCAAAAATGATGGAGCACGGCCATAAGATTTCATACCAACGATATAAAAATTGTTATCAATATGTACCAATTCTTTGGCACCATGACCAGGTACTGAACCACAATTATGGGCGTTAGGGTCGACCATACTTGCAATACCTCGCGGTGCTTCCACGACTTCGTCAAGGTTTAGCCTTATCTCTCTAAGCATGTGTAAATCTGGTTTAAAGCCTGTAGCAACGATTATCTTGTCGACATAAATATGAGAACCACAACCGTTGGATGTCAGTGATACCTTCAAGCCTTTAGCTTCGCGACTAATTTGCTTTACATTCAGGTCAGATAAAAGAGTTAACTTACCGCTGTCAATGGCACTTTGCGCTGCACGGCCAAGCTTAAGACGGGCTGGCACTTTATCGTTAATACCACTACCTAGCAGTTTATCGAGGTTTTTCCCTCTTAAGCCCCAATATATTTTGGTATCAGGAGCACTGTTTTGCAATTCAATAAGGTTTAACCCTACATTTATTGCTGAATGTCCACCACCTATCAATAAAGTTGTTTTCCCCTGATAATCATCACGCGCTTTGTCTAGTACATCAGGAATGCCATAAGCAATAGCATCGCTATTCTTGGTTTCGCCCGGTACAGGTAGACCGTCTCGCCCTATCGGATTTGGTGAAGACCAAGTCCCGGACGCATCAATAACGGCTTTAGAATGAATGATATGCACATCTTGCTCTGCGTCTCGATAATGAATAACAAAGTTCTTTTCATTACGGTCTTGAGTTGTGTGTTTACTGTGACCCTCTTTTGCTATCGCAATCACTTCTGCGTTATATCTAATATACTTAGATAACTCGACCGCGTTTGCCGCTGGAGCTAAATACTGGTCTACCAACTCTTTGCCCGTGGGGGCCTCATCAAGATTAGGCATTTTCCACCCCTGATGATTTAGTATTTTTTCAACCTCTTTATCAATTAAATACGACCATTTAGTAAATAAGCGCACGTGTCCCCACTCTTTAATTGCATTACCAACTGTTACTCCTTTTTCTAAAACCAATGGTACTAATCCATTATTTTTAGCATGAGCAGCAGCCGCAATACCAACAGGGCCTGCACCGATGATAACTACATCAAATACTGTATTCATAATAAGCTCCTCAATAACCAACTAAAATACTACTGAATACAAATAACCCGCGGCCATTGCCATGCCGAGTACCACGGTCAAAAATGCTGCTATCATTTGCTTTTCAAATATCGACCGCAACAAAATCACTTCTGTCAAACTTGCGCCCGCACTACCTATGATCAGTGCCATCACTGACCCCATTGCCATCCCTTTTTTAACCAACCCAGCACTTAAAGGAATAATGGCAGACGCCCTGATGTATAAAGGGATACCTATCACTGCGGCTATTGGAATGGCATACCACTTATTTTCTCCTGCATACTTAACAATCAGTTCTGTAGGTACAAAACCATAAATAATGGATCCAATAGATACACCCACTAATAAATACGGCAGGGTTTTCTTAAAATCTTTCCAGGTTGAGCGCCAGATTTTTATCCAACGGTTTGGTTCAGTTGATGGCTTTTCACTGCTTTTATTTGAAGGGGTGCATGATTTCTCTTGTTCGGCATACGCTTCTGGTCGCACATACTTTTCAAAACCTAGCTTTTCCAATAACACTCCCGCACTTATTGATACCACCATGGCGATGACAAAATAAAAAACAGCGAGTTGAATACTGAAAGTAACAGCAAGAATGCCAATAATTAGCGGGTTTAACAGCGGACTAGACAACAAAAATACGATAGTTGGGCCAAATCCTGCTCGCGCTTTTAACAACCCTTTTAAAAACGGGATTGTTGAGCAAGAGCAAAACGGAGTTATCGCTCCTAGCACCGCTGCAATCACATATCCACGGCCATTCTGAGAAGCTAACAACGTCTGAACTTTCTCTTTTGGCACGTACTCTTGTAGTACACCTATTGCATAACTAATGACGATGTAAAGGATGGTTAACTCAATGGCTAAAAACATAAACATATTTAATGTTTCGTTTGCCATACTGATAAATTCTGTAGACATAAAATGCTCCTAAAACAATTTGACATTACCAGTATATTCGAAATAAAGATTCGTTCAATATTTATTTCGAAGAAATTCGAAATATCTGTTTTTACTTTGGTCTGAACCCATGAAAAATGTATACTCTCCATACGGGTAATGAGGGCAATTCAGAGGTATAAATGGAACTAGAGCATGTAGCAAAAATACTAAAAGAATTAGGGCATCCTGTACGCTTGACGATATACAAAGAGATAACAAAAGTGGGCTATAGCGGTATCCCTGTTGGTGATATTCAAGCCAAAGTAAACATACCAGCTTCAACACTCACACATCACATATCTTCTTTAGTGTCAGCAGGTCTGATAAAGCAAAAACGTGAAGGTAGAGTGCTACTTTGTTCTTTGGAGTGCGGCGCTTTAGAGGCTGTCATAGAGTATTTGACATCGGAATGCTGTATTAATGATCAGACTTGTTCAAACACGCTGACTGACAGCATTGACCAAGTTTAATATCCTAGTCAGGTATTAAAGCTGCTAGCAAGCAGCTTATGATCCAAAGCAGTGGTTTTATCACTTGAAGTAAGTTAACCGCTCACCGCATTTATGGCGAGCGGTTTAGTTTATCTTTTCGAGTATCCAGTTTCTCAATAAAGTACCACTAACTAGCTTAAAATTTTGCGCTGCTTTGGGCATTACATTATGCCCATCTTGGACAACCAAGAGTCCATCGGGCAGCGCTTGGCCAAGGTGGTGACTTGTTACATCAAGTCCATCAGTTTCTGAGGCACCATCTATCATTTTTGTCCAGTTCGCTCCTACAGCAAAAACGCCAACAATAAGGTAGTGTTGATCGTTCACCGTAAATAAGCTCATGCCTTCAATATCAGCATGTACGTCGCTTGAAGTGGTTGCTATCAATGTATCAGCCGATTTCTCGTCCAAGTTTTTCAACCATACTCCCGTTGACTCTTCACCGTAAAATAGTCGCAAGTTCTCATCATCACTAACACAGCCTTCAGGCTGACTTGGCACCGTCCACTGCATAGTCATTGTTGCGGTGGCCATATTATTGTTAAATTCAATATTGTATTTTTGAAAGCGCCCATCCGTATCGTTTACCCATACCGCCAAATCTTTGCCGTATTTACCCATACATAAGCCATAAGGATCTGCCAGATCGGTTTTTAAGTCGCCAAGCAGTGAGGGTAAGCCGGTTCGTCTGTCTATTTTAAATAGGCTAATGCTTTGAGAGGTACGGTTGCTGGCCGCAGCAATATCTACTGTTTCACCATTTACGTTAATGTTGTAGCGAATATCCACATTATTCACCCGTCCAACTGGCAGAGATTTGAGTAGTTTTCCCTCTAGGTCATAAACATTTAACCCGGACTTTTTGTCTGTGCCATAAACGAGGCTTTGTGATGGTACTTTACTATTTACCCAAATAGCAGGATCATCTGCCGCATCACCATATGATTGCACCGGCTGTGTTTGACCATAAGGTGTAAAGCTTTGCTGCGCTTCACCTTGTGTTATACCACCTTGCTTGGTTGGAATATCGCTCAATTCGATGTTACGACTGTGCCCTGATTTTTCATCGAATAGATGCGCAACTAACGATGTACCCTCACGTTGTAATTGAAGTGTTTTAGGTGCCACATGATGTGTAAGCGCAATTGGGTTGAAGGTAGTATTTGTAGAGTCAAGTAACCAGATATGATTGGAGTCCGGTGATACCACTGCAACATCGCCAAATGAGGTAGCATCTACATATTCAACTTCAAGGTCAGTGGGTAGTTGTAACAATGTACGATTTACCTCATGCTCGGGGTTGGCGGAATAACGCCAAATACCAATGTTTTCTTCTGCGATATATAGAGTTTGAGCGGTATCGTCCACGGTACAAGATTTTATATTAGGCCCCACGGTAAAATCTCTTACAGGGTGCAAATACCAGTGCTCGATATTTTTGGTATTGATGGCCAATTGCTGCACACTGCCATCTACATCCACAGTATAAAGTTCAACATGCTCAGACGAACTACCAACACATAAAGCATCGATAGCAGTGTTTTTTGCCGAAAACTCAGCCATAGCTCTAAGCTCTCCCTCGGCGACATCTACTTTTATCAACTGAACTTTACCCGAGTTAATATCAAGCGTTGATAATATTCCCACTTGTGAAGACTCAGGGAGCCATCGAAAGTCTAAGTGCTCCGACTTTATATCAATGCTCGAAAGCACCTTGCCTTGTGTATCAAGTAGTGCCACTCCTTGTGTGCTACTGACAGCTAAGTATGGCCGTTCATCTACACCCAAGGTATTAACAGGGTAAATAAACTCTGCATGCGTTAGCCATGGCTCATCAGACGCATAAGCATTTGTTGTACACCCATAGGTAAATAAACCACATAGAAACCAAGATAAGGGGAAAGATAAACATTTCATACTGCACTCTCATTTATTGCTCAGGTTTGTTAACTTGGCGCAGACAGTAGCTACCCTTTATGACAAAGATATTTCAACAAACAACGCAAGCATGTAAGCTTGGCTATATTTGCTCAGATTATCGCATTTACATGGCAAATTTGAGCTAATTTGACCTTTTACCTTAAGTATTAAGATAAGATTGGGGCTTAAAAATATAGATGTCGACTAACTGTGACCTTTCTCGCTGCCAGCTTTGGCACTCACTTAAGACACCAATCGCATTACGTAAGCGTAAGTACGCAACTATGCAGTAAATAACTTGGGCTTCGGATAATTAATGCCTTTCTAGCAGTCAGTTTTAGCGTTATTGATGTGCGCTGATCCGACCCTAGAAGGCACACTCCCCACCGCTACTTAGCTTGGCTCGGGATAAGATTTGAGTTAATCAGCTAATATTGCAAAAAAACTTAACGCTGTTGAAAGGTATAACAGCGTCAAGAGAACAAGTTATTATCCCACGTTCAGTTTACTTAGGCGAAAAGTCCGGTGCAACGGCACACAATTTGTCATATAGCGCTTCATCACCATTACTGCGCTCGGAGCCTGGTAAGATGATACCATGCAGCTGTGAGCGCAGCTCATCCCAGCGAGCATGCAGTACCTGCCAATTGTATTCGTCATAGGTGCCTTTAAAAATCACAGGTTTTATTTCAATAAAGGGAAGCTCACCGTTACTGGCTTGATTTGCTTGATGCGCCTTAAATTCTTTTTGCCACCGCGAACCAATCCTGTCAACTCGTCCAATTTGCTGCTCTACCACCCCCGGATTCCACTCTGGATGTAGTAAATACACCACTCGACAAGCTCTATGGAGATTAAGCCCTTCTCGACCAACGGTCGATTGAGCAACCATGACTCTGGGGTAGCTGTGCTCGCGATTAAACCCGAGCTGCATCACTTTACGACTATGCGGATCGGTATCACCATACATAAACCTAGCCATCGCACCTCTCACGTGTCCAAACTCTTTACTCACCCGCTCCTCAATCAAACGCCACTGTTCGTCAGAAACTCGTATATTACGATTATCGCTTTCACTACATGCCGCTTTTGCACTTACCGCATCCATTAAACTCATAAAACTTTTAGCCAACTCTACCGATGAAGGGATCGACGAGGCTTTATCCGCCAGTTCAAAAATAGCGTGCATAAAAGGCGTTATGTTTTTACTCTTTGACTCGGCTTGCTGCGACGCTTGAAATTTTTCAAATAAGGCTAGAGTCCTTGAGTCAAAGACCTTTTTGGATTTTGCAATCTTCTTAATGAGGGTGTTTTTTTCCCGACTTAACCGTTTGTCATTGGCTTTGTATTGTTTGCGTAGTTTTTGGTTTATTTCAGTCAGTGTCCAACTGATATTTAGCTGCTTGCATGCCATTTTCACAGCAAATTCTTCTGACTCTTCGTGGTTTTTTCCACCAGCCCATATCTTACTTTGTGGCCAGTACGTTTTCTTTTTTAGTGACTTGAGCATGGCTCTGGCGTTCAATAAATTGGTTAGCGCTCGCATCGGTCTGGTCATTTTGCCAAATACTAATACTTTTTGCCCTTGTCGCAAATCTTGCTCTATTTCATTCACCACCCTGATAATGGCAGGGTGACTATACAGTGACGCTTCGCCCGATTGGTAGGATTGTGTAATGACAGATTGCCACCAGTTTGCCCTTTGCTGCTTTTTATAAGTGGCGACGTCGGTATCTTGGTTTTTGGTGTACCTAGGCGCTTTCATTGCACTGTCTATGATTTCTGCAATACCATGACCACTGGCAAGCGTTAACCTCGCTCTTTTTGATTTTCCATCTGGTAGCTTATGAGCAGCCGCTGAGAATCCCTCAACGGCACACACAATTTGCTTCCACCGCAGCGATAGTTCTGAAACTTCTATCAATATCGGCGTATATCGCCGGTAAGCATTGATTGATAGCCCAGATATTTCACAAAAATCACGAATATACTTATCTTGACGTTTGTCTCTTCTTAGTAAATAAGGCGAAAGTGCTTGTTCAAAGCGCTTAGATATAGCCTGATACTGTTGCACAATTTTCCGGTCTGCACGCCATGTTTTTCTAAGTTGCGTTATGGTTTTCGCATATTGGTATGCCACTTTCAAAATGTCATCTCGTTGAGATTGTGGCACACAGATCCGATTTAGTATGTCGCCCCACTGCCCCACATCAAGCTCCACTGGAGTGGCGGTCATGGCAATACGACGTGCAGTGGGGGTTTGTAACACAATATGCTCTAAGATAGCATTTAGACTACTTTCATCTCCCCGGCTTTTATGCGCTTCATCAATCACGATAAGGTCAAACTCACCAAGCCCTAAGCCCACCGCTTTTTTTAGTAAGGTTTTATTTTGCTCATCAGAAAAAAAGTTGCTATCTAACATAGCGCGACGCCAATCAAATTCTTTGACTATTTCGGTCAATACAGGGTGGCTATCAACGCGTTGAACAATTTCTTTAGCACAGTTTTCAGCTGTGCCAGCATGCCTACTTGACCAATTTTTATACCCTTTTGGGAAGCGCTTACTGGTGCTTTTACAATACTGCGCAAAAACCTGAGGTAGCAAAGCAAAACGCGCAGAGTTTGAATTTTCACTCACTCGCCAACTTGCAAAGCGCTGAGAGAGCAAGACTATTTGCTCATTTGACCACGCAGAAGCGTGCTCGGTATCACTGTAGGCATCTAAGAAGCGCCATAAACTGGTCAGTACAGGCTTGGATTTTAACCATGGGTCTCGCGCAGCCAATTCAGTTTGCCATTGAAACCCCAGATTAGACGGGATAATGACCAAAACGCGCCCGCCTGCTCGCTTAACTGCATTAATTATCTCCACTGCTATTCGGGTTTTGCCCATGCCTACTTCGTCTGCGATGATCACACCGGACTTCTGCAAGCGTGTAATCATCGCTCTTACACTGATTTTTTGCCCTTCATCTAGGTGGTTATTGTCATCGACTGAATCAAGCAATAGATCCGCTACCTGTTGCCAACCATCAAATTGCATCACCTGTTCCTATTCTATGTAATTGCGTTAGCTCGAGCTTTTTCTCAATTCGACTAAGCGTTTTCTCGTAACGTTTACCGTGCTCATTTTCTACTGTTTCAGCAAACTGAGGTCGAAACGGTGAATGCCAAAGTGGCGACAAAGGATTGACCGCAAGCTCCTTAAAATAAGCAAATGCCTCATTTTGCTTTAGCTGCAATAGCGTTTGCTCAAGTCGAGCACACCACTGTGGCCAATCTTGCTCTAACACTTGTGTTTGCTTTTCGGCGATTAGCTCAATTAATCCCATCATTGCGTTAATCAGATAGCTTTTATCTTCCGAAGACGTCGAGCTAGAAGCACTGGCAGTACCGCCGCCTTGCCCCTTTTGGTCTATACTGTCATCAGCAACACTCAGCGCATTTGGAAAGGCGCTAAACGCTTGCCACGCATCATCAAGTTCTAACTGTGGCAGCACAGTTGCGGCAATACGACCAAACTCATCGATCACCGGTATATCTGCACTCAAAGTCATGCCATCTTGATGATAACTAACCGTGAGTTGTCGAGGTGTCTCTCCATACCAATTTATGCGTTCAGTATTTTTAACACGATATTGGCCACGGTGGCGCTTATCGAACTTACATTTGGACGTAAAAGGGGCATTTGGTTTTAGCACACAATACTGCTGAGCTGTGCGTGTAATTACAAAGTACGCAATGGGTAACGCAATATGTTGTGATTGCTGCTCCGTAAACTCGCTGCCTGATTGTAGGCTGTTAAGATCAGTAACCTGGTATTCTTTTTCTAAGCACACCGGAAACTTGTTGCTAATCGCACTGTCTGGATTATCTTCGCCATGCCAAGTTAACCCCTTAGGACTGAATACGATGCCAGCCTCTAAGTTCCCCCCGCGATAAGATGCTTTTTGGGTAAAGCCGGGCTTAGTGAGATTGCCAGATCCTAAGTACACCCATGCCTGTCCACAGCTATCCCGGTTACGCTGCTTATACGCAGAAAAAATAAATTTTCCGTGTAGGCTTCGGCTTTGCTTGCCTTGTTTTGAAAGCGGATCATAAGCTCGGTACACTTGCCATTTGTCTTTTATTAAACTACCAAAGCTATGCGCTACTGCTTGACAAGAGTCTGGATTAACAACAATGTGTTTTTGTGCGCCTAGACTGAGTAACCCTTGTTCCAAAAGAGTGTTATGAATATGGCTAAGTACTTTAGGCGAGCCGCGGTGCTCCGAGTTTTCGTAAAAGCCAGATCCTAATAGTAAAAGATTGCGTTTTTTATCACCGCTGTGATGTTTAATAAGTGGTGCGAGCTGCGCGCACAGCGCTTGCTTTCGGTTGTCGAAAAACCTAGCTTTTATGCCTTGAGTGCGCTTTATTCCTGTCAGTATACGATGAAAGTTGTGATAATCTCGCCCACCAACTATGCCGTGGATATTTCCTGCGGCGGGATTAAAAATACGTGTATCTACATAAGTTAATATGTCGCTCAATAAGTGATAGGCCGCGACAATATCAGCGATACCTTGTTTATCGTCACTACGTAAGTCCACATCTATCGACCACACAAAATCTAGACTGTCTTCAAGTGTCTGTCGTGTCCAGTTACCTGTCGATACGACTAACCTAAAAAGATGGTCATCAGATACGAGTGATTTAAACCCCAGCAGCGCCACTTTGCTGTGGAGTAAGTTAAAGTTTCTTTTCCCTTCACTGCGAAACGGAAGGTGAATAAGGCCAGGACATGCTGTTGGTGATAGCTGTGCATGTTTTGGGTCTAAAACAAGCGCTAATCTCATCGCTCCTTGATACGCTCTTTGCATTGTTGTTTGCAGCGTGAATTTTTCAATTGCCGTGTTTAAAAAATGCACATCGGCAGAGTAACCAACAATAAGACCAAACATCCCTGCATAGCCTGCTGGCGAGATAAACTGATCACTAAGTGCTTTGGCCTGCTCCTTACTCATCCGTGTCATCCTCCTTACCTTCAAAGTCTCTATTGAGCTGATACATATTCGGTACTCTGTATGAGATATTTGGAGCAAAGCGCTGTGTTTTATTGTCTGGCTCCGAATGGACAGGATCTGGGTCGCCAAAGGCTGCCGCAGGTAAGATACATTGCTCTATGTAACGCAGCACAACTTCATCTTTTTCAACTAAAAATTGGATCACTGCTATATCACTTTGCTGAGCACATGACTTTGCAAACATTGTCGCTTCTTTGTTGCATGTGGGATCATAGGATAACGCCAAAAATGCGGTGGCAGCTTGTCTCAACAATGTAGTGGCGTCCTGAATGCCGTTAGGTAGCTTAACCGACAATTTTAGCTTTTTAGACTGCAGACCCAGGATATGAACTTCAATCACATTCAGTAAATCCAGTGCCTTGTCTCTAAGCGCGAAAAAGTATGCGCCACTTTTTAAGTCGTTGAAATGAGAGGCATCAATACAATGCGGCCGTTGCCAGCTTTTCCAAGCTTTACACTCTGCGTACTTGACCCACTCCAGTATCGCTTTTCTTCTTAACACGGCGGTTTCATTACCCGACAATAGCGCTTGGCGAAAAATGGCCAAAGCCATTGTATTAAGCTTAATGTGAGGCGCGAGTACCCGAGTTAACTGATAAGGATGATGAGGGAGTTGTTTTCGTCCAAGCACCCATTGAGTAAGAAAATTTGTTACGTTAATTTTCGTGATCGCACAACCTGCGCTAACCAGATCAGCTCCTTGCTCACTGAGTCGAAAGTTATTAAAACGTTCGCCTTTGGAGTTGACTAAACCAAGAGCTGGTAAAGCTTGTACCGTACTCATTCTCATTGGTTGAGTCACATAAAAGTGCGCGGCGCTAAATGTGTCATAGGTCGTATTTTTTGGCGCTCGTAACTTTGTGATCCCCCTTAAACGCTGATTTGGTTGCCAATTATTTTCTTTGTAACCTAAGTAACAAGCAAGCGCCTCGATGGCATTCGTAACCTGAAGGTTATTGACATGCTTGCCCAAATCACGCACTTGTTGAGCAACTTGTATCCCCAAACACGCAAGAAAAACAGGTTTGACATATTTTACACCGCCAAGGCCGGGGACTGCCAGCTCATTAAACTGGCGGGTAACTGAGTTAAGCCCCAGGGTGCGGGTTCGCTTTTGTGAACCTATTTGCTCTGGTGGCATGACTCCCCACTGCATCATAAAATCCTTATCATAAACTTATATCTGTGCTCGCATTACTATCAAAAGCAATCTGTTCGCAATCAAGCATTGTTAAATATTGCCCAAGCTATACTTATGTTTAACAAACTATTTAATCTGAACTCGATGTAGAATGTTAGTTAACTAACTGAAATATATAATACTAAGCTTGCCAGATGTTTTTACCCAATACTAGATAAGCTTGCGTGCTTGTCGCTAACCTCTCACACACAGTTTTGAGCAGCGACAGCTTTAAGCACACAAATTATTAGCCGGTATAAAAACTATTTTTCCTATCTATTCAATCTGACCTCGACTACCATAAGACGTAGACAAACCGTGCAAGGAAACTAATGTGCCACTGCCGAGTATTTATCAAATTCGACTTCTGCCGCTCATTGCCGCACTGGTTGTACTTATCGTTGGAATGGCTTATGGACTAGTTTTATTTGAGCAAGAAAAACAGCATCATGCGGAGAAGGTTTCATCAGCGTTGTCTTCCCGTTTGGCACATATTACCGAGGGAGTCCGAGAGCGGGTTACTTTATATTGGTATGGGGTTCTAGGTCTTCGCTCTGCCATCTACGCAAATCCACAGCCGTTTAATTATCAAGCTATGCAGCAATATATTCAGTCTTTTAACTTTGAGGTTGAATATCCCGGTGCTCGCGGACTGGGGTTTATAAAATATATTCCTACGGCACAGCTCGATACCTTTGTTGCTCGCGCTCAAACTGAGCGTAGTGATCATAACTTTGCGATAAAATACTTAACCCCACACTCCGACAGTAATTTTGTTATTCAATATATTGAACCTGAGATAAATAATAAACAAGCCGTGGGGCTAGATATCGGCTCTGAGGAGAATCGTAGAGCAGCAGCTTTGGAGGCAGCAACGACCAATTCGCCGAGACTTACCGCTCCTATTACGCTTGTGCAAGCTGACAACAAAATTAAGTATGGCTTTTTGATCCTCGCCCCCGTTTACAACACACCTGTAGATATTCACGAGACAACTATTCATCTTGATAACCTCGTTGGTTGGACATACTCTCCACTCCTCGTCGATGAAATTCTGTCTACCTTGTTGTCGTTCAGACAAGATGTATCTGTTCAAATATCTGATGTAACCAACGTAACAGCTATCCCCTTTTACAGCTCTATGCCCAAAGGGGCTGTGACAGCAAAACATATGTCAACCAAGCAGCTATATCTATTTGGTAGAGTGTGGGAGGTAACTACCTCTCCTACCCCAATGTTTATAAAATCACTAAACCTAACTTCTCCTAACTTGATACTCCAAGTCTCTTTACTGGTTTCATTTTTACTCGCCGTTATCACCTACATTTTACTGTTGAGCTATCTTCAGCAGCGCCTTGCAGAAAAAGAGAAACTAGCGGTAGAGGCCGAGAAAGCGCTGTCACTTGCAAAGTTGAACTCATCTTTAGAACAAGAAGTAAAAGCCCGCACCAAAGAAATAGTCAAATATAGTCAACTTCATACAAGCATTGTTGAAGGCTCTGGGTACGCCATAATCGCAACCGACAAAAGCGGAAATATAACCCAGTTTAACCCTGCTGCAGAGCGCTTACTTGGCTATAAAAAAGCTGAGCTAATTGGTAAATACTACCCAGATAGCTGCCACCTAAAAAGTGAAGTAATAGCAAAAGCACATGCCCTTACCGATGAACTGAAACAGCCGATCCAGCCTGATTTTGAAGTCTTTATTGCAAAAGCAAAACAAGGTGAGGTAGACACTAGCCGTTGGACATACGTCACCAAACAAAATCAACATGTCCAAATAAAGTTAAACGTTACTGCTTTAAGAGATGAACAAGGTCAAATCGATGGCTTTTTAGGGATCGCAAACGATCTTACAGAGCAGCTTAAACACGAACGGGAGCTATCTCAGGCAAAAGAAGCTGCAGAGCAAGCAGCAAAGGCCAAAGCAATGTTTTTAGCAAATATGAGTCATGAGATACGAACACCAATGAATGGCCTGTATGGCACCCTACAATTATTAAAATCAGAGCCGCTTAGTAACACTGCATCTGATCTTGTGGAAAAAGCCACTTATTCTATTAAGGCACTTAACACAATTATTAACGATATATTAGACTTTTCAAAAATAGAAGCTGGCCGGATCGAGCTAGAGCAACGGGTTTTTGATATTGGTGTGTTGATAGAGCATTTGCACTCTGATTTTTTAGTACTAGCTAAAAATAAGGGGTTAGATTTTAAGGTAGACATGATGCTTGAGCACAAGCATTGGTTGGGAGATGAGGTAAGGACGAGGCAAATATTACTCAATTTACTGTCTAACTCGATTAAATTTACCGAGTCTGGTCACATTAAGATACAAGTAACAACACTAGAAAATGAGACAGGTTTGCTTATCAAAGTGGTAGATACTGGGATAGGCATGAGCGACACAACCATACAAAAGCTATTTTCCCGGTTTGAACAAGCCGATAAATCAACAACCAGAAAGTTTGGAGGAACAGGCTTAGGCCTATCAATTACTCGCTCACTAGTAGAACTCATGGCGGGTAAAATTAGCGTAGAAAGTAAACTTGGCCATGGTAGCGTGTTTACTGTCGAGCTGCCGTTACAAAGATCTACGCAAATAGCAACTTCCTCTACGCATACTGAAGACTCGGCACCAGATCTTAGTGGAGTTGCCATTCTCCTTGCAGAAGATAATCCAATCAATCAAATGGTTGTCCGTTCAATGATCAACAAATCCAATGGTGACATCACCCTTGCAAATAACGGAAAAGAAGCGATTGAGCTGGCTACTAAACACTCCCCCGATCTCATTTTAATGGATATTCAAATGCCAGAGATGGATGGTGTTGATGCCTGTAAATACTTAAAACAACATCACCCTCAAATTCCCATTATCGCTCTAACGGCTAACGCATTTGCAGAGGACAAAGCACTCTATGAGCGGGTTGGTTTTGACGGATATGTCGCCAAACCAATAGAACAAAGTGAACTCATTAGTGTGATAGACACTGTACTCAATTATCAAAAATAACACCTTAGTATTAAATAAGAATTTAGAAATGATGAATTATTATAAAATTAGTGTTCCCGTTTTACTTTACTGATAAACTCATTTTTATATTAAAAAGTGGCTTTTCAGGGCTCTTCGCTAATGCCATATACAAGTTATATCCTACTTAGTTTGTTACTTTTTTGCAGCGCATTTGAAGTCATTGCAACCTGTAGTAAGACGTTACGTGTTGGTTTAAATGAAATTTATTGGCCACCCTATATTGAGCACCAAGACAATACCTTATCTGGTCTTGAGATATCAGCATTAAACAACATTTTTACTCGCCCAGCGTATTGCCTTAAATACATAATTTATCCTTCATCAGCGAGAATGTTTGCAGAGATCAAAGCTGGTAATATCGACTTACTCGTTGCCGCAACTCAAACCCCAGATCGAGTAAAATATGCCCACTTTACTACAGCATATCGTCAAGAGATCATGGCGTTATTCCAACTAAAAGAAAACCCAAGAACCGATATGCATATCGAGTCGCTTCTACTTACAGACAATACCTTTGCCATCAATAATGGCAGCTACTACGGTGATACCTTTACAACGTTGACTCAAAACCACAACAACGAGCAGGTTATCCGCCTCCCAAATGCGACCCGGCGCTTTGACTTACTGCGGATTGGTAGAGTCGATTATGCAATTGAAGATAAGTTGGCTGGTAATCATTTGATCAGATCTTCTGGTTATACGGGTATTGTCTATGCAAATGTTGATGCCTTTAGCACACCAGTGCGTTATATGCTTAGTAAAAAAACCATCACCTCAGATGAGTTAAGTACGATCAATCAACTCATTAATGCGAAGCAAACTGAGCTACATGCTTTATTTATGTTCGATACGAAAAGCGGCACTTTATAATATCAATTGAACAACCAGAGATATTGAGCGAAGCCATGACGATTGAGAAATCGCTTTCGCTCAATATTTACACCCCATTCTACTACGTAACATCAGCAAATAGCCAAACTCGGCTTGCCACATGTTACTGCAAGCGACTACATTTATTATATCGACTACGGTACTGCGAGGCGGATTTGCGACGCTCGATTGTTTTCATTCTTTGGCTGATTTGTATGATAAAAGCAGCTCTAGCTGATGACTCGACGCAGTTTGCACAAAAACTAGATGAAGCTAAGGACTATTTAACCGTTAATCCAGCTCACTCTCTAGTCATTTTGGATAGCCTAGAAGGCTTGTCAACCGCTCCTGTTGACCTTTATATTCAATGGCATTTACTAAATGCTCGTGCATCAGTTCCAACTAATCAGCAAGACCGCCTTTATGATTCAATCAACGCTGTTTTCGCTCATTCACATACAGTGACATTCAAAGCAAACCTTCCTACTGTGCTGAGTGCTCTGGGGATTTGGTTACGACACCAAGAATACTTGCAGGACGCTGAAATGAGTTTAGAGTGCGCGTATAAGTATGCAAAAAACGATCGCCAAAGATTATCTTTGATGAACAGTATCGCACTACTTGCACGCAACCAAAATCGTTATCAAAAAGCCCGTAACATTTATCACAAAGCACGTCAGCTTGCCATTGAACTGAAACAAACTCCTATCCTTGCAATGTTGGAGAGCAATTTAGGGAGTTTGGCGTTAGATCAGGGAAAAGTACCAGAGGCTGAGCAGTATTTTCGCAGTGCGCTACTTGGCTATCAGGCTATTGATAAACGAGCTGGACAAATATCCGCAGGGATCAATCTTATGTTTGTCATTCTAATTCAAAAACATATTGTCAATTACGAACGACTACAAGGGCCAACTTCAACACTAACTAATGCTTTTCCAAATGTGGCAAAACAAGCGTGGTTACAATGGCTAGAAGCACGCTATCGTCAATTAGAAGGAGAAATTATCAGTCAAGCAACAAGAGATGAACTGCAAGTCGCTTATACACAATTAGAGAGTGATAAGGTAAAAATACTGGTACATCGTTATTTAGCGAAGGAGCTAAGTGTTGATATCATCGCTCCCCAACCGATAACAGAAAAATCTTTTTCGAGTTCATGGTTTGCAAAGGTAAAACGCTGCCAATGGTAGCACGACATCAAATAGCATAATCGGCTACATTTAGCGCTAATACCAATTTTCTTAATTAAGTGGTCTATTTTGAGGCGAGAAAATCTTGTCGATAACCAGGCAAAAATTTCGCTATTTAGTTGTTCTAAATAAGAAATTTTTAACGCTGTTAGCGTCAGATTTACTCCTTCAAATTGATCAAGTATTAAGTCAAATTGGTATCCGCACGTTCTTACCCTCAGTCACTGAACATAAAAAAGGCCACCCATTTTGGTAGCCTCTTATAAGTCGCTCACTTTTATCCTCAAGTATTAAGCCGACTTTGGTATTGTAAGCGGATCCGAGGTTTACTCAGCCGCTTTAGATACCATCACCATAGCAGGACGCAATAAACGGCCATTTAGAGTGTAGCCTTTTTGCATCACGGCTAGCACAGTATTTGGCGAAACGTCGTTACTTGGCTGAATAGACATAGCTTGATGTAATTCGGGGTTGAACGCTTCACCTTGAGGGTTTACAGCCTCAACGCCAAACTTTGCCAACGCATCAGCAAAAGATTTAATCGTCATATCGATACCTTCCAACACAGGCTTAAGCGTGTCATTTTCTTTATCAGAAAATTCTATCGCACGCTCTAGGTTATCAATGACGGGTAGCAGTTCATTTGAGAATTTTTCAAGTGCGAACTTATGCGCTTTTTCAACATCTTGAGCTGCACGACGGCGTACATTTTCTAGCTCTGCTGCGGCGCGAACTACGCTGTCTTTTTGCGAGTCAATGGTCTGCTTAGCCGTTTCTAGCTGCGCATACAAGCCAGCAATTTCTTCTTCTGGGCTCAACTCACTCACATTTTCAGCTTGTTCTGATTGTTGCTCTTGTGCTTCAACCGTTTCTGCTTCCACTTGCGTTTGTTCTTGATCAAGCTCTTGCTCTGTGGCTTTTGTCTGCTCAGACATGTGATTATTCTCCGATTCTTTACAACTGCCGTAATTATGGGGATTGAAATGAGAGTTTCAACCCTTTACTGAGGCAATTTTTTGAATTCAGTTAAGATTGCCTCAATCTTCGAGTCTGCGGGACAAATCGCGCAGAAACGACTTTGATATTGTCCTTTAGAAAAATAGGGCACACTTAGTACAACTACCCGACCTAAATCAAGCATACTCAGCTCCTCCCCCAATAATACCGATACGCCATCTTTAAATGCTAAGCGATCTTCAACCTGCTCTAAAAAACCAACGCCAATGTTAATTTCTTTATCCAGTTCTAGGCGGTTATATAAATAACGCTCGCCTACAACAATTGCGTTGTCAGAGCCCAGTTGCTGACTCAATTGCTTTGTCCACTGTGCCAAAATATGATGACAGCTTGGTGGCGCACTATGTGCCATCGCCCGCATCCGATGCAGTCCTTCAACCAAGTTCTGTTGGCTAAACACGGTATTCATCCACGCCGCAAACTGATAACGCAGCGCGTCGGAGTCATCAACGGGTTTATCAATACAAATATTGTGAGACTGCCCAGCCCTGTCTATTAACAGCACCAACCAATTTTTGCGATCAAAATCGAGTACTTCTACACGAAACATCTGCTTGCTGCTAACTTGTGGTAAACCAACACAGCAACAGACCTGAAAGTTTTGGCTTAGTAAATGGGCAAACGAAACAATCGCTGACTGGTCAGGTTGCCAATGTACAGCCACGTCAGTCAGTGGGAAAAACTCTTGTAACCAAAATTTTACCCCTTGATCCGTCGGTACGCGTCCAGCTGAAGTATGCGGTGAATATAATAAGCCCTTATTTTCAAGGCGTGCCATCGAATTGCGTACAGTAGCAGAGCAAATAGAAAGCCCATCTTGCTGTGCAATTTTGCTTGATGCAACAGGTTGGCCATCACCATTACAGTAATGACGCATAACCGCGCACAGAATTTGTTCATCTCTAGGATTCAGTTTCATAAATATTTTAATATGGGTGTCAATTGTCAGTTTCAAGCACTACGCTTTTAAGATAATCTTGCTATAAAAATATCAAGGACAAATGACTGAATGACGACCACGTTTAACACTATCGGCTTAATTGGCAAACCCAACCATGAGGGTGCGGGAACGACCTTACAACGACTTTATACTTTTTTGCAAGCATTAGGATATGAAGTACTCGTTGAAGATCGTGTCGCTGATCAGATTAAAACCCTAGATGAAACGTGTGTTGTCGAATTAGTTGAATTAGGAAAACGCTGCGATTTGGCAATTGTTGTAGGTGGCGACGGTAATATGTTAGGTGCAGCAAGGGTACTTGCTCGCTTTGATGTTGCTGTGATAGGGGTGAATAGAGGAAACCTCGGTTTTTTAACTGATCTCAACCCCGAAGGGTTTGAAGCGCAGTTAGAGGCGGTACTAAGTGGTCAATTTATTGAAGAGTCCAGGTTTTTATTAGAAGTTTCCGTATACAGGCATGACCAACTCAAAAGTGCAAATTTAGCAATGAATGAGGCGGTGCTTCATGCTGACAAAGTCGCGCACATGATTGAGTTTGAAGCCTTCATCGACGATGATTTTGTGTTTTCTCAACGTTCCGATGGTCTGATAGTATCCACACCAACTGGGTCGACGGCTTACTCATTATCCGGTGGCGGGCCTATTTTAACACCCGAGCTTAATGCCATGTCATTGGTTCCCATGTTTCCACATACACTGTCTAGCCGGCCACTTGTTGTTGATGCTGACAAAGAAGTTAAATTAAAGTTGAGCTTGGAAAATACCGATAGCTTACAGGTAAGTTGTGATAGCCATGTAGTACTTGCAGTCTTGCCCGGAGATGAAGTGGTTATAAAAAAAGCAGAGAAAAAGCTTAGACTTATCCATCCTAAGTGTTACTCCTACTACAATGTTCTTAGGCAGAAATTAAATTGGGGCAGTAGGCTTTACTAAGTACATAAAGTTACGCAAAATAACCTTGGTTAATTTTCTAAATTAGGTAAAAAATAATAAAATGGCTTACGTTGTATTTTTCACATTAGCGCTGCTTATCACTATACTCTCCGTGTATTTAGTGATTGAAAACAATAGAAGAAAAGCCCGTGAAGCTGAAAAAAAGGCCTTTAATGACCGTCTTAAAGTAATAAGTAACCACTTTAAACAGAAAGTAGCAGAGTTTGTAGAAGCGAAGATCTTGCGGCCCAAATATGCCCCACAGATCAATGCAATTGTCGGTAATTTTTTTGTTGTGCAACCGCACTCTGAGGAAAACCTCGCTCAACTCGAAAAAGTCAGTGAACTATTCATTTACTCAGTCACGAACGAGTTAAATAAGTGCAGACAAAACGGCAATATAGATTTACTTGCCGAACAGCTACAATATTTTGTTGCAGAGTTGCCAAACGCAGGGATCGCCTATAATCGCGATTTTTATCGTGAGATTTTACCTGCACTCATTGCACGTATTCAAACACCAGACACCCCCACTACTTTGCAAGATGATGAAGCCGAAAACATCCAGAACCCAGCAGTGGAAGCGCCAGAACCACCGACGCAACAAAAACAATCAGCTCCGGCTATGAAAGAACGCGCACTCAGCTGAATACACTTAATAGTGTTGCTTAATATCTGAAAGAAATTTTATGATATAAGTTGCTAAACACCAAAATACTGTATAAATTAACAGTGATGATTTGTTAAGGTGTACAGTATGCTTTTGGCTCTGAATATTCAAAATTTTGCTATTGTTAGTGCGCTAAATATCGACTGGCATTGCGGTATGACCGCAATAACTGGTGAAACAGGCGCTGGTAAATCTATCGCTATTGATGCGCTTTCTCTTTGTCTTGGCGAGCGAGCTGATCCTGCAGCAATCCGTCCTGGCAGTGAAAAAGCCGATATATCAGCTCAGTTTGATGTGTCTCAGCTCCCAGCAGCTAAGCGTTTTCTTACAGAACATATGCTAGAAAACGAAGAAAATGAATGTATTCTTCGTCGAGTGATCAGTAAAAATGGGCGCAGTAAAAGCTATATCAACGGCTCACCTGTCACGGTTGGTCAACAAAAAGAGCTTGGGCAGCACCTAATTGCTATTCATGGGCAGCATGCTCATCAGTTGTTATTGAAGCCTGAATATCAGTTACAGTTACTAGATGCTTATGCTAATCACACCACGCTCTTGCAAGCAGTTAAGGGACAATATAGTCACTATCACAAGCTACAAAAAGAATATGTCGATCTTCAAAAGTCACAACAGGCACAAGCAGCAAAAAAACAACTTCTTGAATATCAAGTCGCTGAGCTTGATGAGTTTGCTTTACAAGAAGGTGAATATGAAGATATTGAGAGTGAACATTCACGCCTAAGTCATAGCCAAACAATTTTAGAGCAGTGCCATCGCGAATTATCTCGTCTATATGAAAATGACGAGCAGACTGTGTTATCGCAACTACAGCAAAGCGCTCAAGTATTTTCTGAACTTACCAGCTTTGATAAAACCCTTGAAAATATTGCGCAAGTGCTTGATGAAGCAGCAGTTCAAGTAGAAGAAGCCAGTAGAGAGATCCGCAGTTATTCCGACTCAGTCGAGCAAGATCCGATGCGACTACAGGAGCTAGAAGATAGACTTTCACAAGCCTTAGATTTGGCAAGAAAACATCAAGTTCAGCCTGAGTTGCTCTATCAACATCACCAAGCACTGCAACATGAACTTGAGTCTATTACCTCTGACTCCGCAAGACTCGATGCGCTAGAAGAAGAAATTGCTGAAGCGATTAACGCCTACAACCAAGCTGCTCATGGATTAAGCCAAAGTCGCCAGCAGGCCAGTGCATCTCTTAACGAGCGTATCTCTGCGAGTATGGAAGAACTTGCAATGGGCGATGGCCAATTTGAGATCCAGTTAACACCTAACCTAGGTGGAAAGCCGAGTCCACTTGGGTATGATCACATTGAATTTTATGTCTCTACAAACCCTGGACAGCCTTTACAGCCTATGGGGAAAGTCGCCTCAGGTGGAGAGCTATCGCGGATCAGCCTAGCCATACAAGTTATTATCGCAACACGCGTCACCACCCCTACTTTGATTTTCGATGAGGTGGACGTCGGTATCTCTGGGCCGACAGCGGCAACAGTAGGTAAATTACTGCGCCAACTTGGCCAGTCTACACAAGTGATCTGCGTCACGCACTTACCACAAGTAGCGTGCAGTGGTCACAACCAATTTTTTGTCGCAAAGCGAGTTGAAAATGGTGAAACCTTTACCAAAATGACGCCGATGGCACATAACGAACGTATCGATGAGATCGCCAGATTAATCGGTGGCGATAGAATAAGTGATACAACAAGAGCGAGTGCAAAGGAACTATTACAAGTACAAAGTGCGTGAATGCCACTTTTGACTTGAACGATTTATCATAAAGATAACTGGAGAATAAGTGCAGCGGTAACTTTGCATTGTGTGGCATGACTAACGATATACGTAGTTATGCCACTCTGTATGTAAAAACTGAGTTGTGCATTTGGCTACAGCGTTTTCTAGGCTAAGTGGTGATTCACTTTGAGCCAATGCCTTTAGATAACTTTGTCTTTGCGATATTTCGGTTAAAACTTGCTCCGCTCCAGAAATTGGATTTCCATGGGAGAGTAGTAACGTTAGCTCAGCGTAGCTTTTTAATTTTTCAAGAGAGTCAAAATGTGCTTGTGCGCCACTAATATGAACAGCTGGCAAAAGTGCTTCAGATTTATTTGACGTCATAATATCATCAGCTACGTGGATGTATTTATCATTGATGATGGTATACAAACCACACTCCACATGCCCAGAAATAAACTCAAATTTAAAATCGAACTCACCGAAATGCAAAACCGAATTTTCATTAAGCTCGTTGAGCCCCTCAAAATAATGATGCTTAGTTTTATCTATATATTTATTTAGTGTATTTTTATAATGGTGATTTCCATATAGTTTTGGCATTGCAAGCGCTGGCAGACCAGAGATATGATCCGGGTGGAAATGAGAGAATAATACCTGCGTAATATTAATACCTTGGCTGTTTAGATCTTCATGAACAGCTTTTCCATGTGCTTCAAATCCGGTATCAAGGAGCATAGCCGTGTTGTCTTCAATAAAAGCATAAATATTATAGCCAACATGATCCCCTTCAAATGGTGGAAATTGATAGAGATACAAGTTTTTAGTTATTCTGAATTTTTGCATTTGTTATTTTTCATTCCTTTCTATTCTTTTTTGTACGGAGTATAGTGTGAGCATTATAAAAAAACCATACTATAATACCAAATTAGGCTTAATACTTGCTCAGTTTTAAGGGAATAAGCCTGACGCTAGCTGTGTTGGAAACTTCTTATTTTAATAACTAAAGAGCAAAGGTTTTGTCTTGTCTCCATGGATGTTGGTACCTCGAAGATAGCAGGACTAGGCAACAGTGCTATCGATAAGATTTTCTGGCCTAAAAATAGATTGATTAATTAAGGTACTTGGTATTAATTCACTGATATTCATCTCTTAAATTACTGAGCTTTCGAGTAATAGCCTAATTAAAAAACGTAAATAAAAACCCCAGTTACAATGACTGTAAGTGGGGTTTATGAACGACAAAAGTTATTTCGTCAGCTATATCTATTTACTGAATTAAGTGTTCTGGGTGAGAGCGCTTGGAACTAACTGGGTAAGAATTATGCTACTTAGTTGTTCTAAGAGAGCTTTTAACCGAGTTAGCCGCCAATTTACGCCTTCAGGTTGAGGCTGCGCCAAGACAAAATAGGTCTTATACTTCCAAGTAATCCAAAATACCTTCAGCGGCGTTTCTACCTTCAAAAATAGCAGTAACTACTAAATCAGAACCTCGAACAGCATCACCACCAGCAAAAATCTTTGGGTTACTTGTTTGATGAGTAAATGCACCTTTTTCCGGTGCCACAATACCACCCCAGTGATTTATTGCCACATCATATTGCGCTAACCAATCAAGGTCATGAGGTTTAAAACCAAATGCCATGATCACGGCATCAGCTTCCAGTATGTGCTCTGAGCCCGCTACAATTTCGGCACGTCGTCGGCCATTGGCATCGGGTTCACCCAGCTGCGTATTGACCATTTTTACACCACTTACTTTACCTGTATCGTCAACTTCAATACCCACAGGTTGCAGGTTAAATTTAAACTTCACCCCTTCTTCTTTGGCGTTTTTCACCTCACGTACAGACCCTGGCATATTCTCTTCATCACGGCGATATGCGCAAATGACAGATTGTGCGTTTTGCCTAACTGAAGTTCTCACACAGTCCATTGCCGTGTCACCGCCACCTAACACAACAACACGTTTACCTGCCATATTTACATAGCTATGCTGTGTTTCGTCATAGCCCATGACGCGATTGGTATTGCCAATCAAAAAAGGAAGCGCTTCATAAACACCATCGGCATCTTCATTTTCCAGATTGCCCTTCATGCTTTGGTATGTCCCGACTCCTAAAAATACCGCATCGTACTGTGACAATAGCTCGTCCATTGAGATATCTCGACCAACTTCAGTGTTGAGTTTAAACTCTACGCCCATTTCAGTGAAAATCTCACGGCGGTTTTCCATAACCGACTTTTCTAATTTAAATGACGGGATCCCAAAGGTTAACAACCCCCCAATTTCAGGGTTACGGTCATAAACTACGGCTTTGACACCATTGCGAACCAAAATATCAGCACAACCGAGCCCTGCAGGCCCTGCCCCAATAATAGCTACTTTTTTGTCTGTCCAAGTGACGTAGGATAAGTCTGGTTTCCAGCCTTGTGCAAACGCTGTATCAGTAATGTACTTTTCAATATTACCGATAGTGACAGCCCCAAACTCTTCATTAAGTGTACATGACCCTTCACAAAGTCTATCTTGTGGACAAACTCGACCACATACCTCGGGCAAACTGTTGGTGCGATGAGATAACTCTGCAGCTTCAATAATCCGGCCTGTACGGATTAGTTTAAGCCATTGTGGAATGTAATTATGTACCGGACATTTCCACTCGCAGTAAGGGTTTCCGCAATCTAAACAACGGTCTGATTGTGAATGTACTTGTTGCTCTGAAAACGGCTCATAGATCTCAACAAAAGATTGCTTACGTGTAGAAATAGGCTTTTTTCGCGGATCTACACGTTGTACATCGATAAATTGGTAAACGTTCTCGCTCATTGCTCTCTCCTACTGCGCCTGAATTCGTAGCTCAGCGCTACTACGCGCTCGGTGGCCAAGTAAACTATTTAGATCGCTCGACTTTGGCTTTACCAGTTTAAACATTGGTAAATACAACTCAAAATTAGCTAAGATCTGCTCAGCTCGGGTTGAACTGGTTAAATCTAAATGCTCTGCAATTAAACCGCGTAGATGCTCTTGGTGCGATGCCAGCGCTTTGAGGTCGACCAGCTCGACCAACTCAGGGTTGATGCGCTTATCAAAATCACTCTCTTCGTCAAGTACGTAGGCAAAACCACCGGTCATACCTGCGCCAAAGTTAACGCCAACTTGACCAAGCACACACACCACGCCTCCCGTCATGTATTCACAACCATTATCACCAAGGCCTTCGACGACGGCTTGTACACCTGAATTTCTCACCGCAAAGCGCTCTCCAGCGCGACCTGCTGCAAATAACTTACCGCCTGTTGCACCATACAAACAGGTATTACCGATAATTGCGGCTTGATGTGAAGCAAAACTAGAGCCAACCGGCGGGCGAATAACCAACTTACCACCAGCCATACCTTTGCCTACGTAGTCATTTGCATCTCCCACCAGCGTCATTTCAAGACCACCCGCATTCCAAACTCCAAAAGATTGTCCCGCAGTACCATGTAGCTCAATAGCTACCGGATCAGCGGCCATACCTTGATTACCATGTTTACTGGCTATATAGCCTGATAGCATCGCACCAATTGCTCTATCTGTATTGGAGATCCGGCTAACCAAAGAGGTACCAGTCATATCATCTATTGCTGATTTCGCCTTCTCAAGCAAGCTTTCGTTTAATGCACCGCTGTAGTGTGACGGGTTAGTATGTGTGCAATATAAAGCTTCATTTGATGGATTATTTGGCTTCGCTAATAACGGAGTTAAATCTAACTTTTTCTGCTTCGCTGTATTCCCTTCAATCACATCAAGTAAATCTGTCCTTCCTATTAAGTCTGTTAATTTAGTAACACCAAGCGATGCCATAATTTCGCGCGCTTCTTGTGCAATAAACTTAAAGTAGTTCATCGCCATTTCAGGTAGGCCGTGATAATGTTTTTGACGTAACGTATCATCCTGTGTTGCAACACCCGTTGCACAATTATTAAGATGACAGATCCTGAGATATTTACAGCCGAGTGCAACCATAGGACCTGTCCCAAAACCAAAGCTTTCTGCACCAAGAATAGCGGCCTTGATAATATCTAACCCTGTTTTTAGACCACCGTCGGTTTGCAGTCTGATCCGGTGACGTAAACCATTTTCAACCAATGCTTGTTGAGTCTCTGCAAGTCCCAGTTCCCAAGGACTACCTGCATACTTTACTGACGTCAGTGGACTTGCCCCTGTGCCGCCATCATAGCCCGCTATAGTAATAAGGTCGGCATATGCCTTGGCAACACCAGTCGCAATGGTGCCGACACCTGGTTCTGAAACCAGCTTGACCGAGATCATCGCCTCTGGATTAACCTGTTTTAGGTCAAAAATCAGCTGTGCTAAGTCTTCAATAGAGTAAATATCGTGATGTGGTGGCGGCGAAATCAAAGTAACACCTGGGACTGAATAGCGAAGTTTCGCGATGTAAGGCGTCACCTTTTCACCTGGTAGCTGACCTCCCTCCCCCGGTTTTGCGCCTTGAGCCACTTTAATTTGAATAACATCAGCAGAGCGCAAATAATGCGGCGTCACACCAAACCGCCCAGACGCAACTTGCTTGATGCGGGAATTCTTTTCAGTGCCAAAACGGAGCTTGTCTTCGCCCCCCTCACCAGAATTTGAGCAGCCACCAAGACGATTCATAGCAATAGCCAGCGCTTCGTGCGCTTCAGGTGATAATGCACCGATACTCATTGCTGCGGAGTCAAAACGCTTATAAAGCTCTGTTGCAGGCTCCACTTCCTCAATATCAATTGAGTGCTGTTCCGTTTTGAGCTTTAACATATCTCGTAAATTGGTGACGGGGCGATTATTTACAAGCTCTGCATATTTTATATAGTCTTGATAATTTCCCGAACGCACCGCTGTTTGTAATGTTTGTACAACATCTGGATTGTAAGCATGGTACTCACCACCATGTACGTACTTTAATAAACCACCGTGTGATAATAACTTGCGTTTACTAAACGCGAGTTTGTTTAGCTGTTGTTGTTCTAATGCAAAATCATCAAAGCATGCACCTTTAATACGGTTTGCAACGCCGTTGAAGCACAACTCTACCACTTCATCAGACAAACCTACGGCTTCAAATAACATCGAGCAACGGTAGGATGCAATTGTACTGATCCCCATTTTCGACATGATTTTGTATAAACCTTTATTTATAGCACCACGATATGACAGTGTAACTTCCCGATATGATTTTTGAATGACCTTCTTGTCACACATGTCAACCAGTGTTTCATATGCTAAATAGGGATAAATTGCGGTGGCGCCAAAGCCCAGTAATACCGCAAATTGGTGGGGATCTCGAACACTGCCGGTTTCAACAATGATATTTGCATCACA
Source organism: Pseudoalteromonas sp. J010 (assembly GCF_003934235.1). Taxonomy (NCBI): domain Bacteria; kingdom Pseudomonadati; phylum Pseudomonadota; class Gammaproteobacteria; order Alteromonadales; family Pseudoalteromonadaceae; genus Pseudoalteromonas; species Pseudoalteromonas sp. J010. Next base: position 69,701 of record NZ_RDBW01000018.1, on the reverse strand, counting down.
ACGTAGGTTTTCATTGACCAAACGTTGTTGTATTGCCCCCACAGCCATAGCAGCTGGTATAATATGTTTTCCGGCTGCTATGTCTCGGTCGGTTAAGACCAACATAACGCAACCACTACGTGCTTTTTCTGTTGCTTCCATACAAACTCGTTCAATAGCTGCGCGCAAGGACTCTTCTGCATTATATATTAATGAAATTTTGCAAGCGCAATAATGGTCATCATCTGCATGCAGCAATTGCTGCATGTCAGAATACGTTAACACTGGAGAAGCAAATTGTAAGCGTTTAGCGTGACCTGTAGTCTCGTTAAAAACGTTTTGCTCTCGGCCAATACAGGTAGCCAAAGACATAACATGATTTTCACGCAGCGGATCTATAGGCGGGTTTGTAACTTGCGCAAATTTTTGTCTAAAGTAATCGAAGATTGAGCGGTGCCCCTCAGACAAAACAGCAAAAGGTGTATCATCTCCCATTGAGCCTGTTGCTTCTTGGCCATTTTCACCCATCACACGAATAACTTGATCTAGCTCTTCATTTGTGTAACCGAACTGCTTTTGGTACGTTACCAAGGTCTCATCATCTAGATCGCGTTTACCTGATGCTTGCTCATCTAACGCTTCAAATGGCGTTAACCGTTTTACATTCTGCTCAAGCCAAGTCTTATAGGGGTGTCTGGATTTCAGATCTTGATCGATTTCATCGGACTGCCAAATCTTGCCATGTAAAGTATCGACCACCAATAACTCACCTGGTCCTACACGGCCTTTTTCAATGACTTCGTCAGGTGCATAATCCCAAATGCCCACTTCAGATGCGAGGGTAATAAACCCATCTTGCGTGATCACATAGCGCGCGGGTCTTAGGCCATTACGGTCGAGGTTGCAAGCAGCAAAACGACCATCTGACATCACTATCCCAGCGGGGCCATCCCATGGCTCCATGTGCATAGAATTAAAATCATAGAATGCGCGAAGATCTTCATCCATAGCGCGGTTTTTCTGCCATGCGGGAGGCACAAGCATACGCATTGCTCGAAATAGATCCATCCCACCCGCTAAAAACAGCTCTAACATGTTGTCTAAGCTAGAGGAATCAGATCCAGTCTCATTGACAAACGGCGCTGCCGTTTGTAAATCAGGTAATAGCGGTGAAGCAAACTTGTAGGCCCGAGCACGCGCCCACTGACGATTGCCTTGAATTGTATTGATCTCACCATTGTGTGCTAAATAGCGAAATGGTTGAGCCAAAGGCCATCGAGGCTGAGTATTGGTTGAGAAGCGTTGGTGAAATACGCAAATAGCGCTCGTCATACGGATGTCAGCAAGATCAGAATAGAAGTTAGGTAAATCCACTGGCATCATCAAGCCTTTATAGATAGTCACCAAACCAGACAAACTGCAAATATAAAATTGCTCGTCCTGCTCCAACGTTTTTTCAATCCGACGCCTCGCAATATAAAGGCGGCGCTCTAAATCTTTAGGACGCCAGCCTTCTGGCGCACCGATAAAAACTTGCTTAAACTCAGGTAATTGTGCTTTGGCAATAGGGCCAAGCATGGATGGATCAGTTGGTACTTCACGCCAACCAATCACCGTCAATGTTTCTTTTTCTAATTCTTCACAAATGACTTTTTCTGCCGCTGCTGCTAGCGCTTGATCTTGATTTAAAAATATCATGCCAACCGCATAGTTTTTACCTATGTGCCACTCATTTTCGGCAGCAATAGCTCGAAAGAAGCTATCTGGTTTTTGCAACAATAATCCACACCCATCACCTGTTTTGCCATCGGCAGAAATACCACCACGGTGCTGCATACGGTCTAAACCAGTTATGGCTGTTCGGATCAGTTTATGGCTCGGCTGTCCGCTCACATGCGCAATCAAACCAAACCCACAGTTATCTTTTTCTAATTTTGAGTCATATAGCATAGACTCCTCCCCTTGCTACAACGGCCAGCTCATGACGGTACGACGAAATGCTGGCAGATACTCAAAATTAGCCTTGATTGAAAGTAGAGTCAACACAAAAATGAATACATATTCATTAAGTTGAATATTTCTCATTGGTAATACAAGTTACCCAAATCAATCAAAATTTATCATTTTGAAAATATTGAACATAAATTTGCAAAATGACACCGGTATCAACAAGTGTGAAATGGCCACAAGATCCATACAAGCAAACGTTTACGTAAACGTAACCAGGATTAAAAAATGAATAAATATTCACACAATTACTATAAACCAAAGACTGGCTAACAAGCACTACGTGAGAATGGCTATATAAATATGCAGCGGCAAACCTGTTTTAGTTGACGTACACGTCAACCAAATAAACAAAAGTTGGATCGAAATTGAAACGAGTAATTGTCTAGTGAAGGGAGCAGGCGATTAATAAACGAGTAAAAGTACAAAGAGGGAGGAAGTTAACCAGAAAAGTTAGGGCGGCAGAGCTTATGCTCTGCCAGGTATGACATTATTCAGCCGCTGCATCATCTTTTTTATATTTAGCAGCTGTTTCTGAGATTAGTGGTTGAAGCTCACCTTTTTGGAACATCTCAATAATGATGTCACAACCACCAATCAGCTCACCTTCAACCCAAAGTTGTGGAAAGGTAGGCCAGTTTGCATAATGCGGTAGCTCTGCACGAATATCAGGGTTTAGTAGTATATCTACATAAGCAAACTGCTCACCGCACGCCATCAAAGCCTGAGATGCTTGCGAAGAAAAACCACAGTTAGGGAGTTTAGGAGACCCTTTCATATAAAGAATAATTGGGTTTTCTTCGATCTGTTGTTTAATCTTATCAATAGTTTCCATTAGTTACCTCAAAATGACGTTTTTCCGATATTTATGTACAGCACGCTAATATCGGCACTTTAGCTTGCTACTCACTATTACAACACACATTAGTAAACCACTACGCCAGCCACACTATAGGTTAGAAGCAACGGTATAGCGCCTAAACTGAGCTTATTTATTGCCCATGTGAAGGCTGCTATTCGGCATCGGTTCACAAAGAATGTGTATTATAAGTCATTAAGTCACTGGCACGCATTGCTGTTTGCCAAAACTTGAGTAAAATAGTCAGGAATTATAGTATCACTATAAAAGCCAATGGTATAGAAAAGTGGGCTAATGTTAGCTTGCTTTCGTATGAGTTGTTGGCAAATCAACCAAAAAAATGGAGATTAATATGGCATTTGAACTACCGTCACTACCTTATGCACTAAACGCACTTGAGCCGCACATCTCTCAAGAGACGTTAGAATTCCACCACGGCAAACACCACAACACTTATGTTGTAAAGCTAAATGGTTTAATTGAAGGTACTGACTTCGAAGGTAAATCACTGGAAGAGATCGTTTGTAGCTCTGAAGGTGGTGTTTTCAACAATGCTGCTCAAATCTGGAACCATACGTTCTACTGGCACAGCTTAGCACCAAATGCAGGTGGCGAACCAACAGGTAAAGTTGCGGAGCTAATCAACGCAAAATGGGGCTCATTTGCTGCGTTCCAAGAAGCTTTTAATGACAAAGCGGTAAATAACTTTGGCTCAAGCTGGACTTGGTTAGTTCAACTTGCTGACGGCTCTTTAGATATCGTAAATACTTCAAACGCAGCTACGCCGCTGACTGAAGAAGGTGTTACACCAATTATCACTGTTGATCTTTGGGAACACGCTTACTATATCGACTACCGTAACGTCCGTCCTGAATACCTAAAGGGTTTCTGGGCACTTGTTAACTGGGACTTTGCAAACAGCAACCTAGCTTAACATCAACTATCATCATTGATGCAATAATGAGGGTGCTTAAGCACCCTTTTTTGCGCCTGTAATTCAACATTAATACATAAAAAATCTAGTTTTTTTTGGGTATTATTCATATCACGACTAAGCTTTAAGTAACCTTTCCTAATCTATGATCCGCAATCCATACAAGGTAGCTTACTGGAGGTCGTTATGACAATATTTGAACATTATCAGGCCAGATATGAAGCCGCGCAAGAAGAAGAGTACACTATCGCGGAATTTCTTGAAATTTGTAAAAATGATAAATCAGCCTATGCCAGCGCCCCAGAGCGACTATTAATGGCGATTGGCGAACCGGAGATGATTGACACATCTAAAGATGCGAGACTAAGTAGACTGTTTTCCAATAGAGTAATAGCAAGATACCCTGCATTTAACGAGTTTTATGGCATGGAAGACGCTATTGAACAGATAGTCTCTTACCTCAAACATGCAGCCCAAGGGCTTGAAGAGTGTAAGCAGGTGCTCTATTTACTCGGTCCTGTTGGTGGGGGTAAGTCTTCTATCGCCGAGAAACTAAAATATTTAATGCAAAAAGTACCGGTGTATTCGCTAAAAGGCTCACCAGTTAACGACCACCCACTTTGCCTGTTCAGTCCTCAAGAAGACGCTGACTTGTTAGAAAAAGAGTACGGAATCCCTACCCGCTATATTAAAACTATTATGTCGCCATGGGCTACCAAACGCTTACATGAGTACAACGGTGATATTACTAAATTCACTGTTGTAAAGCGGTATCCATCTATACTTGACCAAATAGCCATCGCCAAAACAGAGCCTGGCGATGAAAACAACCAAGACATCTCAGCGCTAGTGGGTAAAGTAGACATTCGTAAACTTGAACACTTTGCTCAAAATGATCCTGATGCCTACGCATATTCAGGTGCACTCTGCCTTGCAAACCAGGGGTTAATGGAGTTTGTTGAGATGTTTAAAGCCCCCATCAAAGTGCTACACCCGTTATTAACTGCAACTCAGGAAGGAAACTATAACGGCACGGAGGGTATTTCTGCACTTCCCTTTAGCGGGCTGATCCTTGCGCATTCTAACGAATCTGAATGGCAAACCTTCAAAAACAACAAAAATAACGAAGCGTTTTTAGACCGCGTTTATATCGTTAAAGTGCCTTATTGCCTACGCGTATCAGAAGAGGTAAAAATCTACGAGAAGCTCATAGAAAATAGCGAATTGCGGCAAGCTCCATGTGCCCCAGGCACGCTAGAAACTTTAGCTAAATTTTCAGCACTGTCGCGGATTAAAGAGCCTGAAAACTCAAGTATTTATTCCAAAATGCGAGTGTATGATGGAGAGAGTTTAAAAGATACAGATCCCAAAGCTAAGTCTTATCAAGAGTATCGTGACTATGCGGGAGTAGATGAGGGGATGAACGGTCTCTCCACTCGATTTGCCTTTAAAATACTTTCACGCGTCTTCAACTTTGACCACAGTGAAGTTGCGGCGAACCCAGTTCATCTATTTTACGTATTAGAACAGCAAATAGAGCGAGAGCAATTTAACGCAGAAGTTCAGGAGCGTTACTTGAGCCACTTGAAAGGTTACCTTATTCCTCAATATGTTGAGTTTATTGGCAAGGAATTACAAACAGCATACCTAGAATCGTACTCTGAGTATGGACAAAATATATTTGACCGTTATGTAACCTATGCAGACTTTTGGATCCAAGATCAGGAGTACCGAGATCCAGACACTGGCCAGTTGTTTGACCGCGCAGCATTAAATGCAGAACTTGAGAAGATCGAAAAACCCGCGGGTATTTCAAATCCAAAAGATTTTCGAAATGAAATCGTCAATTTTGTCTTGAGAGCCAGAGCCCACCATAATGGCGATAATCCGGTATGGACTAGCTATGAAAAGCTAAGAACCGTTATTGAGAAAAAGATGTTTTCTAATACAGAGGACTTACTTCCTGTTATTTCATTTAATGCAAAAACCTCGGCTGAAGACCAGAAGAAGCATGAGGATTTCGTCAATCGCATGGTTGACAAAGGCTATACCCAAAAACAAGTTCGCTTACTCTCTGAATGGTATTTAAGAGTAAGAAAGTCTCAGTAACTTGTAAGCATTAAAGAGGGTGTTATATGGCGCATTTTATTGATCGCCGTCTTAACGGCAAAAATAAGAGCACTCTGAACCGCCAGCGTTTTATCCGCCGCTACAAAAAGCAGATAAAAAAGGCGGTATCAGAGGCGATTAACAAACGAAGTGTGACTGATGTCTCAAGTGGCGAAAGCATTTCTATTCCACAAAGAGACATTAGCGAACCTACTTTCCATCAAGGTAAGGGGGGAGATAGAGAGCTTATTCACCCTGGTAATGATCAATTTTCTACAGGTGACAAAATTCAGCGCCCACCTTCCGGTCAGGGAGGAGGTGGTGGTGAGGGCGAGGCAAGTGACCAAGGGGAAGGCCAAGACGATTTTGTTTTCTCTATTTCTAAAGATGAATATTTAGATTTATTGTTTGAAGATTTAGAGCTGCCTAACCTGCAACAGAGTCAGTTGGATAAACTGATGCAAATGAAAACACATCGGGCGGGCTTTTGTAACGATGGTATGCCAAGCAACTTAGACATTGTACGAAGTCTAAAAGGCTCTATGGCACGACGCATAGCCATGACATCAAGCAAAAGGCGCGAATTAAAAGAGTTAGAAGAGGAATTAGCCAATTTGTTAGCTGAGCCGGTACCTCCGCAACAAAAAATAATTGATATCGAGCAACGTATTGAAATATTGAAAGCACAAATTGCTGCGGTGCCTTTCATCGACAATTACGATCTGCGTTTTCGTAATTACGAGCGACGCCCCCACCCCACCAGCAAAGCGGTTATGTTCTGCTTGATGGACGTATCTGGTTCTATGGATCAAGCGACCAAAGATATGGCAAAGCGTTTTTATATTTTGCTATATCAGTTTTTAACCCGAACATATAAAGATATAGAGGTGGTATATATCCGCCACCATACGCAAGCCAAAGAGGTGGACGAGCAAGAATTTTTCTATTCGCAAGAAACGGGGGGCACTATCGTCTCAAGCGCGCTGAAGCTAATGGATGAGATTATTCAAGAACGCTACGCGCAGGGCGACTGGAATATATACGCAGCACAAGCTTCAGATGGCGACAATTGGGCAGACGATTCACCGCAATGTACTCAAATACTTTCAAGTAAACTGCTCAAAACTGTACGGTATTATGCTTACATTGAAATAACAACCCGGGCGCATCAAAGCCTATGGCGAGAGTATCAAGGAGTAGCTAATGCCTTTGATAATTTTGCTATGCAACACATTCGAAGCGTAGAGGATATTTACCCTATCTTCAGAGAGCTGTTCAAAAAGAACAAAGATAAGCAAAGCGCTGCATAATTTTGGGAGGTTGTGCGATGACCTATAAGCCAATAGACGATGGTCCTGATTGGACTTTTGATTTACTTGATACTTACCATCAAGAAATTGCTCGTGTAGCAGAGCATTACAGACTAGATACCTACCCTAATCAAATTGAGGTGATCACGGCCGAACAAATGATGGATGCGTACTCCAGTGTCGGTATGCCTATTGGTTATGCGCATTGGTCCTACGGCAAAAAATTTATTCAAACAGAACAAACTTACAAACGCGGTCAAATGGGGCTGGCGTATGAAATTGTGATCAATTCAGATCCCTGTATCGCTTACCTTATGGAAGAAAATACTTTGCCGATGCAGGCGCTGGTTATGGCACACGCTTGTTATGGGCATAACTCATTCTTCAAAGGTAATTATTTATTCAAGACATGGACGGACGCGTCGTCTATCATTGACTATTTAGTATTCGCAAAAAATTATGTCGCTAAATGCGAAGAAAAGTACGGCATAGACGAAGTAGAAAACCTGATTGACTCTTGCCATGCGCTGATGAACTACGGCGTTGACCGCTATAAGCGTCCACAACGTATATCTATGTTTGAGGAGCAGAAGCGCCAACAAGAACGTGAAGACTATTTACAGTCTCAGGTTAATGAACTTTGGCGCACAATACCAAAAGGCGAAGATCAAGAAACACACGACCGTCCGCGCTTCCCAACGGAGCCTCAAGAGAATATCTTATACTTTATTGAGAAAAATGCCCCACTACTTGAGTCATGGCAACGTGAAATAATACGTATTGTTCGTAAAGTATCACAGTATTTTTATCCTCAAAGACAAACCCAAGTTATGAACGAAGGCTGGGCAACATTTTGGCATTACACCATATTGAACCACCTATATGATGAGGGAAAATTGAGTGATTCCTTTATGTTGGAGTTCTTACAGAGCCATACCAATGTAGTTTACCAGCCCCCTTACAACAGTAAGTTTTACTCTGGTATTAATCCGTACGCATTGGGCTTTAATATGATGGTAGATATTCGTCGTATTTGTGAAAACCCGACTCAGGAAGATAAACAATGGTTCCCTGAGTTTGCAGGAAGCAATTGGCTGGATACTCTGCACTTTGCGATGCAAAACTTTAAAGATGAGAGCTTTATTAGTCAATTTTTATCACCAAAGCTGATGCGTGACTTTAAACTTTTTACTATCGTTGACAAGCAAAAATCACCGCATCTAGAAGTTGGTGCTATCCATGATGAAATGGGCTATCAGCAGCTCCGCAGCGCACTTTCTGCACAGTATAATTTGAGTAATCATGAACCAAATATTCAAGTCTACGATGTTGATATCAGAGGTGATAGATCGCTAACTCTTAGATACATCCCACAGGGGGGGATCCCACTTGCAGGGTCGAAGCAAGAGGTGATAAAGCACCTTTATCGCTTATGGGGGTTTAAAGTTCGCCTTGAGCAAGTTGATGAAACGGGTAAAGTAGAGCAAATCGCACAATGTCCAGAAACCGAAGGTGAATGATACTTGGCTTATCGATTTGTTCAATTAAGTGGTGTGTTTAAGGCGATAACACCACTTAATTTCACCTCCATAAAGAGAGCACTAGGTTTTATTAAAGACAAAGGTAAATAGGTAAGCAGCTGGCTTTATACTCCAAGGCCTGAGCATGTTGTGAACTTACTTGTTTTTTAAAGTTCGCCTTAAGCCTTAATCTTGCTCTAGCCTAAGGGTGTTAACTGCCCTTCCCTTTTCACCTCACGACTCGATACCAATAGCGAAGAAGGCGCCATAGTCTTGGTTTTTATGGCAGCATCTCAGGTTAGGACTCGTCTTAGGACTCGCCGTCCATCTCCTCTGAATAAACGGTTACCTTATTCCTTCCACCTTCTTTTGAAACGTACAGTGCGCTATCAGCGGCTTCAATCCACTGCTCATGCTTGTCAAAAGTTTCTTTAAAAGCTGCAACGCCTAGGCTCACGGTAATTTTTATCTGTTGCTCATCGTAGTAAATAGACGAATTTTCTATTAGTGAACGCAGTCTTTCTGCAAATGTAACCGCACCTTTGACGTCAGTATCGAGTAAAGTAACTGCAAATTCTTCACCGCCATAACGTCCTGCGGTGTCCGTTTCTCTGAGGGTTTTTCGCAACAGATCGGAAATGTGGCGAATAGCCTCATCCCCTCCGCTATGCCCATATTCATCATTGATGCGTTTAAAGTGGTCAATATCGAACATTAGCAATGCACTTTGACCTTGACTGCGCTTCAGCCTTTTAAACTCCTGCTTGAGAGTTTCTTCCCAAAACCCACGGTTATGCAACTGAGTTAGACTATCCGTGCGGCTGATCTTTTCTAACTGTTTATTTAATGACTCTAGCTCTAGTTTATTGATTGCTTCGTCAGTTACGTCGTAAATGATCACACAGATATGACCGACATCGCCAGTGACGGTTGTCAGTGGAATAAAGGTGGCATTTTGATACATATAGTCCGCTTTACCCGTAATTGGCCTATAGTTTCTAAAGCGAAATATGTAAGGTTGCTGCTCCCAAATGGTGAAAGAGCGATTTTTAAGTACAAAAACGGGCTCTGCTTTTGAACGAAACCATTGCTCATCAATACTTGGAAACAAGTCGAATATATCTTTATCTTTTACAGCGCTTGGTAATAATCCTGAATGATTCTCCATAAAGCCATTCCAGATACATACCTTGTAGTCACGGTCGAGCACCACGAGGCCAACATCTACGGTGTTAAACATATCCATTAACCAATGGATTTCATTCATGTCAAAATCGGCTGCTGGCATAGTTAATCATCCAATAAGTAGGCTACTTTATATTTTAGGGTTTTCAGCGAGTCTTCCGTGAATAATAGCATCAAATCGCAATTTATATTATGGTTTTCAATGCCATAACTTATCTCTATTGCTAACGTTCGTTGCCACCTTGCTTTGTTAGCCTTTACCAGCTCAGCAACATCACAATGCTGCCCGAGCACCACTGGATGCCCCTGACTAAATGGCATATCAAGCTGCTTTGATAAACCAGTAAGAATGGCACCAATCAAGATATTACTAATGTCCATCAACAGCTCTAACTCAACTTTTGTGTTCAACTCCCCATGGTAATTCATCAAAGAAGCGATTTCCTTAAAGCTAGAGTCATTTAGCAACAGCAACGCCTCACCGGAAACACCGCCGCCAATAAAGCCTTGGCAAACTCCAGATGTCGTTGCGCTAGCATCTATGGCTTGTAAGGCCATATGAAGCTCGTTAACTTCTAACACGTTGACATTCGGAATAGGTAATTCAACAAAAACGTTGAGTAACCTCGCTAGCAAATCACCGGCTTGACCCATGGCGACATTCGTTAATTCTTGATAGATATCACGAATTTCAGGGTCTATCTGCTCGCCAAGCTTATGAACCAAACTTTCTCTGATTGCTTTGTCTTTTATACCATGGTGCTCAATGATTTCAGCAAGTTTGGCGGCATCACAGGGCTTACGGATAAAATCTATCGCCCCCAGCTCAATCACACGCTGATGCGCATTAGGCTGAATATCACCAGACACCACGACGGTAAGCACGGAGAGATCTTGTTCACTGATCGCTTGCAGCACTTCATAGCCATCCATTTGCGGCATGTTTAAATCTAAGAAGAGTATCTCCGGAGAAAGCGCTTTAATTTGTTTGATACAGTCAAGTCCGTTCTCCGCAAATTCCACTTTAATATCCCAGTCATCTGGCAGCGAACGCGCCAACTGCCGACGGGCAAGTTTTGAATCGTCACAAATTAGGACTAATGTAGACATACAAGCTCTCTTTCTGTTTCCCATTGCATATCGGCAATGTGCAGGGAAGGTTTAATTATATTTATGAGATAAAAGCTTAAAATTGCGACACATGTTAATAAAACAACGTCATTTTTACAATCTAAATGTCACTTAAGCTTGGTTCCTTACTGTCAGTATAATACACTCAAATCAATTAAGTTAACTTCAAAAGGAATACTTTATGCTCAAAGCGTTAGTTTTGGCGAGTAGCCTGTTTAGTGTGGCATCTTTTGCCTATGATTTACCTGAAAATACTGTCGATATGGGCAAAGTAAAAGCGCAAGGTAAAGCCGTTGTTTTACTTGGTCGTGGGGTTGAAACCGGTCAAGCTGCACCTGATTTTAAAGTCGCTGATGCTGACTTTACTCCGGTCACATTGGCTGACTTTAGCAATCGTGCGGTATTAATTAGCGTCGTACCAAGTCTAGATACAGGTACATGCAGTTTACAAACTAAACATTTCAATGAAAAAGTAGCGAGTCAATTCCCTGATGTCGCCATGTTGACTATCAGCGCTGACCTCCCTTTTGCACAAAAGCGCTTTTGTAAAGCTGAAAATATCGACAAAGTAAAAACATTATCTGATGCTGTATGGCATTCATTTGGTGAGAATTATGGCTTGCTCATCAAAGATATGGGGTTACTTAGCCGTGCTATCTTTGTACTCGATAAAGAGCATAAAGTAGTTTACAAGCAACTAGTCGAAAACTTGGCGAAAGAGCCAAACTATGATGATGCGGTATCTGCGTTGCAAGCCCTTTAGCCTGCTACTTTATAATTAACATTAAAAAGGCCGGACACTGTATCAAGATGTCCGGCCTTTTTCCTCATCAAGCTGAGATGTTAGCATTCAGCTTAATTAAGTGGTCTATTTTTGTAGATCTAACATGAGTTTGTTCAAACGGCTAACGAAGCCTGCCGGGTCTTTCAAGCTGCCACGTTCAGCTAACATAGCTTGGTCTAGCAGTACTTCAGCCCACTGACCAAACTTGTCTTCGTCTTGCTCATTATTTAAGTGCTTAACTAATTGGTGTTCTGGGTTAAGCTCAAATACAGGCTTAGACTCAGGAACAGCTTGGCCCACTTGCTCCATTAGCTTTTGCATTTGCGAGCTCATGTCGTTGTCATCAGCTACCACACAAGCTGGAGAGTCTGTTAGACGATGCGTGAAGCGAACTTCTTTTACCTTATCACCAAGTACGGTTTTCACACGTTCAACTAGACCTTCAACTTCTTTTTCACTTTCCTCATGTGCCTTCTTAGTTTCTTCATCATCCATATCACCAAGGTCTAAGTCACCACGAGTAATTGATTGAAGTTGCTTCTCGTCAAACTCAGTCAAGTGGCTCATCATCCACTCATCAACACGGTCGCTCAATAACAACACTTCAATCCCTTTCTTACGGAAGATTTCAAGGTGAGGAGAGCTTTTCGCTGCTTCAAAGCTGTCAGCCACAACATAGTAGATCTTGTCTTGGCCTTCTTTCATGCGCTCAATATACTGTTCAAGCGACACATTTTGCGTCTTTTCGTCTGTATGTGTAGAGCTAAAACGCAGTAATTTTGCAATGGCTTCTTTGTTTGCAAAATCTTCTGCTGGGCCTTCTTTAATTACATTACCAAACTCATTCCAGAATGTTTGATAGTCTTCTGGTTTGTTTTTGCCCATACGCTCAAGCATTTTGAGTACACGAGACGTACAGCCCTTACGAATAGCTTGCGTGATCTTGTTATCTTGTAGGATTTCACGAGATACGTTAAGTGGCAAATCGTTAGAATCTAATAAACCTTTAACGAAACGTAAGTAGCTTGGCATAAACTGTTCAGCGTCATCCATGATAAATACACGCTGTACATACAGTTTAAGACCGGCCTGACGTTCACGGTTGTATAAATCGAATGGCGCTTTTTTAGGGATATAAAGTAAGCTAGTGTACTCGGTTTTACCTTCTACTTTATTGTGAGCCCATGAAAGCGGTTCTTCCCAGTCATGACCAACGTGCTTGTAGAATTCTTTATACTCTTCTTCACTGATCTCAGATTTGTCACGTGTCCAAAGTGCTGTCGCTTTGTTAATTGCTTCCCACTCGCCAGGCTGCGCTTCGATTTTTTCACCGTCAGGACCTTCTGACTCAGGAACTGGGTCTTTGTAAAGTTCTACCGGAATAGAGATGTGGTCTGAGTATTTAGTCACAATACCGCGTAGACGATACGTTTCTAGGAACTCACTTTCTTCTTCACGTAGGTGTAGTGTGATTTCTGTACCACGTTCTGCTTTTTCAACTTCAGCAATGGTAAAGTCACCTTCGCCTTGTGATTCCCACTCAACCGCTTGAGACTCGCCAGCTTTACGAGTACGTACAGTCACCTTATCAGCGACAATAAATGCTGAGTAAAAACCAACACCAAACTGGCCAATCAATTGTGAATCTTTTGCTTGATCGCCCGTTAGGTTTTTAAAGAAATCGGCTGTGCCTGATTTTGCAATAGTACCTAATGAACTGATCACTTCATCACGCGTCATACCAATCCCATTGTCTGAAATGGTGATGGTTTTAGCATCTTTATCAGCGCTAAGGCGAACACGTAGCTCTGCATCGCCTTCGTAAAGGTCGCCATTTTGCAATGCAAGGTAACGTAGTTTGTCAGCCGCATCTGAAGCGTTAGATACTAATTCGCGTAAAAAGATCTCTTTATTTGAGTATAAAGAGTGGATCATTAGGTTTAGTAATTGTTTGACTTCTGTTTGAAAGCCTAATGTTTCTTTTTGAGCTGCGGACATTGTTCTCTCCAATATAAGCAATTAGTGCAGTGTTCTAAATCATTATGCTAGCTATATGGGGGGAGAGAACAAACTTTCAAGAGACTAAATTAAATTTTTAACATGCAGCCCTGCTTTTTTGTGAGTTTGCTTAAAAACAGGACAATAAAAATAGTTTATAGCTTTTTACGACCGCTAAACGCGTGCATTAATGTCATCCCATCAACTAAATCAAGCTCACCACCAACCGGCATGCCATGGGCTATACGTGACGCATCAACACCATATTTGTGGCAAAGTTCTGAGATGTAATGTGCCGTTGCTTCACCTTCAACCGTTGGATTGGTCGCTAAAATAACTTCATTAATGTTGCCGTCATTGAGTTTACGCTCTAGCACATCTAAACCAATTTCATTTGGGCCAATACCATCAAGCGGTGATAAGTGACCCATTAATACGAAATATAAACCACTATATTGCCCTGTTTGCTCGATTGCTAGTACATCTGTTGGCGACTCAACGACACAAAGTAGACCTGTATCTTGGCGCTTTATACTCAGACATATATCGCAAATATCAACCTCACTAAAGGTACGGCAGCTGTTACAGTGGCCAATAGCCTGCATCGCATGACTCAAACACTGTCCTAATTGCGAGCCACCTTCTCTATCTCGCTCCAATAAATGAAAAGCAATACGTTGAGCAGATTTAGGTCCAATGCCAGGTAAACAACGTAGCGCTTCGATAAGCGCGGTCAGACTAGGTGATAATTGCATAAATGAGCTTCTCGTAGCTTGTTCGGTGCACATGCACCTTTAATAATGCCGAGATGATAAGGGATATTCATACTGATTTAAAGCGCGGCACGAAAAGCAGCAACGGCAAAATCTCAATTCCAAGCAATTTTTGCTTTAATAAAATCATTCGCCTTGAATTAACCACCAATTCAGCTCAAATGCTTGCAGCTGAGACATAATCACCGGACAATGGTAGCATTCCCGAAAGTAGTAACATATAGCTGCAAAAAGGGCTGACTTCTCGACATAATCATAGAGAGCTAATAATGAAAAAAACAATTATCGCAAGCACCATAGCTGCCATTATGCTAACAGCATGCTCGGAGCAAAAGGTATCAACAAGTCAATCAAATACACCAGCCGAAGCAACAATCACAACTGAAAAAGCAGAATTAGGCACGTTTGGCGTAGACTTAACAGCCCGTGATGAAAGCGTAAAGCCTGGCGATGACTTTTTTATGTACGCCAGTGGTACATGGTACAATAACTATGAAATGCCAGCAGATAAGACACGCTACGGTGCCTTTACCGCGCTTGCTGAACGCAGTGAAAAACAAGTCAATGCTATCATTGAAGATATTGTTTCTCGAGAAAACCTGAATGCTCAAGAGCAACTCATTGCCGACTTCTACAACGCATTTATGGATGTTGAAACGCTTAATAAGCTCGGAATCACGCCAATTCAAGGTTTATTAGATGAGATTAAAGCAATTAACAACACTGATGGCCTAACAAAAGCCTTTGGTCAAGCTTGGTTAACTGGTGCTAATTCACCAATTGGTGGTGGTATGTGGTTCAACCGCCTAGACCCTAACAAATATGAAATGTCGATGGGAGCTGGGGGTTTAGGTTTACCTGATCGCTCATATTATTTAGAGGATGCCCAGCGCTTTGTTAATACTCGTGCAGAGTACATTAACCACATTGCCACTATGCTTAAGTTTGCAGGTTTAGACAAAACCACAGAGCGAGCACAAGCAATACTTGCTCTTGAAACTAAAATGGCAGAAGGCCACTGGCCACGTGAAAAGCGTCGTAACCGCGACCTCACCCTTAACCAAATTAAGCATGAAGACTTAGCAAAAGAATATCCTGGGTTTAACTGGGATCTATACTTTGAGCAAACGGGTTACCAAGTACCACAACTCAACATGTCTCAGCCTGATCCGATCAAAGCAATGATTGATCTTGTCAACAAAGAAGATTTAGCGGTATGGAAAGACTACCTGACTTTTCACACCATCAGTGGAAACGCTGGATTGCTATCTGAAGAAATTTTTAATGCCAATTTTGAGTTTTTCGGTAAACATTTAAGCGGCCAACAAGAGCCTCGCCCTCGTTGGAAGCGTGCAGTAAGCCAAATGTCAGGCACACAGTCATTAGGCTTTGCAATTGGTAAAGTGTACGTAGATAAACACTTCCCTGAGTCATCAAAAGAGCAGATGTCTGAGCTAGTTGAAAACCTGCGTAAAGCACTAGGTGAGCGCATTGAAAATCTTGACTGGATGAGCGCAGAAACGAAAGTTAATGCACAAGCAAAACTCGCAGCATTCGTGCCTAAAATTGGTTACCCTGATGTATGGCAGTCATTTGAAGGACTAACACTTAAGAATAATGATTTAGTTGGCAATGTTCAAAATCTACGTCAATTCTTCAGAAACGACAGTGTGGCGAAAGAGCTTGAAAAAACAGATCGCAACCGCTGGGGTATGACACCGCAACGCGTTAACGCCTATTACAATAGCTCATTCAATGAAATTGTGTTCCCTGCAGCAATCTTACAACCACCATTTTTCGACCCGAACGCCGATCCGGCAGTAAACTACGGCGGTATCGGTGCAGTGATCGGTCATGAAATGGGACATGGTTTTGACGACCAAGGTTCTAAGTCTGATGCAAAAGGTATTCAACGTAACTGGTGGACTGATGCTGACCGCGCTGCATTCGAAGCAAAAGCTGACAAGCTCGCTGCGCAATACAGCCAGTACGAACCTATCGAAGGCAACTTTGTAAATGGTCGTAACAGCCTTGGTGAAAACATCGGCGATGTTGGTGGCCTAGCCATGGCTTACCATGCGTACAAGCTCAGCCTAAACGGTAAAGAAGCGCCTATCATCGATGGCTTAACTGGTGATCAGCGCTTCTTCCTTGCTTGGGCACAAGTATGGAAAGAAAAGCGTACTGAACAAAGCATGTTAAACCAGCTGCGCGCAGGCACTCACGCTCCTGGCCGCTTCAGAGCGTTAGCACCTCGTAACCATGATGCTTGGTACAAAGCATTCGATGTGAAACCGGGTGATAAACTATATCTAGCACCAGAAGAGCGCGTCCGTATCTGGTAATTGGCCAAACTGAAACTTAATAACCTGCCGTCACAGGCAGGTTATATTAGACACGCTTGGGCTTGGTGATATAAGCCGCGAGGAGCCCACTTAAAAAACCAAAAATATGGCTAGAACTACTCGTTTGAGCAGAGAAGTCAAACAAGGTCGCTAAAAAACTTATATTGGCATAGTAAGTCAGCACCAACAGCGCTACAAAGCTCACGATCCCAAGAATGTCTCGATTAAACAGTGCAGCCCCTAGCAATAAGCCAAAGTAACCCATTACGATGCCTGATGCGCCAATGTGATTGGCATTTCCAGCAAACAGCCACACCAGCAGCCCTGTCGCAACCACAATAAAAAATGTTGAACGCTTGAACTTAGGTAATCTCGCAGCCAAATAACCACTGATACTTAACCCCAGTAAATTACTCATCAAATGCCCCCAGCTACCGTGTACAAAAGGTGCGGTAAAGACACTACTTAAATGGTGAATATCATGAGGCACAATCCCAAATCGATAGACGGGGAAGCCAAAAAGACCACCTAACACCTGGACAACACACATCACCGCCATAGCATACAAAACTAGCTTAAAATTGGGCGGAAAAACCAAGGCGTATTTACTCATCTTACTTCCGTATGTAGACAAAAATAGCCCCCCTATTAGGCGCTATTTCTGATTAATTTGCAAACTTAACCAATCGCGTTTACAGCCTTATGCTCATCATACTGCCGACTTATTATAAATTAAGACAAAGCCAATGGGTGAAACGAAATATCAATATATTATTTACTGGGGGAATTAAACATTACCCCTAACATTATATTAACTTTTATAAATTCGGGAATCTCCATAGGAGCGCTCATGAGCTACTTCATCCTACCCGTGGCAATTATCTAGACCCCTATCTTGGTAAAGTAGATTGAGACTTTTATCTTACTTGTCGTAACGTTACTAAGCTCACCTTTTTGTACATGCACTGACACATAAGCGCACATCAATCCTTTTCCCTAGCTCCAGTAGACTACCCGTTTAGCCCATTCAACATATCAAACACTACTCGTGCAAACTGAGCCGCTTTCGATGGGTCAGACAACAACTGCATCATCTGTTCTTGATGGGCTGCACTGCTATCTAAGATGAGCAATAATAAACCAAAGATAAGATATACCAAGGATAATATACCAAGGACACCCACCTCTAATTTGTAAACCAAGGACATCCACCTCTAATTTGTGCCTTTTTTAAAAGTCGGCTACGCTCTAACTCTGCACTCAAGGATTGAGGAAAACAAGCGATGGCGACTGCCCGTAAAAATCAAATCAGCTTAACAGATACCAAATACTATCATTGCATCTCCCGCTGCGTTAGACGCGCGTTTTTGTGCGGTGAAGACAAACTGACCGGAAAATCCTATGCACATCGCCGTGATTGGGTTGAAGAAAAGCTCCTAATGTTAGCTACCGTCTTTTGTATCGACGTCTGTGCGTATGCGGTGATGAGTAATCACACCCACATTGTATTGCATGTTGATGATAATAAAGCAAAGCGCTTATCTGACAAGGCCATAGTGATACGCTGGCACAAGCTATTTAAAGGTAATTGGGTCACGAGGAAGTTCGTTGAAGAAGAGCCACTATGTGAGTCGGACCGGTTGATACTCAGTGAATATATTGCCAAGTACAGACAGAGATTGGCAGATATTAGCTGGTTTATGCGGGTACTCAACGAGGATATTGCCCGCAGAGCAAATAAAGAGGATGAATGCACAGGCCGATTTTGGGAAGGCAGATTCAAATCTCAACCCTTGCTAGATGAAGCCGCATTAGCTGCTTGTATGGCATACGTCGACTTGAACCCCATTCGAGCCAAGTTAGCCCTAACGCCTGAAACCTCTGACTTTACCAGTATCAAAAAGCGAATCGACCATGCAAGGCAAGGGAAACAACCAAACAGCCTATTACGATTTGCGGGTAGCCCCCGAAAGAACATACCAAAAGGGCTGCCTTTCGAGCTCAAGTCTTATCTAGAGTTAGTCGAGCTTACGGGGAAATGTATTCGCACCGATAAAAAAGGTGCTATCCTAGAGTCTCAACCAATTTTATCTCGACTAAACATCGAACCTGATAATTGGATGAAACTCACAACACAATTTTCTCGGATTTTCCATGGTGCTGTTGGTCGAGAGCGAGTACTCACCGCTTATTGTGAAACCCTTAAAAGACGAAGGCGCACAAATCTAACAAATTGTGAACATTTGCTGGCTTAACCAAATAGATTCTTTAGCGATAACCCCTCAAGCTGCGTTAACCACAGTGCCTTTATGGTGTGCGATACACTGACTTTAGTGTCAGGAAATACGTAAACACTAACAGGAACCTTATTTTCTTAAGCACTCTTGATACGAGTAATAAACAATTTTTTGTGGTTCTAACTAGAAACTACCATAGGGTAGATACTAGTGGGTGTCAGTGTTGTTTTTTTACATTACGAGTTAGGCACAAAAGATGTTGCCCAAATAACTACTGAGCAATTAAATCTAGCGCGTCAAGCGACAGTTAAAGGAACAAAAGAAGAGCTTATTGAGTCAAGACGTAATGCGTTTTACGAAGAGCTAAAAAATGATTACGGCAAGCAGGCAATAAAATCATTCACGACAACACAATTAAGTAAATTGGAACGAAGCTACAACAAAGCTCATCCTATTTTCTTTTCAGGGTGTGCTGCATCAACTGTCACAGAATACACGAAAGCGATTAATCAAGTGCTAGAGTTTGCTACTGAGCGTCGTTACATCAAGTTCAATCCTGCTAAAGAACTCAAGAAACTTGCTAAAGATACCATTAAGCTTTTAAAGCAAGTGAGCAATATCAATCCATTTAGCCAAAAAGAGCTTTCTCGACTGCTAGACGTAATACATGTTCCACAAGTTAAGGATATGGTCACTTTTTTGGCGTGGACAGGATTACGTCATGGAGAATTGAAAGCATTAGCTTGGGAGGATGTTGATCTCGAAAATCGAAGGATTTATGTTCGTTACAATCTAACTAGAAAAGGAAATATGAAACTAGTTAAAACCGAAGCTGGTGTTCGAACGGTTGAATTGTTGCCGGCAGCATTGGAAGTTCTGATTAAGCAAAAAGAAAAAAGTTATAACCTACCCCAAAGAAATGAAGTGATTTTTGGTAACAATCAAAAGTCAATTACGGTCCAGCGCCGCAGAGTTTTCTTGAGTAGAGATAACGAACCCTATAAACGACCTGAACTCACTACGGTTCCCAAACAATGGGAAAAATGGCTAATTGAAGCGGAACTAGAACACCGCCCCGCCTACCAGCTAAGGCATACTTATGCGAGCCGTATGCTTATGAAACGTGTGCCGGCAACTTGGCTAGCTAAACAAATGGGTCACGCTGATACCAATATGATAGCCAAAATTTATGGAAAATGGCTCCAAGAAGACGAACCTGATTTCATGGAAAATCTAGCCAAAAGTTTAGGTCAACATTACTAATGCACCCTCGAAAACGAAAAAAAGCTCAGGCCTGAAAACCTGAGCTTTTTGCTTTTATTTGTCCAACATTTGTCTAAATCAGACAAGCCATTAGAAAAGCCTATATATTTTAATCAGTTAAAACTAAAACGGCATTTTGAAGCCTGGAGGCATTTGCATGCCGCCGGTAACTTCTGACATGCGCTTTTGTGTTTCTTCACCTACACGACGGACAGCGTCGTTTACCGCAGCGGCAAGTAGGTCTTCAATCATGTCTTTGTCGTCTTCCATAAGGCTCTCGTCGATCTCAACGCGACGTACGTTGTGGCTACCAAGCATAGTGACTTTTACCAAGCCTGCACCTGCTTCACCAGTGACTTCTAAGCTTTTGATTTCTTCTTGGGCTTTTTCCATGCGCTCTTGCATTTGCTGCGCTTGTTTCATGATGTTGCCCATTCCGCCTTTAAACATATTCTGCTCTCTTATACTTCAATTTGGTTTACTGTGATAAAAGATAAGGGCTAACGCCCCTAATTACAATGCTTGGACGCTATTTTCATCCAGCATTGCGTCAAATTCTTGAACAAATGCGCTGACGAGTGGATCTTCGCGCATTGCTGTTTTTGCTTGCATCAATCTATACTCATCAAGCTGCTGCTGCACTAAAAACGGAGTACTGCTTAGTGCTTCTATGTAATTAATTTCCAGCGATACTGGCTTCTCTAACAAAGCACTGAGGCTTTCAGTTAATTTTTCTCTCAAAACTCCAGAGTCTAAGTGCTGTTGACTTGCATCTACTTGCAGTTGCACCTGCTCGCCTTCTTGCGTAAACACGCTGTGAAGTGCATATTGACGAATGCGCCCGCCTAGTTGCATTTTTTCAATCATATTTGCCCAATCATCACTTTGGTATGCAAATTTAATGTCGCTAATTGGGCTGACAAAGTTCTCCGGAGCTGGAATTTCAACTTGTGTCTTTTGCTCATTATCATCTTGTTTTACAGGTGATAACTGCTCAAGTAATTCCGGCGCTAGATTTTCTGCGATTGGTCGATGACGCGCCTGAAACGCCTCTTTCTTTGGCTTTTTTATTACCGGACGAGGTTCAACCGTTTGCGCTACCTGTGGCTCGACATGCACATTTTCCATAGCCGCAGGCTTTGGCATTTGCATAGGCGCACTCGGCGCCTCAGACTTTTTTACCTCACCATCGGCTCCCACCAATTTACCAGCACCTGAGATGTTGCGATTTTTCAAGATCCTCGCTATAGCAGACTGCGCTTGGCTTTGTTGCTCTGACACCGGGGTACTTGCAGGAGATGTTACTGACTCTACCGCATCATCTGATGATGACAATATCGTTTGTTCGCTTTGTTGTTCAGCTGGTGCTGGTGAAAAAGTACTACTTGTAGACTGATACTCTGGTTGTGGCGTTACAGCCTGCTCTTGAAAGCCTTGCGCTACGGCCTGTGACATCACGCTCTCATATTGGCTTGCTATCTGTGTCTCGTCAGCTTCAGGCTGTGAGCTTGGTAGCACAGGCGCTGATGACATTGGCACTTGGGGTGTGCTTGGTAGTATAGTCGGTACAGGTGCAACTGGTGTAGTACCCTGCTGGCTCTGTGGTGCACTTGCAACTGGGGTATTTTCAGCCGTTGGCTTTTTTAAAAGTTCACGGAGGTTACCTACTTTGCTTGGCTTTGCCTCTGTCTGCGGTGCAGACGGCATAGTGTTCATGCCAACGTGGCTTTCTTTTTCAAACGCCAGGAGGCGTAACATCACCATTTCAAAGCCAAGTTTAGGTTCTGGTGCCCATTTTAGGTCTTTTTTACCATTTAAGAGCAATTGGTACAGTAGTTGACCTTGTTGCGGGGATAACTGCTCTGCAAATAACTTGATATCGTTATTATCAAAATTTGATAGACGTGCAGCACTAGGCACTAGCTGCGCTAATTGAATAACGTGTAACAGTGCGATCAAGTCGTCTAGCACACTGACAAAATTACCATTTTGTCGCGCTATTTTTTCTATACCGTCAAGTAATGCTTCGCCATCGTGGCACAACACCGCAGACAGAAGAATAATCGCATGTGCGCTGTCCATTAGACCAAGCATGGACTGTACAGCTGGCAACGTTAAATTACCATTAGTTTGTGCTATACCTTGATCCGTGAGGCTAAGAGCGTCACGCATACTACCGTCAGCGGCTTTTGCGAGCGTTTGTAACGCGCTAAGCTCAAACTCTATCTGCTCCATTGGCAGTATTTTTTGCAGCTGCTCAACGATTTGGTCTTGTGTCATCGCATTGAGGTTAAATTGCAAGCAGCGAGATAAAATCGTTACTGGTAGCTTTTGCGGATCTGTTGTGGCCAGCAAAAACTTTACGTGTTCGGGCGGCTCTTCTAACGTTTTTAGTAGCGCATTAAAACTATGCTTAGATAGCATATGCACTTCATCGATAAGGTAAACTTTAAATCGGCCACGAGTCGGTGCGTACTGTACGTTGTCTAAAATCTCTCTGGTGTCTTCAACTTTGGTTCTAGACGCGGCATCAATCTCGATTAAATCGATAAATTTACCACTTTCAATCTCAGTACACGCGCTACACTGACCACAAGGCGTTGAGGTCACGCCTTGTTCGCAGTTTAAGCTTTTAGCGAAGATCCTAGCAATCGTTGTTTTGCCCACACCCCGTGTTCCTGTGAATAAATAGGCATGGTGTAGACGCTTTTCATTAAGTGCGTTTACTAGAGCTTGCTTTACATGCTCCTGCCCCATTAATTCGTGGAAATTTTGTGGACGCCATTTACGCGCCAGAACCTGATAGCTCATGCTTATTCGCCTTCGAACTCTACTAAAGAGAGAATGTTGATCCCAAGATCTTGGATTTTCTTTTCACCGCCAAGCTCTGGTAACGAAATAACAAACGCTGCGTCAGTCGCTTCACCGCCTAGACGCTTAACCAATTTTGCGGTTGCTTCAATAGTACCACCTGTTGCCAATAAGTCGTCAACTAATAGTACTTTATCACCCGCCTCAATGGCGTCAGCGTGTAGCTCTAGGGTATCTTCGCCATACTCCAATTGATAAGATTGGCTGATCACCTCGCGTGGCAATTTTCCTGGCTTACGTACTGGAATAAATGGAATGCCAAGCGCATAAGCAAGCGGCGCTCCAAAAATAAAGCCTCGTGACTCGGTACCAATTATCTTAGTAAATCCACCATCTTTATATGCAGCAATGAATGCGTCGATGGTTGCTTTAAATGCAGCTGGCTCTGCTAGCAGTGAAGTAACATCGCGGAACATGATCCCAGGTTTTGGATAGTTTGGAACCGTTGCGATACTATTTTTGATTAATGACATATTCTCTGTCGTCATAATTACTGTGCTTTAAGTTTATTACAAAAGAGCCAGATTATAACAATTTTCTATCAGGTTGAAACCGACTGATTGATTTTACCGGTGAGGATGAGGAAAAAGCGAACAATTTAGCGCTAAAAAGGCGATGACAATATGATTAATGTTCTAAGTCGAGCGGCAAGGATGAATCGTTTACACTCGTATATTAAGCGCCGAGAGTCAAAAAAGGCTGCGAGTGCAGCCTTATGAATTGCGTGATTAAACTACCGCTGTTGCCCAACCAAGAATAGCGTTTAGACAGCCAATTCCTGCAAAAACAGCAACAAATGCAATAAAGTATTTTGCATTAAACGGATCTTTAAAGTCACCTTTAGACATAGATACTACCTTTAATTTTATAACTCGCACCACCAGTTAATATAGATGGTATTGACCAGCGCCCTAGTCCGAGTTTAAGCACGACGAAAATCAGGCTGTATAATAGTCGATGTTACGCGTTGCTTAAAGGTTTTTCGTTTTGATAATGCCCAGTTTTGCCAATTCACCAAGGGTATGCAATGCTCCCTGAAATAGCTGCTCTTGACTAAATTGAGGCACTTGCTTGGCTATATCACTAGTAATTTCATAAAGTTGTGCCCCACCGTTTGATTCAATAACAGATAGCATTAGTGCCGTCATTGGATTTAATGCGATAAACTGTACATCGTCTTCGTCGTCACGATATAGCGCAAAGCTAAAGGTTTGACCCTCTACTTTGTCCGGTTTAAAGGTCTCGCTTATCTGATGTACTGGGTATTGATAATGGGCAATTCGAGTGGTACTTGCTAAATAGAGGTTGGCATGTCGCAGCGCATCGTCATCGAGTGAATATTCATCCTGTGATTCTACTGTTGTGGCAACATCAAGTTCCAACCATTCATAGTGCGCAAGTTCAAGCATAAACTCAGGATCTGTTGCAGTGGGTTCATATTCGCCTTGTAAAAACAGCAGAAACTCTTGACTGATCTCCAGAAAATACGGTGATTTACAATGGTGTTTGACAAAGAACTGCCTGACTAAGGCAAGCCATTGTGTTGCTGGATACAAGCTCTTCAGTACAGGAAACGCACTACTCACAAACCCTTCTATATTATTGAAAAACAGCTCTTGATATATTTTTAAACGACGAGATTCAATACCACTAGGTGCTGGCTGGTTGTCAGGATCGCGAATGTACGCCATAAAAGCTTGCTGTGTTTCGACAAATGACATGTTTATACCTTTTCTTCCACATTGAAATACTTAACTTGAATGGCTGATATTTGCCCTGCCTCAGCCAGTAATTCAGGCATAGGTGGAATATTAAAATCTCGTTCTAACAAAGTAGGAAATACGCCGTGCAGCTCATAGGCTCGATGCAACAATTGCCATACAGGCGAAGATACTTCAGCACCATGAGTGTCTACCAATAAATCATCAGCTTCCACAAAATGCCCTGCAATATGTCCGTATGTGATGCGCTCGGTTGGCATCGCTGCCAAAAACTGCTCCGCATCATAACCATGATTAATAGAGTTAACGTAAATATTATTTACATCTAAAAGTAAGTCACAATCTGCTTCTTCTAATACCGCCAGCGTAAATTCTAACTCCGACATTTCTTGACCTGGAGCGGCATAGTAAGAAACATTTTCTACCGCGATACGACGCTCAAGTATATCTTGAACTTTTTTGATCCGCTTTGCGGTATGGCGAATAGCCTCCTCGGTAAACGGTATGGGCATAAGGTCATACATGTGGCCGTCACCAGAGCAATAACTAAGATGTTCACTGTAGGTATGGATATTATGCTGCTTAAAAAATGTTTTAAGCTGTGATAGAAACTCGGTATCGAGCGGTGCGGGTGACCCCAAAGACAAGGATAAGCCATGGCAAATAAACGTGTGTGCTTGAGTTAGCGCTTGAAATTGCTTGGCTAACTTACCACCAAATTTTATCCAGTTTTCTGGTGCAACTTCAAAAAAGTCAATTTGCGCGGGAGGGTTGTTTAACACATCCTCAATCATTTCTCGACGTAGGCCAAGTCCTAAATTACCTAGCTTCGCTGCCATTTACTCTCACCTTAGTGATTACTGTTGACGGATATAATACTGAAAAGCTAAAACAATTTCTGTGGTGATGTTTTGCTTAGTCTGAGGTACATCATGGCACAGCTCATCAAAATCCACTGTGCCATAAGGTAGGGTTAAGTGTGCTTTATAACCAGTAATTAATGGCTACCACCACATTTGCCTTCGCCACACTTGCCTTCTTTTTTGCCTTTAGCGTCGCCGCCACATTTACCTTCTTTTTTGCCTTTAGCGTCGCCGCCACATTTACCTTCGCCGCATTTGCCTTCTTTTTTGCCTTTAGCATCGCCGCCACATTTACCTTCACCGCATTTGCCTTCTTTTTTGCCTTTAGCATCGCCGCCACATTTACCTTCGCCGCATTTGCCTTCTTTTTTGCCTTTAGCATCGCCGCCGCATTTACCTTCGCCGCACTTACCTTCTTTTTTGCCTTTAGCATCGCCGCCACATTTACCTTCGCCGCATTTGCCTTCTTTTTTGCCTTTAGCATCGCCGCCGCATTTACCTTCGCCACACTTACCTTCACCAGCATCTAGTTGATAACCCGAGGTCATTGTTTCAAAGCTAAATGGATTGGCGTTTGCATCAGTAGCAGTAAGACCCGCAGTGCCTGCAACCACAGCGCTTAACGTAAGCGCGATAGAGTTATTTTTAATTGTATTCATACTGTATGCTCTCTCGAAAATAGTTGATTCAATTAGTAGACCAAGCTGGCTAGAGTTTTATTTCGCTCTTTTTTAAAAATTTCATGTTTACCGTATCATGCTCATGTATGCTTGGGATAACTATCCTTTACCGTCGCGGTGTTTGTATTAAATTCACCCTACTCCAGTCTAATAGTAATTAAAAAATTAACAAAGGTCTCATTACAAATATTACACCTTTAGTCCAACTCCCTACTGTTAATGACTTACGTTGCACGATTAGCTAAAATGGCGCGCTTTGAAGGTGTCATCTGCTGCGACACCATTTTGCTGTATCAGAGGTTGTTATATGAAGCTTGTTCTTGCACCAATGGAAGGAGTAGTCGATTTTAAAATGCGCGAACTACTCACTGATATTGGAGGGTTTGATCTCTGTGTCACAGAGTTTATTCGTGTTGTTGACCTCACCTTTCCTCGCCGAGTTTTCGTCAGGTACTGCCCAGAGCTACTCAATGGCGGTTATACGAAGTCTGGAACTCCTGTTAGGATCCAACTTCTAGGGCAAGTCCCACACGCCCTTGCTGCCAATGCAAGAAAAGCTGTAAAGCTCGGCTCTCACGGAGTTGACCTTAACTTTGGCTGTCCTGCAAAAACAGTTAATAAAAGCAGAGGCGGCGCCGTGTTACTAAAAGAACCGGAGCAAATATACCAAATTATTAAAGCGGTGCGAGAAGCAGTACCAACTGAGCATGAGGTGAGCGCCAAGATTAGACTTGGTTTTGATGACGATGCAAACAGCACTGAGATTGTCGATGCAGTTCAGCAAGCCGGAGCCTCAAGCCTAGCTATTCATGCACGAACAAAAAGAGATGGATATAAGCCGCCTGCATATTGGGAAAAAATACCGCCTTTATTATCAAGGTTAACCATTCCTGTTATCGCAAACGGTGAAATTTGGCAAGTTGAAGATGCACTGCGTTGCCAGGAGCGTAGCCAATGCCAAGATCTTATGTTGGGTCGCGGAGCATTAGCAACGCCAGATTTAGCAGCTAAAATCAAAGCATACAAAGCAGATAAGCCATACTCACCGCTTTCATGGGAAAATGTGGTCTATCACATATTGCATTCTTCAATGCACCAAGATGAAAATATGAGTGACAAATACTTTTCGTCTAGAACGAAACAGTGGTTAAGCTATCTAAAGCGTCAGTATAACGGTGCCCATCTTGTGTTTGACGAAATCAAAACACTTAAAAGCAAACAAGATGTCGTTAGAGTGCTTGAGAAATATGCAATATCTCCAGACCTTGATTCAAATCATAACAGCAAAGCTATACCCAAATGATAATGGGGCGTCGGATAGGAGAGCGCCCATGAATGAAAATGTAATAAACTACGAGCAAAGCCTTCAGGCTGAACTTACTGCACTGAGAAATGACTTTTTAGGTGAGTTGAAATCCTCACCCAATGAGTTTACACATAACCTTGCCAACACTTTAGAAGTTAATCCGCCAAATAAGTGGTTAGATATTGTGGTGGAAAAGATTAATCCGGAGCAATTCCCACAATACGATCGGCTGATGAAAGTCGAGGCTGCACTTTGTCAAATGGAGATCGGCCAATTTGGTTACTGTTGCGATTGTGAACAAGCGATTGAGCCTGAGCTGCTAGAGCAAGACCCTGCAACTCAGCGCTGTATAAGTTGTAAAGCTAAGGCTGCAAGAAGTGTGGATATGCAGCAAAAATAGTTGCAGGAAAATACACGATATTAGCAATCAATTGTTGTGCTTGTTGTTCATTCAGCGCTAGTCTTGAGTTGAGCACAACAAATGCTTGCTGTTGTGACCACCCTTGGTAGTGCAAGCCCAAATCTACTTCCATTATTGTTAGCAATAACATCTTATGCTGTTTTCTTACTTGTTTACATTTGGCAACCGATGCTGGCAAATTAACAAAGCCGTCTCGCCAGTTTAGCCCTTCTAACCTTTTACAACTATCTGGTAGCAACTCTAAGATGTAAGGGCGATGTAGATTTGGCATCACCAGCGGTACTGTATTTGTATCATGTACAGTAAGCTTAGTTAAGTTAGCCAATACCTTGTTAGGTGAAGTCTTTATGGAACCATAAAAGTTTAGTTTAGATTGATACCACTCTTTACCATTGGGAAGCTGATGTAAACCAAGCATTGCTCTTGGCTTGTAGCTGTTTAAGTAACTAATCAAGTCATCACGTGATTGGAGTGCGATATCAGCAGAAGTCAACTGTTCCAGTAATCCCTGGTGTTCGAGTCGGTTCAGCCTAATATTGCTTTCACTTGCCTCTACCAGCTTTGATTTGACGAATAAAAACCATTTATCAACTACTTCAGTACTCACCTTTTCTTGAATATACGTTATCACAGGTACATTACCAGGCCAGGGCAAGTAGCGTTCGGGGTAGCGCTGCTGAATTCTTAGATAATCTAATTCAGAATGTATAGCTACATTGGATGAGAGCAATTTATTTGAAAGGATTGAATGCCTACGCTCTAGATACGCTTCAGTAAACGGAAGCTCGTTGATCTTCAAGTCAGACTGTCTATACAGTGCGCTATTTAACGCGCGTAATTCTGAGCTGAACTCTTGCTCATTGAGGGAGAGGTTACTATCTCCACATGCAGTTAACGTGGAAAGTAGGATTGAGGTTAACAAGGCTAAAGAATACTTTTTCATGGCTTAACTTCATATCTGAGAATCAAAAAAGCCCCTTTCGGGGCTTTTTTATTAAAGGCTGATGCCTTTGCGCTGTGCTTTGTCTTTAATGTAGGTTTCCCAACTCTTCGCAAACTTACGAGTACTCGGGTCATCCTGCGCCTTCACGATTGCTGCGTGGGCTTGCTTAAATTTGCCCTGATAGAAGTAAGCTTCTGCAAGATCTGCATATGCACTTCCTTTTTTATCAGTACCAAGTTCAAGCGCCTTATTCAGCCTTACTACCGCAGCACTATATTTTTGTGCTTGATGTAGCAAGCTACCAGCTCGGCGATAAAGATCGGCATCATCATCCATTTTCGCTGCTTCTTCATAGAATTTTGCAGCGTCAGTGATTTCTTTAGCTTGATGATAATAACTTGCAAGTGCTGTTAGGTTCTGCTTTGTACGTTCAATCTTGCCATCTTTGATGGCTTTTTCGAAAGTTTGAGCAGCACGCCAAGGGTCATCTGTTAAAGAGTATAGACTACCAAGGATTTTGTAGTCATTCTCTTTTGCAAAATAGCCTTTGTCATACGCAACCTTCATTACAGTCATACCTTTACTGTAATCTTCAGTTTGCAAATAAAAACCACCAAGTTGAGTCCACACTTTAGGGTCTTCTGGGAAAACTCTAACCAGTTCTTCACCAACTTTCACAGCATTTTTGAACTGCTTCAGCTCAAAGTAAGCCGCTACTTTCATCAGATAGTACTGTTTATTGGGCTCTTCTACACCGGCAATTGCTTTATCAGCAGGAGCAATAACGTTTTTAAATTGCTTCAACTCATAATATGCCTGTGCAATACGGCCATATACTTTTCCATCAGTTTCACCAGTGAAATCCATCCAAGCTTCATAGGCTTTAATACCTTCTGCGTACTTTTCAGTACCCAATAAAAGGTCACCTAATAGCTTCATGATGTCCGCTTGATCTTTAAAATTAAGCGCATCTGGTGCAATTGCTTGACGAGTATATTTAATGGCCTCGGCGTAATTTTCTTTTTGAGCATACAGCTGACCCAGGTAGCGGTTAACCGTTGCTTTGTCAAACTCATCAGAAGGGTCTAGCTCACGAAGCATTGCTATTGCTTCATCCACTTTCTCTTCGTTATATAAGTCGAAAGCTTGGGCAACTTTTTTACCTACCCGCTCACCCATGATTTTAGTTTTTGCCGCTTTACGCTTTTCTATTTCTTCATAGTTCGGCGCAGCAGAAACTGATCCTGAGTACGTACCACCAGTCAGTGCGATAAGAAGAGCAAGAGCTGTAAATTTAGGTAAACTTTTCATATCCTGCCTCCTTAGTCTTGGTTCAATGTGAAATCAAGCTGAACAGTGATGCCCGGCTGTTTCTGTGGTTTACCATCAACAACCTTTGGACGGTATTTCCACTTACGAAGCGCACGTTTAGCTTCACGGTCAAATATACGCTTTGGTTCAGCTTCAATAACTTCGATGTCTTCTACACCACCAAGTTCATTGATTGTGAATGATAAGCGTACCCAACCTTCTTTGCCATCACGAGCAGCTTGCGGTGGATATTTAGGCTCAATTCGAACGATAGGTGTTGCATCACCATCGCGACCGAACTCACCTGGTCCAGATAAACCACCTGCTGTACCACCTAGATCAATACTAGGCATATTAAAGCCGATGTTACCACCAGTCGGATCAGCAACGTCAGGCTGAGGCGGCTGCGGCTTAGGCGGCTGTTTAGGCGGTGGCGGCGGCGGAGGCGGGACACGCTTCCGCTGCTGCACCTTCGATTCAGGTGGATTCGACATAATCTCGACTACGATCTGTTCTTTTTGAACATCTGCCCTATCCGCTCCACCGGAGATAAGATATGACATAAAAAAGAACAAGCCGAGAGTTACTGCCCCACCTGCTAGAAGTGAAAACAGAAGTCGAATCATTACTGATCTCCAGCTATTGAAATCTTCAGGTTGTCGCCAGTCGCTTTGATCTGATCCATAACCTTCACTACTACGCCGTGTTTCGCGCCTTTGTCAGCTTGAATAATTATCACGTCTGTAGGTTGCTCGGCCATTAGACTTTCAAGGTTAGCACTTACACGCTCAACATCTACTTGACGCTTATCCATCCAAATCTCGCCGTTTTCACGGATTGCGATGAAGATGTTCGCATTCTTAGTTTTTTGTGCTTGTGCCGCTTTTGGCTTGTTAACCTCAATACCAGCTTCTTTAACAAAAGAAGTGGTTACGATGAAGAAGATAAGCATGATGAATACGATGTCTAGCATCGGCGTCATATCTACTGCTGCATCTTCCTCTTCACGAAAACGTTGTTTACGTGCCATAGTTCAATCTCTCTCTAGTGATGAGGCAAGCTATCAACTAGCTTCTCTTTAGCCATTTTTGCGCGCGCTTCTAAACGCGTGCTAAAGAAAACACCTGATAGTGCCGCAACCATTCCAGCCATTGTTGGTACCGTAGCCATTGAAATGCCTGAAGCCATTAATCGTGCGTTACCCGTACCTTGAGTAGCCATTGTCTCGAATACTGTGATCATACCTGTCACTGTACCTAAAAGACCGATTAAAGGACACATTGCAACCAATGTTTTGATAATCAACATACGCTCATCTAATTTTTCAGACGCTTCAGAAATCCATGCATCGCGGATTCTGTGTGCGTACCAAGACGTAGTATCTTGGCGGGCGTCCCACTTAGTGACTATTTCCTTGTGTATTTTAGGAAACTCACCTAGTAGGAACCAATAGCGCTCAATCATTAAAACCCACATTAGAAAGAGTGCTATTGCGACCACGTATAATACATCGCCGCCTGTAGCAACAAAATCCCTGATAGATTCCCATATCTCCATCAGGACTAACATTAGGCTTTCTCCTTCTCCGCGTGAGCGGCAACAATACCTGCGCTTTGCTCATCTAGGATGTGTAGAACCGCTTTACTACGACCAGCAACAACAGCGTGAAGTAGAATTAGTGGTAGAGCTGCAATTAGACCTAGTGCTGTAGTTACTAGCGCTAGAGAGATGTTACCAGCCATGATCTTCGGATCACCAGTACCGTATAGCGTGATTGATTCGAACGTCATGATCATACCAACAACCGTACCTAGTAGACCTAGTAGTGGCGCGATAGCCGCTAGGATCTTGATAATATTTACACCCATCTCAATACGTGGAGTTTCACGTAAGATAGCTTCGTCAAGTTTAAGCTCTAGGTTTTCAACGTCTTGGTCTTTATTATCGTGGTAAACTTTCAAGATACGGCCAAGTGGGTTGTTTGTGTTCGGGTTATTCGCGTTTTTAATTTGCGCTTTGATTTTGCCGCTCACGATGAATAGGTCAAGCATACGGATAACCGCAATCAACGCACCTAAGATAAGTAGTGCAGTGATAATATAACCAACCGTGTCGCCTTGGTGCCAACGCTCTTCCATTGTTGCACGCTGAGTATTAAGTTGTAATAGTGAACCACGAGTTGGGTCAACTGCAAACTTAACGTATTGATCAGCAGATGCACCGATAAGGCTCGCAACACCGCCTAACTCACCACCTGGCTGCTTACCTAGTGGAACGATTTGCTTGTTCTCCGCATCATAGATAACATAACCGTCTTTTGTTACTAGGTTGAAGTTACCAACACGAGTCACTTCTTTAACGTTAACGTCACCGCTTAGCTCTGCAACTTCAGCTTCAAATTTTGAAACTTTTGCAGACTCAGTCATTTCAGTCTGGAAAGCAATCCAAAGGTCTTCAAGTTCACGAGTAGTAGGAAGTTCTTTCGCTTCCGCTAGTGAACGAAGTACTTCAGCACGCCCTGGCTTTTCAGCACTTACAAGTGATGCTTCAATTGAGCCGATAGCGTCAGCTGCTGAACGACGAACAACACCAAACATCTCACCTAGAGTACCTTTAGCGTTTTCTAGTTCAACTTCTTTTTCCGCAAGTGTGATTTCGTTTTGCTTAAACTGCTCGTTTAAACGATCGCCACGCGCTTTTTCAGCGGCTAAGTCACGTTTTGCTTTGTTCAATAAAGCTTGCTTGTCAGCACGGTCGTTTAAGAACTCTTGCTCACGTTGCTTGTTGATTTTACCTTCAGAAATACGGTTTTGCTTAACCTGCTCTAAAATTTTGTCTAAGGCTTCAGTGTTCGCGTGTGCATTTAGCGCGGCACCAGCAGAAACTGTTAACGCTGCAGCAACTGCAAAACCTTTAAATAGTTTCTTCATCATTAATTACTCCGCGCCAAAGATAGGTAGATCGATAAGTTCAGGAGCCGCTTGCTTACGAGCGATACGGATCATGCTCTTAACTGGCTTAAGATATTCTTCGCCAAGTTGTTCCCACTGCTTAGTACTGTTATTCCAAACCCAAGCGTGTTTTTGATCAAACGACTGAGCAACGTATGCAATACGGCCAAGACGTGCGAAGTCAACATTGATGTTTTTGCCGTTTTGTTCAAGTGAACCCTGGCTTGACACGATAGTTGTACTGTAGTCAGTTTCAATAGTGTAAGCTTCAAGCACCTGACGGAACTTTTCAGAAGTCGTTACAGAAGAGTTCGTCATAATGCTACGAAGTCTCTCAACACGCTCTAGGCGTGATTCTTGATTAAACGGAACGTCCGCTTTGATGAATTGCTCAAGCGTATCGATCATGCGATACATCAAAGGCACAACGTCCTGTTTTGTCTTATCAATAGTACCAATTTGACGCTCAAGAGACTCAATACCAGCATTCTGGTCTGCTACAAGGCGTGCAACGTGGTCGTTGTACACTTTTAGCAGTTCTGTTTCGTCGATAAGACCACGGTATTCAGCGATCATTTCTTGAGACTGACCATATAGGTTATCAATCTTTTCTTGAGACTTTTTAGCAGCCGTTTGAGTTTGTTGACCTACTTTTTGTATGTCATTCAAAGGATCTGCAATCACATTGCTGCTTGCAAAAGCTGTCGCGCCTAAAAGCGCCGTAGCTACAAGGCTCTTTCTGATTTTAACAGACATAGTTCCCAACCAATTAAGTAATGTTACTTTTATAATTTTCGCGCTCTTATACATAGTAAGAGCAACCCTGACATCATTTGACAGATATCAACCGTCCAATAATGCTAAATGCAACACGATGTGTCAACTTCACTGTGAAAACATTTTTTGTCAATAAATAAGTAATAATTATATATAAAACAAAAAATTAACATCAAAAACACAGCAAAAGATACAGAACACTCGTAAAACCAACCTTTTGCATACGCTATTTACAATACTTTACATCAGATTTATTCCAATAAGCTGAATAGATATTCCACATAAGTCTAATGAATAAACATAAAAAACAGCAAGATAAACAAAATGTGTCATTGCATTGCACGCAAATTATTTCATCATATGCCAATTAACGCAAAATTTGTTTATCTATCCCAAATCTCTTGATCTATTTTTTCCTGTAAAATTCGTACGAATTCAGCGACGTGTAGACCATCCATTAACGCATGGTGTACCTCGATACAAAATGGCATGGTTCCATCTGCTTTGTTGTATTTTCCGAAAACAAATTTAGGAATACCGAAGTCATCTCGGCTATGCCTTGCGTGATTGAAACTAGAAAATGACAACCAAGGTAGAATTGACACATGGACACAATTTGGGGATACGCTTTCTGATAAAAACTGCTCGCTAAGTAACGGCCCATCCAGTTGTTCAGCTTTACAGTGAAGATTCATACTTATGAAGCGCTTAAAGTCGCGCTCAGGAGCCAACCTTACAAACCTAAATGTTTCATCATCACGCAGAAATACACTGCTAATTTCCACTTCATCGTACTCAACAATATCACTTGACTCAATACGATAACGAATTGGGGCGTATTGCTGCAATGCTAGTTGTAGAGCATACAAGCATGTTAGTGAGAAAGGCGTTTCAGTTCGCTTACTCAGCTCGTGTAAGCGCCGCATTTGCAAAGTAACAGTCACAGAGAAAAACGGCTGTTCAAACTCATTGAAAAAAGCGAAGTGTTCTTTACGGGGCCAAGCTTCTAGAGAAATTTTCTTTTTCATACAAAAAAAGGGGCTAGCGCCCCTCTCTAAATCAGTTAAACGGCTCCACTATTATAGCCCGTTTTTAATGATCTCTTGTGCTAATTTGTCTGCAATTATATGCGTAGAGATTTGCTCTTGTTCAGAGCGCTTGAAGATTTCTGTCAGCGTATCGTAAATACCTTCAACATGCTTAGTTGCTGCCGCTTCATCATAACCTTCAGGCTTCGTTTCATAATAAACGTTAATGATACCACCAGCATTGATCACATAATCTGGGGCATACAAAACGCCCTTTTCGCGAATAATTTCACCATGGCGCGATTCAGCCAGCTGATTATTTGCACATCCAGCAATGATCGTCGCTTTTAAGCGAGGGATAGTGTCGTCATTAATGGTTGCACCTAACGCACACGGCGCATAAACATCAACGTCTAAGTCATAAATTTCATCGATACCGACAGCTGTTGCGTTAAAATCATTAACAACACGCTGTACTGACTCTTGGTTAATGTCGGTAACAAAAAGCTCTGCGCCTGCTTCGTGAAGGTATTTGCATAGTGTGTATGCCACAGCGCCTAAACCTTGTACAGCAACTTTAACTCCAGCGAGATCTTCGTGACCATGCTTATGTTGATATGCCGCTTTGATGCCAAGGAAAGTACCTAGTGCGGTAAAAGGAGATGGGTTACCGCTTTTGCCCTCTAGCCCCATCACATAATTTGTTTCTTTGTGCATGGTCATTACATCACCAGTTGTGATGTTTACATCTTCGGCTGAGTAATAGCTGCCACCTAAACGTTCTAGATGTCTTCCGAATGCACGAAATAACGCTTCTGATTTTATTGTTTTCGCGT
The DNA here is from genome assembly GCF_003934235.1 of Pseudoalteromonas sp. J010. Taxonomy (NCBI): domain Bacteria; kingdom Pseudomonadati; phylum Pseudomonadota; class Gammaproteobacteria; order Alteromonadales; family Pseudoalteromonadaceae; genus Pseudoalteromonas; species Pseudoalteromonas sp. J010. The sequence goes on along the minus strand of NZ_RDBW01000018.1, from coordinate 33,559 downwards.
CACCAATGATCACCGATTTACCTCCACCAAAAGGCAGTCGTGCAACGGCATTTTTATATGTCATCCCTTTTGATAGACGTAAAACATCATACACAGCATCCTCATCTGACGCATAGTTCCATAATCGGCAGCCACCTACCGCTGGCCCCAACGTAGTATTGTGAACAGCAATGATAGCTTTTAAGCCAGACGCTTCGTCCGAGCAAAACACAACTTGCTCATGATTATCAAATTCAACTTGGTTAAATACAGCCACTTTCTTTTTCTCCAAAATTATCAATCCCACTTGGGCATGCTGTTTGATGTTAGGTAATATTACGACTCATCAAACGCAAATAGCGCTGAAATTGGCTAGACTCTATCACTAACTTTAGCACCATTCCACAAATTGAGATGATATAAACCCATTTGCACTCAAATACAAATACAAAATCCAATAAATTATAAAATAAAGGCAAATATATTCTATAAACCAGTCTTTAATCAGAATTTAATCTAAGTTATTTGAATTTCCCGAAGTTACTGTTTACGTAAACGGAAAGCACTTTGATAATGTAAACTATCACATACAGAAAAAGGGAGGCATATGCCTCCCTTTTCTCAGTTACGATGCCTTAACTAAGCTTACTATCTAGCTCTTCAATTTTGGCTTTCCAAATAGCAGGGCCCTGAGTGTGGGCATTTTCACCGTTGCTGTCGACAGCAACGGTTACTGGCATATCTTCTACTTCAAACTCGTAGATAGCTTCCATACCTAAGTCTTCAAATGCTACAACGCGTGACTTCTTAATCGCTTTTGCCACTAAATATGCAGCACCGCCAACAGCCATTAGATAGACGGATTTATTTTGTTTGATCGACTCAACCGTCGCAGGCCCACGCTCAGCCTTACCAATCATACCGATAAGTCCCGTCTTCTCTAGCATTAAGTCAGTAAACTTATCCATACGTGTAGATGTGGTAGGACCTGCAGGGCCTACAACTTCGTCGCCAACAGCGTCCACAGGACCTACGTAGTAAATAAACTTATTAGTAAAGTCGACGCCTTCTGGTAGCCCTTCACCTGAGTTGATCATTTCTTGGAGGCGCTTGTGAGCAGCATCACGACCAGTGAGAATTTTACCCGAAAGTAATACTGTTTCACCCATCTTCCACTCTTGGATATCGTCTTTAGTCAGTGTGTCTAAGTTAACACGTCGAGTATCTTCACCGACTTCCCAAGTTACTTCTGGCCAGTCTTCGAGTTTTGGCGCTTTCAAGTCGGCAGGGCCTGAACCATCAAGGGTAAAATGCACGTGACGAGTAGCTGCACAGTTAGGGATCATAACAACTGGCTTAGATGCAGCGTGGGTTGGTGCAGTTTTAATTTTGACATCAACAACCGTTGTTAAGCCACCAAGACCTTGTGCACCAATGCCTAACTTATTAGCACGCTCAAAAATTTCTAGACGTAGCTTTTCTTCCGCTGTTTCAGCGCCACGTTCCATTAGTTCATGGATATCGACCGGATCCATCAATGATTCTTTCGCAAGTACCGCTGCTTTTTCCGCAGTACCACCGATACCTATACCCAACATCCCCGGTGGACACCAGCCAGCGCCCATGGCAGGTAACGTTTTCTCTACCCACTCGGCTACATCATCAGATGGGTTTAACATCACCATTTTAGTTTTGTTTTCTGAGCCACCGCCTTTGGCAGCGATCATCACTTCAACTTCTGCACCTGGTACCATATCAATATGAACAACAGATGGCGTGTTGTCTTTGGTGTTTTTACGACTACCAGCAGGATCAGCGACAATTGATGCACGCAGCGGGTTGTCTGGATTGGTGTATGCGCGTCGTGTACCTTCATCTACCATCTGTTGAACAGTTAAGTCCGTTTTGTCCCACTTAACATCCATACCTACTTTAACAAAGCAAGTAACGATACCGGTATCTTGGCACAACGGACGTTTACCTTCAGCTGACATCCGTGAGTTGATAAGAATTTGCGCAATCGCATCTTTTGCAGCCTTACTTTGTTCTTTTTCGTAGGCCTTCTCTAACGCTTGGACAAAATCAAGTGGGTGATAAAATGAGATATATTGAAGCGCATCTTCAATGCTATCAATAAAGTCTTGCTGACGGATTGTGCTCATGACGGTTCCTCAATTTTCGACGGTATGGTTCAGGATTGAAACGCTACGCTGGCAATTGTTGTTATTCAGCGTCAGAAAGTCAATTTCAATACCTTGAACTATGGAATAGCAAGCAACTATGATAACCTCCTCGCCCGTTTGGGGCTAGCTTTGCAGGTCAAGTAAATGATAAATGAGCAAATAAACTGTGTTAAATTAGACATTCAACTGAGTGCAGTTGAACTTTTTGAATACTTTGCAAACGAAACGCAAGCGATCCTGTTAGATTCGTGTGATTCTGAACATATCAACAGTCGCTACCACATTATCGCTTTTGAACCTTTGCATACACTTGAAGCGCGGGACGGTGCCATTTATTTAGACGGTAAAGTAATGGATCAATCTGCTTTTACCATCATGAAAAGTAAACTGGCATTAATGAATCAAAGTCAAGCTAGCCATGGTTTACCATTTACTGGGGGATGGCTTGGCTATTTTGGTTACGACTTTGGCCGCTACATTGAACAAATTCCCAGTACAGCCGACCAAGATATTTCGCTTCCTGATACGCATATCGGGCTGTACCCTGACGCACTTATTTTTGATAAAACCGCTAATGCGTGGTTCTACGTCTCTCAACCAAAAACCGATAGACTAGCAAATTACTTGAGCCGTATAGAAGCGCCCTCGTGCTACAACGCATTTACTCTCACATCAACGTGGCGTTCAAACATGTCTCAAACACAGTACGAGGATAAGTTTAACAAGATTCAAGCATATTTACTCAGTGGGGACTGCTACCAAATCAATCTCGCACAGCGTTTCAGCGCAACATATGATGGTGCTCCTTGGCTTGCCTATAAAAAACTTAGAAATAGTAATCGTGCACCATTTTCAGCGTTTTACACACTTGGAAATAGCGCAGTGCTATCTGTATCTCCTGAGCGTTTCATCCAAGTAAAAAATAATGTTGTTGAGACTAAACCAATTAAAGGAACCCTGCCTCGTTTGCCCGATGAGCAAGCCGACCTTGTGCAAGCAAAAGCACTTCGCAACAGCACCAAAGATCGCGCTGAAAATGTCATGATTGTTGATTTGCTTAGAAATGATTTAGGTAAAGTAGCTAAACCAGGCTCAGTCACAGTACCTGCTCTTTTTGATATTGAGAGCTTTCCTGCGGTTCACCACTTAGTCAGCACAATCACTTCCGAATTGGCCGAAGGCAAATGCGCGGTAGATCAATTAGAGGCCGCATTCCCTGGCGGTTCAATTACTGGCGCCCCCAAAATAAGAGCAATGGAGATAATCGAAGAGCTTGAGCCGCATAGGCGCAGTGTTTATTGTGGGTCGATAGGATACTTAAGCGCATGTGGAAATATGGATACATCCATCACTATTCGTACATTAGTTTGTCATCAAAATAAAATTTATTGTTGGGCAGGTGGTGGTATAGTGAAGGACTCTCAAGCCCAGCTTGAGTACGAGGAAACGTATCATAAAGTAAACAAGATTTTACCAGTATTAAATGAAAACTGATCAAGTAATCTCGCAATTTTTACTGGCGTCATCAGCTACGCCAGTGCAGCAAACAAAAGGCGCTGTGCATACGACTATAAATCAAACTGCACGGAAAAATACTGTGCACAGTGCAGTATTACTTCCTATCGTAAGCGTCCATGACCGCGCACACCTACTCTTTTGTAAACGCAGTAAAATTCTAAACAGTCATCCAAGTCAGATCTGCTTCCCAGGTGGTAAAGTCGAACAACAAGACGCCAATATTATTAATACAGCACTTAGGGAAACCAAAGAAGAAATTGGCTTGTCTGTCACTGAATCTCAAGTTTTAGGTACGCTGCCCTTATTGAGCACGTTGACAGGCTATCAAATCACTCCCGTTGTAGCTAAGGTACATCAGCATGCCAAATGGCTAGGACAAAGTGCTGAAGTCCAGCATACTTTTGTGCTTCCTTTGAAACAGCTCAAGGCACAACAAAACTGGCAGACCTTCAATTTTATCCATAGAGGAGAGTCAGTCTCTCTTGAAGGGTTTATGACGCCTCATGGTTTACTATGGGGCGCGACAGCTAAAATCGTAAAACAGTTTATCCAGCTAGTGTAGCCATAAGTGATTAGACTCATTGTTTTGAGATCTTTTATGTAGTTTCGCGCTCGCTCTCCCCTTTTTTGGCGTTTGTGGTCCATAAAAATAGCCTTACCCCATCAGTTTTGCCGAATTTGGGTTACTTCCCTCTACAGACAAGTTATGATGACGTCCGTTTTAAAGGCAATGTGAGTAAAATTTATGATCAGTGCATTCGATATGTTCAGTATCGGTATTGGACCTTCCTCCTCTCATACTGTTGGACCAATGCGTGCTTCTAGGCTTTTTGTTCAAGACTTATTAGCACAAGGCATTATTGATAATATCACCTCGGTGAAAGTAGAGCTTTATGGCTCATTGGGTCAAACTGGAATTGGGCATGGCTCTGGCAAGGCAGTCATTCTAGGACTTGCAGGTTACGACCCTGAAACAATTGACGCAGATCTCGTTCCTGAAATTCTTGATACTATTGAGAATGAACAAGTTATCTATCTTGATAAACAGTATAAAGTTAAGTTTCCCAAACAAGGGGCTATTGTTTTTCACCGCAGAAAAACACTGCCAAAACATTCAAATGCAATGGAAATCAAGGCATTTAAAGGTGAAGAGCTCGTCCACAGTCAAATATATTATTCAATTGGCGGTGGATTTATTGTTACAGACCAAAACTTCGAAGCTGAGAAGCAAGCGGCCCTTGATATTAGAACGGAAAATCCGGCACCTTATCCATTTAATTCAGCAGCTGAGCTGTTGGAGATGTGCAAAGAGTCTGGTCTCAGTGTGTCATCCTTGATGATGGCAAACGAAAAGACGCTAAGAAAAGAAAGTGAAATTAAAGAAGCGCTTTTTCACATTTGGCAAGTCATGAAAGCCTGTATTGAGCGCGGCATGAAGACCGAAGGCATTCTACCGGGCGGACTAAAGGTACGTCGACGGGCACCAAGTTTATACTTAAAGTTAAGTGTTGAGACGCATCAAGATCCGCTGCGAGCAATGGACTGGGTCGATCTTTTTGCCCTTGCGGTTAATGAAGAAAACGCAGCAGGTGGCCGTGTTGTGACTGCACCGACAAATGGCGCCGCCGGGATTCTTCCTGCTGTGTTGATGTATTACCATACCTTTATCAAAGAAGTTGATATGGAAATTGCGACTCGCTACCTGCTGACAGCAGCCGCTATTGGTATTCTATACAAGAAAAATGCCTCAATTTCAGGCGCTGAAGTTGGTTGTCAAGGTGAAGTTGGTGTTGCCTGCTCTATGGCCGCAGGCGCGCTCACTGAAATTATGGGTGGTAACGTTGTCCATGTTGAAAATGCAGCTGAAATTGGTATGGAGCACAATTTAGGCCTTACTTGCGATCCTGTTGGAGGCTTAGTGCAAGTACCTTGTATTGAGCGTAATGCAATGGGTTCGATTAAAGCGATTAACGCATCAAGGCTGGCACTGCGCGGTACTGGCGATCAAAAAGTGTCATTGGATAAAGTCATTAAAACCATGCTCGATACTGGTAATGACATGAAAACAAAATATAAAGAAACAGCGCGTGGCGGGCTGGCGGTAAATATCATCGAGTGCTAACTGACAATTGTCAGTTCACTTTTTAATATAATTGATGGCATCATGAGTTATCTCGTGATGCCATTTTTTTATTGCGGATAACATTACGAAATTAAACAAACTATGTTAAGACAACAAGTTCTGTTGAAACAAAGTTAAGTTGATATTATTTATAAGGAGTAATACTGTCATGTCAGGCACTACAATGGTTTTTCTCATCGTACTAATTTGTGTCGGCGGCGGCATCATTAGTGAGATGTACAAGCGACGTTTGGAATTTAAAAAAGCGGGCACTCACACTAAGGAGCAACAAGCACAGCTGCAAGCTGAAATTAATGCGCTAAAATCCCGAGTAGCAACCCTAGAGCAGATTGTGACGGATGAAGGTTACCAATTAAAAAAAGACATAGATAATCTGAATTAGTCTAAACACTGGCGAGCATAGTCAGTTTCAACATATTGGAACTTACCATCCAAGGCGCTACCTTGCGCTTCGATAGGTTCTCCGTCTCCTCATAATAACCAGAGGCAAAGCTGGTATTTATGTGTAGAGCAAGCACTGATAAGCAAGGCCTGTAGCTGGCGTTAGGTAGTATGCTTATAGCTCCCTACCTCTCGTAGGGAGCTTACTAATGCGTTAGTTAACCAATTAACCATTTAGCCATAAGTACAATAACGGGTAATGTTACCAGCGTTCTTAGAATAAAAATCAGAAACAATTCCCATAAGTTTACTGGTATTTTGCTTCCCAGAAGCAGTGCACCCACTTCAGACATATAAATTAATTGAGTAACACTCATTGCCGCAACAATAAATCTTGTTGTATCACTTTCAATGGAGCCTGCCGCAAGAATTGATGGAATAAACATATCCGCAAAGCCTACAACGATTGTCTGTGCGGCCTTTTCTGCCTCAGCCACATTTAAAAACTCTAGGAAAGGTACAAATGGAGTACCTAGATACTGAAATATTGGTGTATATTCGGCAATGATAAGGGCAAAAGTACCCACAGCCATAACTACAGGTAATACAGCAAATACCATATCAAGTGCATTATGAAGCCCTTCTTCCACCGTACCTTTTATACCTGGTGCTGTTTTGGCCTTGGTTAATGCAACATCCAAAGAGTGGCGAAGCAATCCTTTACCTTCAGGAACCGCTTCTGAGTCTTGGTTATGATCTGTGCCATCAATATAGATGTCTTTTTTAAATCTAAGTGGTGGTAGACGTGGAACAATGATTGCCGCGGCGAAGCCTGCTGCACATACGGTAAGGTAAAATGGCGCAAATAGATGCTCGAGCTTCACTTGGCCTATCACGACCAAACAAAACGTGATGGAAACTGCTGAGAAAGTAGTGCCTATGATGGCCGCCTCTCGCTGTGTGTAATGTTTATCTTCATACTGGCGCGCTGTCATCAAAATACCGACGCTACCATCTCCTAGCCACGAAGCGACGCAATTTACCGCACTACGGCCTGGTACGCCAAATAAGGGACGCATCACTTTGGTGAGTAAAGTGCCAACCATCTCGAGTAAACCAAAATTAAGTAATAGTGGCAGCAATAACCCAGCGAGGATAAAAACAGAAAACAGCACCGGTAACAGGTCATTGAGTACAAGTGCGCCAGTGTTTTCTGAGTGTATAGCCTCCGGACCAACACCATTGAAAGTAAGCACAATAAACACCATGCCGATAAGTCTGGTTACAAGCCAAACCCAACTGACATCAAATAAGTGTCTTATTATGTTTATTTTTAATAGTGCTTGCGGTTTCAAGAGTTTAATGACCAAACTCATTACCCCTGTGATACAAACAATAGCAACAATCATATCTTTGATAAAAGGCGCAACCTGCGCTTGCAACCACTTTGCCATCACGGCTATTGGAATAGTCATCGCCTCGCCAACAGCAACGGGCGTCATAAATAAAAAAATACCAATCAATGACGGTACGATAAACGCAAACCATGTTTGTAAGGTACTGCGTGTAGCCATAGTGCTCTGTGTCATTTTTTTACTTCCACAAAAACAAAGAAAAGAGCCGAAGCTCTTTTCGTTTTTAAATTATTATACTTGTTAGATCGTTAGACCCTTCTGCCTAAGCAGTTCAATTAAAGCCTGATGCAAGTTATTCATGGTGTTCGCATCTAGCACATTGCCTTGTCCATCTTTCCACGTAATTGATGTGCGTGTGTCTTGCGCTTCGGCAACACTTATTGTGTAGTCACCATTTTCAATAGGCAACACCACAGCTTCTTCGCCCCAGATAGAGTCCCAAACGCTGCTTTCTGGCGCTTCATAGCGAACTAACACTTCTTGTTTTTCCCTATCAACGCGGACAACGGTAAAGTTACTTCTTTCTAGGAAGTTTGAAAAACGATCCAACACCGCTTGCTGACCTTTTTCGGTAAGTAGTGCCGAATTACCCGCTTTATCAAAGCCTAGCTCTAATGCCAACACGCCTTGTCGCTTGCGAAGCTCAACCTGAAGTAGACGATACTGATAGTCAAATTCCGATACTACTTCGTTAAGCGCTCGAACCTCTAGGTGACGCTTTAATAATGGCGTGAGCGCTTCTTCACCTTGATAATCAACTAGTTCGGCTAAAACTGATGCCGTACGTTGGTGTGCTTTTTGCTCTACCGTGAAGGTAAACTTTTGTTTAGCAGGGGCTTTGCTCTCCTCCCAAAACCAGCCATCTTTTGGTTTAATGAGCGAATACCAAGTGGTTGTTACGGTACCTTGTGCTTTATTTTCAACCTCATAACCTGCTTCGTGTAAAGCAATGACGCCATCAACAGCACGCCAGATAAACTGTGGTAAATCGTCTATACCATCGTTTTTGTCAAAAAAGATCCTTGCCGCTTCTTCGCCTTGCTCAACCCAGCTACCTTGCGCAACAGTCAATACTTGTTGAGGAGCACGGTAACTGACCGGTTCTGGGGTGTTTTCATATTGCCCTACAGGCATCGCAAATTCAGGATCGCGATAAGGCTTCTCTAGCCCTTCAGGAACCTTAACTGGCGCATTTGCTCGATAATTTCTCTCATGATGTGCATCATTTGTGAAAATACTACAGCCGCTCAAACTAACGGCAATTCCAAGAACCAGTGATTTTGGGATCCAATACTGCACTCATTTACTCCTTAGCAAACCCTATTATTATTCGAATCAAAGTTATGATTTAGGATTGCCGAATTGGTTCACACAAAGTTACCAAATATTGGCAACGTTGAACTATTAGCGCTATGACAGTATAGATTTAGCACTTTTTGCTGACCTATCTATTACATAGCCAAAAATTTGCCCTATGTTACTTGTCATGCACCAGAAAAACAAGCAACCACACAGTCATCCACGATTCTATTTTTTATTACATCCCGCTAGCGCTAAAACTCAGATATGGTAGTATTTCGCGTTAACTAATTGGGCGCGTTACATGAAATCAGAGGTTTTAAAATGACCACGCATCATACAAACCATCAGCTAGTCTTAACAGCGATAGGTGAAGACAGATCTGGTATTGTTGGTGAATTGACACAACTTGTGAGCGACTGCAACTGTAATATTATCGACAGCCGTATCGCAATATTAGGTAACGAATTTACTTTCATTATGTTACTCGCCGGTGATATGGCCTCTATCAGTCGTGTCGAACATACCTTACCAGCTAAAAGCATGGAGCTGGGTTTGTTGACCATGATGAAACGAACCTCAAGTCATCAACAAGGGGAATTTAGTGCCGGTTATACCTTGGAATACGAAGGGCTGGATTCTCCCGGTACATTGAGCAAAGTGACTCGCTATTTTGCAGCGCAAGGCGTCAGTATTTGTTCACTAAAATCGGATACCTTTGAGCAAGATGACGAACTTCACATGCGCTGTGAACTTGAATTCAATATTCCTGTAGATGTTGATATCGATAACTTTAAAGTTCAGTTTGAAGATCTTTCTCACGCCTTAAACGTAGATTACATTTTTAGACGCATTCGCTAAGGATTTTACATGAACACTTTGAAAGCAGGTGATAAAGCACCATTATTTTCATTACAGAATCAAAATGACGAAACCATTGAACTTGCAAGCTTACTTAAGAGCAATCAAGTCTTAGTCTATTTTTACCCCAAAGCGCTTACACCAGGCTGCACAGTTCAAGCGGAAAACTTACGCGATCACAAAACAGAACTCGCTGCACTTAACACCATTGCCGTTGGTATTAGCCCTGATCCTGTGAAAAAGTTAAAAAACTTTGAAAACAAAAAAGAGCTAAACTTCGATCTACTCTCTGATGAAGATCATGCCGTCGCAGATGAGTTCGGTGTTTGGGGTCTGAAAAAATTTATGGGTAAAGAGTATGACGGGATCCACAGATTGTCGTTCCTTGTGGGTCAGGATGGAACCATCAAACATGTATTCAATAAGTTTAAAACAAAAGATCATCATCAAGTCGTTATTGAGCATCTAAAAGCGCAAGCATAAACAATAGATGGTTCAACACGCCCAGTAGTAAAGACTTTTTAGGCTTTAACATAAAAAATCCGATAAACGACTGTTTATCGGATTTTTTTACCAACCTTATTCGTCGGTATATTTTGATACGTAGCAGTAATACCAACTAAGTAAATTTTAGAACAAATGGTATTAGATCGCTGCGTTTCTGAATTCTTTAACAAACTGCTTAACAGGCATGTCGTTACAACGAAGGTTACGTACCTGTTGATTGCTAAGGCGTAAATGATTCACACCGTGACGCACAGCGTCAATACATAATCCAGTTGCTACATCAGATTTTTCAGCAACTAACTCAACTTTCTTTTCTTGCCTTTTAATACGCTGAGATGCTTTTGCAAACTCACGAATATCTTCACCATTACACTTGATGCTCGGTGAAAAGCGAGAAATAAATAAGCCTAGTGATGCAGCTTCTTTACGTGCTGCACTGAACCCCTGCTCCGCAGCAACAGCGCACACTTTTGTCGCAGGCGACGAGTCAGCTTGCGTGTACTCAACTTGAGACGCAAACGCAGTTGAAGAAGCTAGAGAAACAAGACCTAAGAAAGAGAGAGATTTAAGCATAATATACCCCAAATGAACGATTCGGTGCGGATTATAATTACAATGTAGAATAAGTAAACAGCTAAATCATGCAAAACTGCTTATTTAATGTTCTATTTACACTAGGGTAAAATTATCGCTATGGCACACCTAAACTTGTACAAAATTTAACAAGTTCATATATACCAATACCGGGACAAACACTTTCTTCAACGACTGCGATAGCTAGGTTTTAGGTACATTCAAATGCTACTAACCAGTTTTTCTTGTCTTAAACTGCAAAAAAGGTGTTAGGCGCTATATAAATTTTACTGTAGCGCACTTCACTCTCCACAGCACAAGTATCATTGTCCAATACATTAGCTCAACTTGACGGATCAAATTGGTACAACCTTTAGATTGTGGTGGTGATTGCTAAAATTCACCGATAGAAAGGCAATAATTTCTCAAAGCTCAGGTTAATTGCCTTCAATCGCTGATCCTCTTCTTTTTAAATGATAAACTCTGCCACAAAACAGCAAAGTCAATAGAGAGTGCTATGAAAATTGTCTCGTTTAACATTAATGGCCTAAGAGCTAGGCTACATCAATTACAAGCATTAATAGAAAAACATCAACCTGACGTAATTGGGCTTCAGGAAATCAAAGTACATGATGAAGCTTTTCCTAAAGATGATGTCGAAGCACTGGGGTACCATGTTTATTTTCATGGGCAAAAAGCTCATTATGGTGTTGCGATACTCTCCAAAAAGCCTGCCAAAGTGATTCAAAAAGGCTTTGCAACCGACACTGATGAATCACAACGTAGAATGATTAGTGGTACATTTGAAAGTGACTCTGGCGCTGAGGTCACTGTAATGAATGGCTACTTCCCACAAGGCGACAATATTAACCACGAAACAAAATTTCCGTATAAAAGACAATTTTATGCTGATCTGATGACACATTTAAATGAGTTTGCTGATCCTAAATCAAATTTAGTCGTGATGGGTGACATTAATATCTCTCCAATAGATGCTGATATTGGTATTGGTGAGCAAAATCGTAAACGATGGCTAAAAACCGGAAAGTGCTCTTTCCAGCCAGAGGAACGTGAATGGTTAAAAACCTTGTTGGACTGGGGTTTCAAAGATACATTTAGAGAGTTAACACCTGATGCCACAGAGAAATACTCTTGGTTTGACTATCGCTCTAAAGGCTTTGATGACAACCGTGGATTACGTATTGATGTGGTACTCGCTACAGAGCCTTTGATGGCTAAGTGCCTTGAAAGTGATATCGATTACGAGTTAAGAGGAATTGAAAAGCCTTCAGATCACGCCCCAGTTTGGGCTACTTTTAGTCTCTGATCGTATTATATCAACGAAGTGACTTTTTTTGAGGGGAGTAAACCTTGTCAATTACGTAGCTATCGCTAAGGCAAAAGCTTATCTAGATGAGAAGGTTTTAACCGGTTAGCATCAAGGTACTCCCTCACATTGAGTAAATCTGAAAACCAAATAGGATCGCACTATATTGAGCTGTAACTCACAGTTTTGCTCGAACTAGTATTGCCAATCTCATTAACATGTGGAAGAAGCCGTGACTTTTATCGCCGCGCTCGGATTATTTTTATTTAGCTTTAATCGTCAAGAGTACCAACAATTATTACTGGTTGCAGCAAGACAAACTGGGGTGTTAAGTTGCGCTGTCGTACTCACGTTGCTGTGGCAAATTAAGGCGGGCATTTTACCACAACTTGATATTCATATTTTGGGTGTTACCGCTGTAAGCCTTATACTGGGCTGGCGTTTAGGTGCGCTAAGTGCAAGCTTAGCATGTATATTACATGGTTACTTCAACGGCTTCTCATTGCCGGAGTTTGGTAATTTATGGCTCTTTACCGCTTTACTCCCAGTGTACATTAGTTACGGGTTATTTGTGCTTTGCTATCATTATCTACCGAGGCACTTTTTTGTATATATCTTCGTCTGTGCATTTATATTTGCAGGTACCGTCGGGTGCTTAAAAATCTTACTCAGCGCAATGTACTATTACACCGTCGATGCCTATACTTGGTTCGAGCTTGCAGATAATTACCTGCACTTTGCTGTCATCATGTGGTTCCCAGAAGCAATGCTAAATGGCATGGCTATCACTTTGCTTATTACATACCGCCCACATTGGGTTAAAACCTTTTTTGATAGGGAATACTTAGACAAATGATATCCCATTACCGCTGCCCGCTTTGTAAACTACCTTTGTTTCGAGGTGGTGCTAGCTATACCTGTGATCAAAATCACCAATTTGATATAGCCAAAGAAGGCTATGTCAACTTATTGCCAGTTCAGAATAAAAAGTCTAAACAGCCTGGTGACAACCAAGAAATGGTGGCTGCACGTCGTGCATTTTTTGAAACCCACCATTATGAGTTTCTAAGAGATAACCTCGCCTCTCTTATAGCACAGAAAACGCCTGAAAAAGTATTGGACTTAGGCTGTGGAGAAGGGTTTTATACACGAGAAATTGCGAGTCACTGTCCAAATGCCACGGTATATGGCGTAGATATTGCCAAGCCAGCAATACGTTATGCAGCAAAACGCTACGCTCAAGTCGCGTTTAGTGTCGCGTCTATTAAGGAGGCGCCATTTGAAGATAAGTTTGCTGACGTTATCGTCAGTATTTTCGCGCCGATTTTTGATCAAGAGTTAGCGCGTCTGTGTAAACCAAAAGGCAGCTTATTTGTGATATCACCAGCAGAGCATCATCTGTTTGAGCTAAAGTCTCTCATTTACGACGATGTGAAACTACACAAAGCGCCGGACACCCCTGCTGGTTTTACATTAGTTGATCGTACCAAGTTACAACAGACTCACACTATGGACTTTACTTGCGTACAGCACCTGATCATGATGACACCATTTGCGTGGAAATTTAAGCAGCAGCACTTAGACATATTGCAAAAAATGGATAAAGTTGAAGTGACGCTATCATTTTTTATTAATGAATATCAGCGCAACGAATAGCACAATCTTACGAACTAACATGGATATGTTGAAGTCCAAGGGTGATTCACTAAATTAGCGCTTGCACGCTGTAGCCTACCCACTGTTTTTAGGGGTAGGCTTACACATTACCTCACAGGTTTTCTTTGGTGAATGCTTTATCCATCTTTTCAAACATATCTTTCAATAATCTCGCCAATTCCCGATATCTTGGCTTTCTAGAGGATAAAGGGGTATCGTAGCCATTCGCAACCATCTTTTGGTGAAGCTCTGTGTACCAAGAATTCAGTGCTGGATTTAATGGTGTTTCCGCCCTTTTTCCTAACCATAACAGCCCTTGAACAGGCAACGATAAAAAGAACAGCGCAACCGCTATCGCCTGTGGTAAATATTGGTACCCCAACTGACTAGTTTGCAGAAATAGAGTAAACACCGCCAGCATAGGCATAGTATTTAAAGCAAGCTCTGTCGCCTTTATCACCCGAAACTCGGGGAATAGTGGTGCTAATTCCTTGCGCATAGGCCACTCTTTTGAGTATTGACGTCCAAGTTGCACTTGCGAAATAAGACTTTTTTGCATCATAACTCCTAGGTGCTAACTTTTATATAAAAAATGAGGTAAAATCGACGTCTTTACTGTCAACTATACCTTAGTCTAAATGCGTAGCTTATATGCGCTATAGCTTTAAGCTTAATACGCAATAACTGTTATTGTCAAAACGGAAAGTCATTATGTCATCTCAGCATGTTTTGGTTCTTAATTGTGGAAGCTCCAGTCTCAAGTTTGCAATCATTGATAACGCAACCGGAGAGGAAATACTATCAGGTCTGGGCGAGCGCCTCGCTGAACAAGCACCACAAATAAAATACAAGTTCCAAGGCAACAAAGAAATCGTTCCCCTTAACAGTGGTGATGCACACCAAGTTGCAATCACTACACTTGTAAAACTCATCAAAGATCTTTCTTTAGATGCTGATCTTGTCGCTGTCGGCCATCGCGTAGTGCATGGCGGAGAGCGCTTTACACAGTCAGTCATTATTGATGACTCCGTTATTCAAGCAATCGAAGCAACGGCAAGTCTCGCGCCTTTGCACAACCCTGCCAATCTACTTGGCATACGCGCAGCGCAGGCGGCATTTGCCCATTTACCGCAGATTGCAGTGTTTGATACGGCCTTCCACCAAAGTATGGATCAAACCGCATACCTTTACGCGCTACCCTACTCACTCTACCGCGAACATGGTGTACGACGTTACGGCTTCCACGGGACTAGTCATGCTTACGTATCGGCACAAGCCATTGAAGTTTTAGGGTTGCAACAGGCACCATCTCGTATTATCACTGCGCATTTGGGTAATGGCTGTTCTGTTACGGCCATAAAAGATGGTAAATCTGTCGATACTAGTATGGGGTTAACCCCACTGGAGGGTCTGGTTATGGGGACCCGAAGTGGTGATATAGACCCAGGTTTATTTTCATTCCTTATCAACCACCTAAACTACTCAACCCAGCAAATTGATACGCTGTTGAACAAGCAAAGTGGTTTACTTGGGATCAGTGAGCTATCAAATGACTGCCGCACTATAGAAGAAGCTGCTCAGGAAAATCACCCTCAAGCGAGTCTTGCCTTGGATATTTTTTGTTACCGTTTGGCTAAGCAAATTGCTAGCTTCTTAGTCCCGTTAGGTGGTTTAGATGCACTCGTATTCACAGGTGGTATCGGTGAAAACTCGGATGTTATCCGTGAAAAAGTGGTTAACCAACTGAGCTTCCTTGGCATGAAGGTAAATGCTGAGCACAACCTCAAAGCTCGATTTGGTGGTCAGGGTATTATCACTGACGCCACACACTCTCCGGTTGCGATGGTTATTCCAACGAATGAAGAGTGGGTGATCGCAAACGACGCTGCAACACTTGCAAAAGGAGCATAGTAATGGGACGTCGTATCATGCTCATTCCTATTTCAACTGGCGTTGGCTTAACGTCGGTTTCGGTAGGTATAGTCCGAGCGCTTGAGCAAAAAGCAGTCAAAGTGAACTTTTTTAAACCGATTGCACAACCAAGAAAAGAAGACACAGGTCCAGAAAAATCGACCCTTATCGTACAACAGGGGTCAACGATTACTCCGCCAACACCATTTGAGCTGAGCTATGCTGAGCAGATGATTGGTGATGGTAAAGGCGACGACTTGCTAGAGGAAATTGTAGAGCGCTTCGAAGGTGCGGTGCAGGATGATGAGGTTGCCATTATTGAAGGCATGGTGCCCACGCGTCGTCAGCCATATGCTGGACGTGTGAATCGTGAAATCGCTCAAACTCTGGGCGCAGACATTGTTTTTGTTCTAACACCAGGAAATGACTCCATTGACGAGCTTGAAGATCGACTAGAAATCGCCGCGGGTAATTACGGCGGGGTCAACCACCCCCGCGTGCTGGGTTGTATTTTTAACAAAGTCAATGCACCACTGGATGAAGATGGTCGAGCACGTGCAGACTTAGTTGATCAGTACAAGCCTGATGAACTAGAAAATGAAATGAATCGATTAGCGTCGCTACCGATTTTTAGAAAGCACCCATTTCAGCTGTTAGGCGCAATTCCGTGGGACTTTGATCTTGTTGCACCTCGGGTTATTGATCTGAGTAATTACATGAAAGCCGAAGTCATCAATGCAGGTGACATGGAACACCGTCGTCTGCGCCGCGTGACCTTCTGTGCTCGAACGGTATCAAATATTCTGAACCACTTTACCCCAGGTGCCCTGTTGGTCACTCCAGGTGACCGTTCAGATATATTGGTCGCAGCCTGTTTATCGGCTATGAATGGTACAAAGATTGGTGCCATATTATTAACCGGTGGTTTTAAGCCCGAAGAGAAGATCATGACCTTGTGTGAGCAGGCCATGGATACTGGTTTACCTATTCTTGCCACTGAGGCCGATACATGGCGTACGTCATTACTACTACATAACTTTAATATGGAAGTACCCAGTGATGATGAGCAACGTATTGAAAGGGTGAAGCAGCACAATGCTCGCCATATTGACAGTGAGTGGCTAGAGGGTCTTGCTAAAGGCGTTGCCAAAACTCGTAAGCTGTCACCACCGGCTTTTCGTTACTTGCTCACTGATCTGGCAAGACGTGCAGGTAAAACAATTGTACTGCCCGAAGGCAATGAGCCTCGTACAATAAAGGCTGCTGCGATTTGTGGCGCTCGCAACATAGCGAAGACCGTGTTACTTGGCGACCGCGAAGAAATTGAGCGCATCGCCCAGCAGCAAGGTGTAGAGCTAAATGAAAATGTGACCATATTATCGCCACAAGATGAAGTGCACAAATATATTGCGCCTATGGTTGAGATACGCAAAAACAAAGGCCTCACTGAAGTTGTTGCTGAAGAGCAGTTACAAGACAACGTAGTTCTTGGCACTATGATGTTAGCTGAAGGCAAAGTTGATGGCTTGGTATCAGGCGCAGTGAACACCACAGCAAATACTATCAGGCCGCCTTTGCAGTTGATAAAAACCGCGCCTGGCGCATCCTTGGTTAGCTCAGTATTCTTTATGCTGTTACCAGATCAAGTATTAGTGTACGGTGACTGTGCGATTAACCCTGATCCCACTGCGGAGCAATTAGCAGATATCGCCATCCAGTCAGCTGACTCAGCTGCAGCATTTGGTATCGAACCGCGAGTTGCAATGATCAGTTACAGTACTGGTACTTCTGGGCAAGGTGCTGATGTGGAAAAAGTGAGAGCTGCAACAGAAATTGCACAGGAAAAACGCCCCGATCTAGATATAGACGGGCCACTTCAATATGATGCCGCAATAATGGAAAATGTCGCGCGGAAAAAAGCACCAAACAGCAAAGTGGCTGGTAAAGCAACCGTATTTGTCTTTCCAGATCTGAACACTGGTAATACTACATATAAGGCTGTACAACGAAGTGCTGAGCTGATCAGCATAGGGCCTATGCTGCAAGGTATGCGCAAGCCCGTCAATGATTTAAGTAGGGGTGCATTGGTCGATGACATCGTATATACAATCGCGTTGACCGCAATTCAAGCGACGCAAATCGAAGCTTAATCATTACTATTAGACAAAGGGCTCAGTACTGAGCCCTTTCCTCTCAAAGTACACCTTGATTTATATCTTTTTGACAATAATTACTGGGGATGCCCTATTTCCTCATACAACGCCATAACCCTGCATTGAAATCGACACAAAAACCACGAAAATTGTGACTGAAAAGCCATTGGTTATTCTAATACCAATTATCTTAATTCAGTGGTCTATTTTGAGGCGAGAAAATTTTGTCGTAACCAGACAAAAATTTTGCTTATTTAGTTGTTCTAAATAAGCAATTATTAAGTCTAATTGGTATTAGCTCTCAGTAATTAATTTTTTACTTTTACCCGTCTGCTCTGGCCTTTAATTTGACTTCACTATACTATGTTTTAAGCACTTGGTATTTTTCCAAATAAAGGGTTGGTAATGTCAAAGCAAACACTGCAGCTGCTCAAGCAAGAATTTACGATACATAGCCTAGATTGTGATGAAGCAGTACCGCAAGCGGTGTTAAACAGTGAAATTTTCTTTATAGCCAAAACATCAGATGAGCTATCCATAGTCTGTGAGTCAAGTCTTAAAGTCGATAGCCTTGCAGCCGAAACTCACTGGCGCGCGCTAGAGGTAATAGGACCACTTGGATTTTCTTTAACTGGCATTATGGCAAATATATCTGGCGTGCTGGCAAAATCGAACATCTCAATATTTACCTTATCAACGTATGATACAGACTATATTCTTGTGAAGCAGAGCCAAATTCAACATGCTATACAAGCGCTTAAAAAAGACGGGTATTTACTACTTTGATTGAACTTTCACCAACTATTCAGTATCGACCAATATCACAAATTGCCAACCCTATCGCACATATTCCTAGCCCTTTCACCGGTAAGGTGTTTCCGCTCTCAGCACACTCAAACGCAGTAATTGCATCGGGGGCATTGGGAATTGGTGTATGCGTACAGGTTCGAGTGCCACTGCTGCTTTCTCCTTGTCACGGCCAGCTACTCCAAACGCGCAGAAATGGCTGCGAGTATATTGTGCAGGCAAACAACGGCCTTAAAATGTTACTAAGCCTTGACATCAGTAGTGAGTTCACCAAGCCTGAATACCTTAAAGCTAATAGCTTTGGTAAGTCTAAGGTCGCGCTCGGTGAGCCACTATGTTTTTACGATGTTCCTCTAAGTGAAGCAAAAACAATGGCGGCAATTGTGCTACTCAATGCACAAAAACTTGGTGCATGTTATTATCCTTTAAAACAAGTTACAGCGGCCAAAGAGCCGATAATAACCATTGCGAGGGCGTGTGCTTTATGACAGTTATGATGTATGGGATCAGCAACTGCGATACCATTAAAAAAGCAAAAAAATATCTTCAAGACAACAATATCGAGTTTACTTTCCATGACTATCGAAAAGAAGGGATCGACGAAGCCCTGCTCGCTACTTTTTTTGAACATTTAGGCTGGGAAAATGTGTTAAATAAACGCGGTACCACCTATCGTGCGCTAAGCGATGAGCAAAAGCAGAATTTAAGTGAAACGAGTGCAAAACAGCATTTACTAGATGCGCCAGCAATGATCAAACGTCCAATCTTACTTTATCAAGGTCAATACCACTTAGGCTTTAAAGCAGCTCAATATGATGAGATTTTTGCCTGATGAGTGAAGTAGTAGAATTTGCACAAACCTTGATCAAACGGGCTTCAGTCACACCCGACGATGCAGGGTGCCAGCAATTGATTAACGAGCGTCTAGCAAAATTAGGGTTCAATGTAGAAGAACACTTTTTTGTCGATACGCTCAATACATGGGCACGAAAAGGGACAAGTGGGCCACACTTTTGCTTTGCCGGTCACACCGACGTTGTACCTGTTGGCGACGAGAGCCAATGGCAACATCCGCCATTTGCAGCAACGATTGAAGGAGATATGCTACATGGGCGTGGCGCTGCCGATATGAAAGGCTCACTTGCTGCGATGGTTGTTGCCACGGAGCGGTTTATTAATAACCACCCTAATCACAAAGGATCTTTGTCTTTTTTGATCACCTCTGATGAAGAAGGCCCATTTGTGAATGGGACGACTCGCGTTGTCGACTTACTTGAGGCGCGAAACGAAAAAATTGATATGTGTTTAGTCGGTGAGCCCTCATCTCGTCATGAGCTTGGTGATGTGGTTAAAAATGGTCGTCGCGGGTCACTCACAGGACACCTTAAAGTGATAGGAAAGCAGGGTCATGTCGCGTATCCACACCTCGCTAAAAATCCAATCCACTTATCCGCAGCAGCAATTGCGGAGTTGAGCGATACAGAGTGGGATAAAGGCAATGCGTTTTTTCCAGCAACTAGCTTCCAAGTATCTAATATTAATGGCGGAACCGGTGCCGGCAATGTTATCCCTGGCACCCTACAAGTTCAGTTTAACTTTCGCTTTAGCACTGAGGTAACTGCCGAAGAACTCAAGCAACGTGTGACTGCGATTTTGGATAAACACCAGCTTGATTACGAACTTGATTGGATATTAAACGGTCTACCGTTTTTAACTGAGCCAGGCCCATTACTCGATGTAACCATAGCAGCCATTCAAGAAGTAACGGGAAGAACAACAACCCCTGAGACTTCCGGTGGCACCTCTGATGGGCGCTTCATCGCACAAACAGGCTGTAAAGTCATTGAGCTTGGCCCGATAAATGCGACCATTCATCAAGTGAACGAATGCGTAAGTTGTAAAGATCTAGACCAACTCGCATTGATCTATGAAAAAATCTTGGAGAAGTTACTTGCCTAGCCGCTCCTTAACGACGGCACAGTGTATAGCATGTGGGGTGAATGAATCGCATCTCATATGCTATAACGGTCGTCATGTGCACCGAGAGATTGTGGATGATTTGGCATCCCTTATCAACGCTGCAAAACTGGCCGGTTTCACGCTTTACATGGCTTCAGCATTTCGCAGCTTTGAAAGGCAAAAATCGATATGGGAGCATAAGTTCTCCATGCGACGGCCGGTGCTTGACTTGAACAACCAAGCTGTAGATTTGAGTGAACTGTCTGAAATAGAAAAAGTCAGAGCTATCATGCTGTTTTCTGCCCTTCCAGGAGCAAGCCGCCACCATTTTGGCACAGATATAGATGTATACGCGAGGGATAGACTACCAGCACAGCAATCATTGCAGCTTGAGCCGTGGGAGTACCAGGAAGGCGGGCATCAATACGAATTCTCTCTGTGGCTAGACAGCAACCTCGAACGCTATGGTTTTTACCGACCTTACGACCGTTTTCGTGGTGGTGTTGCTGCCGAACCGTGGCATATCAGTCATTGGCGCACCGCAAAGCCACTGGCTGATTTACAATCGCCGGCTACGCTCAAAGCTTTGCTAGCACACACGAATATCGGCGCAAAGACAGCAATACTTGATAACCTAGAGGCGCTACATCAGCAGTTTATCGCTAATATAGCACCCAAGTAACCTGAGCTTCGGATAATACCAATTTGACTTAATACTTGCTCAATTTGAAAGAGTAAATCTGACGCTAACAGCGTTTAACTCCCTGCCAATAGCCAGCTACTTGTGTATAAATTCGCCTCAGATTACACCATCATTTCTTGTCGTGGATAGCATCAAGTCGAGCAAGTAGGCTTGATGTGTCGAAGCGATTTCCGCCTAACGCTTGAACGTCTGCATAGTACTGATCAACCAACGCTGTAAGCGCTAAATTTGAACCGTTACTTCTTGCCTCATCCAGTGCAATGCCCAAATCTTTTCTCATCCAATCAACAGCAAAGCCAAATTCATACTCTCCTGCTAACATGGTTTTATAGCGATTTTCCATTTGCCATGACCCTGCTGCGCCTTTGGCAATCGTTTCAATCACTTTTTCGCCATCTAAGCCTGCTTGTTTTGCAAAATGTAGTCCCTCTGCTAACCCCTGTACTACTCCGGCGATACAGATTTGATTAACCATTTTACAAAGCTGTCCAGCACCGACTTCACCAATTAACTGGCTGAATCTTGCAAATGCAGCCATGACTGGTTGTGCTTTTTCAAACGTGCTAGTTTGACCACCAACCATAATTGTTAATACGCCATTTTCAGCTCCGGCCTGTCCTCCCGATACCGGAGCATCTAGAAACTCAACCCCTTGTAATTGCGCTTCTTGTGCGACTTCACGGGCGACTTTTGCTGATGTAGTGGTATGATCCACCAGCACTGCACCAGATTTAATTCCCGCCAGCACACCATCATCGCCGTATATTACCGAACGTAAATCATCATCATTGCCCACACACATGAATACAAAATCACAGTCAGTCACCGCAGCTTTTGGTGTTGCAGCAAAACTTCCTTGATATTCTGAAGCCCACTTTTCAGCCTTACTTGTCGTACGGTTATATACCGTGACTTGATAACCTGCATTTTGCAAATGTCCTGCCATCGGGTAACCCATGACACCCAACCCTAAAAAAGCGACTCTCACTGACATATTTCTGTCCTATTTCATTGTTATCTTAATAAGAATGGAGTTTTTATACCCGAGCACCTCTGTCATAGCAAATGAAAAAACTGCTTTGATACCGAATAACATAAAGAAAACACACGGAGCCTGAAAGGATGGAGAGTATTTATCGTTTTAGTGCACAGCTTATTGATGGACAAGTTATACCGCTACAATCATTTGCGGGTAGACCGCTGCTCATCGTAAACATTGCTAGCAAATGTAGCTTTGCCCCGCAATTATCAGCACTAGAAAAGCTACACAACAAGTACAAACAATTTGGTTTTGAGGTGCTGGCGTTTCCATGCAATCAATTTGGCCGTAATGAGCCACTTGAAGATGAAATGCTCAAAGAGTTTTATAATACGCACTTTAATTTGAGCTTTAAGATTTGTACTAAAACACAAGTTAACGGACCGGATGCTCACCCTTTATTTAGCTATTTAAAATCTCATACCCGAGGTATTGCGCAAAATCGCGCGATTAAATGGAATTTTACTAAGTTTCTAATAAACTCTGATGGCATGCTAGTATCTAGATATGCGCCAAGAACAAAACCAGAAACGCTAAAATCAGTGATAGAGAGCCACATTAACCATGAGAATCGCCCTATTCAGTTCGCAAAACTATGAAGTGCCATTTTTTAAGCAAGCCATTGAGCCATTTTCAGCTCTTGAGCTTTGTTTTATCAATGAATCTCTGAATCCAAATACCGTAGCCCTGTGCCAAGGATATGATGCCATTTGCGTTTTTGTAAATGATATTGTGAATGCCGATGTTATCGCCACACTCAAAGAATATAACATCAAAACAATTGCCCTTCGCTGCGCTGGATTTAACAATGTAGATATTAAGGCTGCAACGGCAAACAACATAGATGTGGTAAGAGTGCCCGCTTACAGTCCCGAAGCGGTTGCCGAACATTGCATTGCCTTAATGCTAACATTGAGCAGAAAAACACATAAAGCCTATAATCGAGTCAGAGAAGATAACTTTGATCTAAACGGCCTATTAGGCTTCAATATTTACAACAAGACTGTTGGTGTTGTTGGTTGTGGGAAAATCGGCCAGGCACTGGTTAGCATTCTTAACGGTTTTGGGGCGAATGTACTGGTTTACGACCCCAATATTGGTGAAGGGCCATACACCCTTGTTTCTTTGGATATTTTGCTCGCACAGTCAGATATAATCAGCCTGCACTGTCCATTAAATGAACACACCTATCATATTATTGACGATGCTGCATTTGCAAAAATGAAACCAGGAGTGATGCTTATCAACACCAGTCGAGGTGCGTTATTAGACAGTAAAGCCTGTATCTCAGCACTTAAGTCAAAACAACTCGGTTATCTTGGTTTAGACGTTTATGAACAAGAGTCCGAACTTTTTTTCAAAAACCACAGTGAAGAGATCATTCAAGATGACATCTTTTCTCGATTAGTAAGCTTTCCTAATGTATTAGTAACTGGCCATCAAGGTTTTTTTACTAAAGAAGCACTTAAACAAATAGCTACTGTCACCTGCGAAAACCTTGATGCAGCAAGGGTGGGTAAACCACTATTAAACAAGGTTGAGTGAATAACAAAAAAAAAGAGCACTCAACGATACTGTGCTCTTTTGGTTACTTCAAAGTCGGGGGAAGTAATTCGTTTTATGCTTTGCTCTTAAGTTCAGCGGTGACTTGTGCCAAACCTACTTCAGAGATCCGCATGGTGATTTCTTTTTGCTTCGCACTCAGTAGAGAAATGCCTTCAGCTACCATGTCATAAACTTTCCAAGTGCCATCTTTACTTTGGCGAAACTTAAAGTGCATGTCGATATCAGGCTTTGCTTGCTCTTTGATCACAACTTTTACCGTAGCAAAATCAGAGCCGTCAGAAACTGGCAACTCTTCAAATATCACCTCCTGCCCTTTATACTGCAAAAGTGCGCTGGCATAAGTTGCTACTAAATAATCGTCAACGGCATTAATAAAGTCGACCGCTTCATCTCTTTTTAGCCCTTTGATATGCTTGCCAAGCAGCTTGAAAGAAACAAACTTCACATCAATGTGTGGCATAAGGCGACTACGTACAATCCCCTTCATTTCGGTTTCAGTTGCCTTTCCTTCTTTATTTACCGCTTTAATATCTGTAAAAAGCTTATCGCCTACTTGATTGATTAGCGTGTATGGAGAAGTATTCGCCACAGCAATACTCGAAAAAACGAGTAAACTAAAAATAATGAGTAACTTTTTCATCGTTTAATCCTTATTAAACCTTGGGCACTAGTCTATCCAATTTGACGAGTGCAAATAAACATATCAATTCGCACCAAATTGATGCTGTGTTGACATCAATAAACCTATTATAAAATATGAGATGACACGATTAATACCGATCCGCTTAACTAAACGATCTATTTCCAGACAAAAAATCTTAACGTAGTTCGCGCCAGACTTACTCCTTCAAATTGAGCAAGTATTGAGTCAAATTGGTATTAATACGGTACAAGCACCACTAACAGCATGGACAGAAGGATTTACTGCACTTAACTGCCATAGCCTAGTGGTAGCTTGAGTATACGGTGTTCAGATAAGAAAAAATGTCAGAAAATGTATCAAATATTGTAGAAGTGCAAGGCTGGGCTTACACGCAGCCTTGGCACCCTAAAAAGCAAGAATTAGTTAAACGGCATTTCAGCACAGAAGAAAGTAATATTTTCATCATCAGCAAGCTTATCGAGTGTCTCGATGAGAGTGTCGTTATTAGCTAGGACGGATCCTAAGTGGGACAACTTTACTTCGTCTTTTTCTAGCTTTTCGGCCAGTACATTGCCAATAAATGCCATTCTTTGCTGTGCACAGACACTGTTAGAAAGCCAGCTCCCACATAAAGATACAATGCCAATATTAGGTGCCTTTTTCATCAATACATGCTGTTCAATTGCAGGTAACCCAGCTAAACAACTCACTCGTCCACAAAAAACCAAATGATTGATCAATTGCTGTGTTTGTGTACCGGTAAGGTCTAATGCACCTTGAACCTCTGCTTCACCAAAATGTTGCTGTAACCTCTCGGCTAAAGCAGACAGATTATCTTCTGTATAAACCAGATCTGCACCTAGTTGTTCCACCAGCTTTTTATGCTTTGCCTGTGTACAAGCAGCAACACCAACTCCGAGCTGCTTTGCAAACTGTACCGCCATTTGTCCAACTGGATGATGTGCCGCTTCAATAAGTATGGTATCACCACGATTCAGCTGTAATTTGAATAGCGCGATTAATGCACACATAGCCGGCGCGATTGCCGCGGCTGCAAGTTTACCATCGACATTGGCTGGTAACACAGTTAAGGCATGACTAGGGACGATTGCAAATTCGCTCATTGTGCCCTGCTCACGTATATCTCCATGCCAAAATACCCGAGTGCCGGGTTCAGGAAAGCCTGTTTTACAAGCTTTCTCAACAGTGCCTACCGCGTCAATACCAAACACACGATTTGGTGTGTCTTCACAAGGACAATTGGCGACTTTAGTATCGATAAAGCTTAAACCAACATGCTCAACTTTGATCAAAACTTGATCATCGTTCGCCTCGGGTAAATTAATCTCTCCCTGCTCGAAGGTAAGTCCATTTGTATGTTTGAATCGGACTGCTTTCATCTTGTGCCTTTACGTTATGCTTCAAAATAATGTAATACGCTTAGAAGCTATGCGTCTATTTTCATTAAACCATTGTTAGCTATTTGCCACAACTTTATTAGTGTAAATATGCCCCTCGCAATTCCAATTGTTTAGTGTCACAATGGCATCAGTACCAGTGAACTTTTTTGCACTATGGATATTAGCAGCCGATTATTAATCTTTTTAGACGTTGTAGAACGCGGTTCATTTGCAAGCGCCGCACAACTTCGCAACATTGACCGTTCAGTCATTTCCAAGCAGATGACCAAGCTTGAAGAAGAGCTTGGAGTAAGGCTAATGAATAGAACAACACGTTCTTTTTCATTAACCTCAGCAGGATCTGAAATGGTAAAAAAAGCTGAAGAGCTGCGTTTACTGCTAAGTGATACACAGCGGATCGCGCAAAATTACCACACAGAGCCAAAGGGATTGCTCAAAATCGCCAGCTCAACAGTTGTCGGTAGACGCTATGTACAGCCGGTTATTAATGATTTCCAAAAACGTTTTCCTCACGTTGAAGTCGAGCTCAGGCTAGAAGACAGGCTGGTTGACTTAGTCGGTGAAGGATTTGACTTAGCTTTTCGTGTCGGCGAGCCAAAAGACTCTTCTTTGATAGCACGGCGCATCGCACGTAATCGTTTTTTGATAGTAGCCAGCCCAACCTTTTTAAAAACACATGGCACACCGACGACACTTGAAGAATTAACTCAACTCCCAGCTGCAAGCTACGCCAGTGACGCATTACGTTTCACCAGCATTACTTATTTGGATGAAAATAACCAAGAGCAACAAATGCCAATTAAGAGTATCTTCAGAACGAATGATGGTGATACTCTTTTAGAAAGCGTGCTATCCGGAACATGTTACATCGTCGCCCCCGCATTTTTAGTTGGCCAAGAGGTAGCCGACGGAAAACTGCAGCCACTGCTTACCGAGACAAAGCTGATTGATTTTGCAGCGATGTACGCACTTTACCCTCATCGTGATCTCCCTGTAAGAACACGCCTATTCCTCGACGCATTTCGTGCTTATATCGGTGAAGAAATACCGATTTGGGAAAATGAAATACCGGGCTTCGAGCAGATGTATGGTTTTGTGCCGCCAAGACCAAAACTGACTTTCTAGCTATCGCCCATCTAGGCGCTTCATCGCTCCTTTGACCATTAATCTTGAGTTCATCCATTTGATACACTCGCTCAATGATAGCGGTTCACAAACTTGAAAGCCTTGGATGTAAGGGCAACCCAAGCGGGATAAGTACTGTAAACAGGCATCGCTCTCAACACCTTCGGCGACTATACTACAGTTAAGTTTACGAGCAAGAAACATACTGGTTTCTACAATCGCTTGATCTTTCTCACTCTCATGGCTGAGACTGACAAAAGAGCCATCAATCTTTATTTGTGAGATTGGCAACTCCTTGAGAATTGAAAAGGAGGAAAAACCAGTACCGAAGTCATCAATACTCACCGAAAATCCCATTTCAATTAAGGTTTCAATCAGGCTTCGTGCTTTTTCGACTTCCTGCATTACCGTACTTTCGGTTAATTCGAAAACAACATGCTTAGGATCAATTTGGTGCGTATCTAGCAACATTGCTAGTGTGCTTATCAAATTTTGTTCCACAAAGTCTTGGCATGAAAGATTAATATGCACTTCTAAACTTGAATGTACTTCCAGCAAAATTACTAAGTCCTGAAACACACGGTTAATAACAAACGCACTCAATTGCTTAATTAAGTTGTTACGCTCAGCCAATGTAATAAACTTATCAGGCATAATCACAGTGCCGTCAGCTTGCGGCCACCGCAGTAATGCCTCCACACCATAAATATCGCCGCTTTGTGTACACACAATCGGCTGATAATAAAGCGTTAACTCCCCCCGTGCCAATGCCGTTTTTAGGTTTGTAAGTAATTGAAACTCAGCTTCAACTCCTTCGTGAAGCTCTTCGTCAAAAATAACGATACTTTGGCGGCTGTGTTTTGCCGAATACATTGCTATATCAGCTTGTTTCAATAGATCAAAGACCCCTAGCTGTCGTTGCTTTGTCCATAAGCTAGCACCTGCACTATAGGTAACATCTAGTTCTAAGTCTTCTATTTCGATCCCCGACCTTAGTTCGCTTAGCAAAGCATTATTTTGTGAATAGATACAGTTGGCATCACTGACATCCATAATGATAATAAACTCATCCCCACCCATCCTATATAATTGACTTCGCGGTAATAGTGCAGCGCGCATTTTATTCGCAAGTGCTACCAGTAATTTATCACCAAAAAAATGGCCCTTGGCATCGTTTATCTGCTTAAAATTATTGAGGTCGACTAGAATAACACTGAAATCAACTTGTCGTAATTTCCGTTCATTTATCGCATCGATACAGCGCTGCCGATTTTCAAGATCGGTTAAAAAATCATGCTCCGCGTTATATTTTGCTTGTTTTGCTATCTCGTCTAGCTCACGCAAGCTCGTCAAGCTAAGGCAATTGACAACAAACACGAAAATTGACCCTAAGAATAAGATGAGGCTCAATCCTTGCTCAATAATGCTAATGCTCTCTAGATGAGCATACATAAAATACGCAAAGCTTACGTAACCAAGCTCAAACAAGGCCATTAGGATCAACAAAACACGCCACCCCATGGACGAAGTCATACGGCAGATCTTAATTGCTGGAGAAAACGCTAATCCCATAATAAAGCTACCAGCAATGACCAAAGTGAGTGCAATCAAAGGATATATCGTGAAAGGAGTACAATGTTTACAGTATAGATAAGAATTTTGATCCTGCTCAAAACAGCATCAATGGAGGCAAAAGATAAGCAAAGGCAGGCATGCGGGCCAGCTTAGCCCGCATTGTTATATATCGTCACTCAGCACTTTTAAGAATGCTATATAGTTGATCTTTTAACCATAGGCGCTTTTTTTTCAGCGACTCTAAATATTCATCACTTGAGTGTTCTACACCATCCTCAATTCGGATCACTTCATTATCTACTTCGTGATAGTCTTTAAATAGCCTTGAGAAGTGTCCATCTGACAATTTAAGTTCGTGAATTCTATCTTTAAACTCTGGTAGCTCTTTTGCTAAACTATGGCGTTCAATATTCATCTTTTTAGTCCCATTAATCGTGGTGGTATAAAACGCATTCTCGTGTTTAGAAAACCCAATCAATGCGCCTTTAACAACAGTGTTCTTCAATAATCTCATGAAGTTACTGCTTGATTGGGTCTGTCTTCATAGTACGCTCCTGCCGCCACTGAATATTGATCTAACGCAAGTCAAATACCTTTACATTGAAAGCAAACATCTAGCACTTTCCTATACTAGACTCACAAATAAATCGAGGACCTTTGACCACATACAAAGGGTTTCTCGCAAAGTCGCTAGCCGCCCAGATGCAATTGTTGTAAAATGTCGGCGTTTCTAAGCAAATCTATCTAGCAACTTTTGAGGAAAACCTGTGAGCGAACAAAAACAGTCTCTTAGTTATAAAGACGCTGGCGTTGACATCGATGCGGGCAACGCATTGGTCGAAAGAATTAAAGGCGTAGTGAAGAAAACTCGCCGTCCAGAAGTCATGGGCGGTATTGGAGGTTTTGGTGCACTATGTGAACTCCCAACTGGGTATAAAGAGCCTGTTTTGGTTGCTGGCACTGACGGTGTTGGTACTAAGCTACGCTTAGCTATCGATTTAAAAAAACATGATACGGTAGGCATCGACCTAGTTGCTATGTGTGTTAATGATCTTATTGTCCAAGGTGCTGAACCCCTATTCTTCTTGGATTACTATGCCACTGGCAAGTTAGACGTTGACGTTGCAGCAGACGTTGTATCTGGTATCGGTAAAGGCTGTGAGTTATCTGGTTGTGCACTTATCGGTGGTGAAACAGCAGAAATGCCTGGTATGTACGAAGGCGATGACTACGATATGGCTGGCTTTTGTACCGGTGTTGTAGAAAAGTCTAAAATTATTGACGGGACTAAAGTTGCGTCAGGCGACCAACTAATTGCGCTTGGTTCAAGTGGTCCCCATTCCAACGGTTACTCACTGATCCGCAAGGTACTAGAGGTTTCTGGCGCAGACACCAACGCAGAGTTCGAAGGTAAAACACTGGGTGAACACCTACTAGAGCCGACGCGCATCTACGTAAAACAAATCTTAGCATTGTTAAAAGAAGTCGATGTGCACGCGCTTTCGCATATCACAGGTGGTGGTTTTTGGGAAAATATCCCTCGCGTGCTGCCTGAGTCAGCAAAGGCAGTGATCAAAGGGGATAGCTGGCAATGGCCTGCAATCTTCAATTGGTTACAAGAAAATGGCAACATCGCAACTCACGAAATGTACCGCACATTCAACTGTGGTGTCGGTATGGTGCTAGTAGTTCCAGCTGACAAACTAGAGCAGAGCCTTGAAATACTAAAAGCACAAGGTGAAAATGCTTGGCACATTGGTGAGATCCAAAACGCACAAGCAGGTGAAGAACAAGTTGAGATCTTAGGTGGTGCCGAGTAATGGCACCAACTCGCCTGGTTGTATTAATTTCTGGTAGCGGGTCAAACTTACAAGCGATTATCGACGCTTGTAAGTCAGGCTATATAAACGGCGAAATTGCAGCTGTCGTCAGCAATAAAGCCAGTGCCTATGGTTTGATCAGAGCCCAACAGGCCGGCATAACAACCGAAGTATTAGACCATAAGCAATTTGCCTCACGCGAGGACTATGACGTTGCGCTTGGTCAATTAATTGAGCGCTTTACACCTGATTTGGTTGTATTAGCAGGATTTATGCGTATTCTAACTCCATATTTAGTGCAAAAATTTGAGGGAAAAATGTTGAACATTCACCCTTCTTTGTTGCCTAAGTATCAAGGGCTGAACACCCACCAAAGAGCTATCGATGCTAACGATGCAGAACATGGTGCTAGCGTTCACTTTGTCACAGAAGAGTTAGATGGCGGTCCTGTGGTCTGCCAGGCCAAGGTTGCAATTCTTCCCGGTGATACGGCAGAGTCACTAGCACAACGTGTTCATAAGCAAGAACATATTCTTTACCCTTTGGTGGTCAAATGGTTCAGCGAACAAAGACTAACCATGGAAGCAGAATATGCTGTTTTTGACAACAAAACCTTACCAGTTCAAGGTGCGCCGTACATCAAAGAATAAAAAATGGAGCGCTGTGCTAATTGGTATTAGCGCTCTACTTTCCACCTCCACGATTGCCAATCCTCTAAAAGAATATCACGCAGAATACCAAGTTTCTCGCAAAGGGGAAGTACATGGCACAGCAACTCGGACACTCACCAAAGTAGCAGAGTCCACTTATGCAGTGCGATATAAAAGTGACATAGAATGGATGATCTTTTCAGATGTGCGTATTGAGGAGTCATTATTTAAGCTATCAGATCATGTCATCAGCCCACTTCACTATAGTATGAAGCGTGAAGGTACAGGACCTGATAAAAGCTATAAAATTAAGTTCGATCATCAAAATCATGCCATTACCTCGAGCGAAGAAAAATATCCGTTAAAAGTAAAGTGGCTCGAAAATCAACAAGATTTGATTAGCTATCAAGTACAATTGAGGGAAGATTTAAAGTCTGGCAAAACCAAATTTAGCTATCCAATTATTGACAAAAAAGGCAGTCAACGTAGCTATGACTTTGAAATTGCAGGCGAAGAAACAATAACCCTCCCGTTTGGAAATGTAAAAACAATAAAAGTTAAGCGCATTTATGACGACAGTGACCGTCAAGCCATAGCATGGTTTGCCCCCGATCATGATCACATGCTTGTGAAAATGTATAAAGGAAAGGATGGGATGGAACAATTTCAAATAGAGCTGAAAACCTTAAAGGCAAAATCAGATAGCTAGATAACCTGAGGTGTAGATAAGCAATGAGCTAACACATTGTTTCTAGATTCACATTAAGTGGCAGCCTACGTATCAAGAGTTAGGTGCAGTTAGCGCTTAGTCTAGCTACTGATGCGAAAAATTATTCGGTTTGACCCTTGCCAAATGCCTAGTAGGCTGATGGCAAGGAACTAATGCAACTTATACCTTTTCACCGAGCTTAAATAGTGCAAACTCACCTGGCTGTAGTTTTTGCCATTGTTCATCGTTTGTTAGCGGTCGAGTCGCTATTACCGTTACCACATCGTCTGGAGTTGTTTCCTTTTGAAAGTCAACAACCATGTCAGCGTCAATAAGGGTTGCTTTACCAAATGGTGCTCTACGCGTTATCCAATGTAAGTTATTGGTGCAATATGCTAAGACATAAATACCATCGGTGATCAGCATATTAAACACTCCTTTCTCCCTAAGTGTGTGCCCAAGTTTGGCTATGTACCTAAACACTGACACCATATTTGAGGGCCTGTTAGGATACTTTTCTCTCACCTTGTCTAAAATCCAACAAAAGGCCAACTCACTATCGGTATTGCCCACTGGGCGATAAAAGTCTGTTTTTAAGTCTTTGTAATCAGACAGTTGACCATTGTGCGCATAAGTAATTTCTCTGCCCCACAATTCCCGCGTAAATGGGTGAGTATTTTCTAAACAGGTTCGGCCGCGATTACCTTGCCTAATATGACTGATCACTGATACGCTTTTAATCGGGTAGGCTTTTACCAATTTAGCGATTTCCGACTGGCAACTGGGCTCAGGGTCTTTAAATGTCCGACACCCTTTACCTTCATAAAAGGTAATACCCCAACCATCTTTATGTGGCCCAGTATTACCGCCTCGCTCTAATAAACCAGAAAAGCTAAAACAAATGTCCGTCGGTACATTTGCCGACATCCCTAAAAGCTCGCACATATCCACCTCAAGTGCAGGATATTAAAAATGTCGGTTATCATACCCTATAGTTCTAATTGTAAAAATACTCGATAAGCGCTATCACTATAAAAACCAAAAACAGTATTGTGAATATAGCTCCCGGAGAGGGTGAGATAATAGACTTTAAGCGCTGGCCGCCCGCCCTACCTTCTCCTTTCTCACGTATCTGCTCAACAGTAGCTTGCCCCATAAGGCGTATTTCTTGAAAAATAAAATTCGTTTCTTTACAAACCGTACTCACTCCTTTGGTCGTAAAGCGACCCACTTCTGCGTATGCTATCCCAATGTCTCCAGCTGGGATCGCATCTAAACGATTTAATAGTTTTCTTATTGGGAAATATAGTATTAGCGCAAGTAGTCCAGGCCATGCGCTCCCCCAAAAAACTTCTTTAATAAAGAGTTTTTGTAATTCAAACTCAACTGAAAACAACCAAAACGTAATGGCAAAAGACGAAATAATAAGACCCATATACGAACAATATTGGAAAATACCAGTGTCAGTCACGGATGCTTTCTCTAACCGCTTTTTCTGAATTAACTCTAAGAATCTTAGCATTAGAATAGCTGTCCCTATCGTTGTAAATGGAAGTAAAGTGCTCAGAAAGACATCATGCTGAAGCGCATCTTTCATCGCGAGTTTTGATACAGCACCACTCGTAAACGGTAGTCC